>VGSE01000001.1 GCA_016875135.1 Deltaproteobacteria bacterium
TCTAAAATCTCTTACCGACAGCTTTCACTCTCTAGCAACACTGTAGAGTATTTTAGCGACTACTTGAAGTCTCTTCTCAAATGATAAAACGACTCCCTCCTGTTTAGAGAGAGAGTCGTAGACTAAAATTCCCATTCTTAAATCTGTTAAGGCCTAACAATGATTGAGAAGTCACCCGTATAACAGGTGCGAAGTGTGTTTGTTTCTCGGCTGACAGCGATACTAGCCAATTGCAACCTGTAAGAAACTCTCTGAGCTGTTGTGATCCCAGATGGCAATTGGAAAGTGATTAGAACGGCTCCCGAGGCTCCAAAACCACTCACAGCATTTATGTAGGGCTGATTGGTCTCAATTTTCACATTCTGCAAAGACTCTCCAGTGGGTTGAAGAAAGGGGTTAACTGCCTCTGCTGTAATACTCACGCTTTGGCCACTTTTGACCTCATTCGGAGCTTGAAAAATATGGCAATTAAGATCCCGAGGTAAGAAGTAGAGAACTTTTGTTGTAGCACCAATGAAATTACCTTGATTGTTTCTAGCTTCTACTCTTATCACAACTTCTCGTGAGACATATCTAAAGCGTTGAGATGAAGATTGTCTGATAGAAATGGTAGAACCGAAGACCTCCACTGAAACATCGGGATTGGACTCGGCTTGGGCAAAATAGAAAATACTGTCAGTGCGACCTGGCAAACTCGCTGTCCAAACTGCCGTCTCAAAGGTATCAACAAGTGCAGCCCCAGAGATCTGTAAACTATTTAATGAGTTAATTCCAACTTGTCCGCTACATAATATTGGCGAAGCCCCTGAGATATTAACGTAAGCCGTCACAGGATAGACTGCTTGGTTTTGGAAGGGGAAAACCGCAGTTACAGTCGCTTTTCTTGAATTGTTTGAACTCACAACAAAGGTCCTGAACTCATCATCAAGAATCTTAATTTTATCAAAACTAAATGCCAGATTAAGAGCTCCCCCATTCACAGTGACCTCATAAGTCACTGAGGATTGAGGAGTCACAGCAACTGGAAATGTATTAGTGTTATTGATACGTAAGGAACAGGTAGGGTCTTGGGTTGGAGGCAGCGTGCTCGAAGTCGAAGTCGACGTAGTCGTAGCAAAATTAAAGTTGGTAGTCGATGGGATTGAAGACCTGCGAGTCGCTGGCGACATTCCGCAACCGACTAATAGGGTTAAAGTAAAAGCTACCGTAGTTAGTTTTTTTAAGAACTGATTCATTGGGGGTCTCCTATTCTTAATCTAAGTTTCCTTAGTGAAAATCTTTGACTTTTATAGTCTGCAATCAAGAGGCCGAAGTTAAGACTTAAGGTCTACAAGGTAAATTAAATAATAAAAACAGAAACTTATAATTTTGCCGTCCAATTTTTTGACACCCATTCAAAGAGTTTCTCATGTGTGTATTCAAAACGAGTTTTAAGAAATCTGACAGTTGCTCAACTTTTTTTCAACTGTCAGATCCCAAATCACTTCACATCGAGATTTGAATTAAGCCTTATTGAACCTTTTTCTATTCTGTGGCAAAACCCCAAGGAAATGGACAAAGAAATTGCCATACCGTCAGTTTGGGAAAAACTAGTTTCGCCGACTGAACCTGAATTTCCCAGAGGGATTTCACCGCAGATCCTTCTGACTCACGTCAAAAACACAGCCCCTTTTATTTTCAATGAAGCTCTTTCCTCAGCCCCTCAACAAAGCTACTTAAAAATTTTACGCCATACCGATGCCTGGCTTAAAAAGTTTCCCGAAGCTGAACTCAACCATGCAACTTACTTTGAATTGTGCGTTTCTGCCCATTGGGGAACGGTTGCTACGTTTGTCCCTACCGATGTTGATAATCAGATACGTTCTCGACTTTGGCACCCAGGTCTTCCTCTGGATCTTCTATTTGCCATGGTGGATGTTGTTGAACAGGCATTAACTTGGGATGCATCTCCCGTTTCTGCCCGAGGGGTGAAAAGCCCTATCACTCATGACTATTTAAGCGGTCACCACGGAGAGTGGTTTAGTATTTCAGTTGCAGCCTATGGGGCATTAAGAAAAAGGCACCCTGAACGAGCCCAGGCTTTATCTGAAATGATTTTAAAGGAACTGGATCGAGAGCTCTCTATTTTCAATCAATTTCGAGAAGTCCGCGATGGCATTGGAGCCTTAAAAGCTGCCACAGTCATCGCTCACAATGCAGGCGATTTGGTTCGAGTTATGGAACTGTGGAACTTTGATCCGAACGACTTCTTAAGAACAGAGTTCGCCAAACGCGAGAGCCCATCGCATTTAAAAGGAGCGTTTCCGACTCTAAGCCATTTAAATCGACAGTATATGGCTATCGAAAATCACCGTAACTTTGCTCTGAGAAAACCCAAATGTTTAAGATCTCACGCCTCTCTACTCATTCCCCTAGGCCCTTTCTTTGATGATTGGGGAAAACAGATCGCTCAAAGCCCCCATTTAGACGAATTTGATCTAGGCTCTATCGTTGAGGCGCTTGTTGATGGTTGGATCTATTTAAAAGACCCTATAGGATACGCCAGAGCCTTAGCCGGCATGGAAATAGGAATCCAAGGCGGGCTTTCACGACTCTGTAAACTTGTCCCCTCCAAAATGGCTAAGCAACTCTCTTCGGGAAAACTAAGAACGCTCACTTCTATTTCCCAATCCCGCTTTGAAAGCCAATGGAATCAGTTTGGTTTAAAGTAAAAATTTAGAATGGAAACGGATATGGTCCTGAATGAAGGTACTAATAAAATAGTAACTGTGGTCATACCCTTTTTGATAACGAAGTTCCAATTTCACATTAGCTTCAGCGCAGGCTTTTTCTAAATTTTCAGGGCGCAACGAGGTCTTTAAAAACTGATCCTCCGTCCCCTGATCCACTAATATCGGCCTGTCATACCCCAGTTTTTTAACTAAAAGAGTCGCATCGTAAGCCTCCCAGGCTTTGCGGTCCTCTCCTAAATACGCCGTAAAGGCCTTCTCTCCCCACGGCACCGAACAAGGGTGAGTGATGGGAGCAAAAGCTGAAACCGAACGGTATCGCTCAGACTCTCGAATACCGATGACCAAAGCCCCATGGCCCCCCATAGAGTGGCCAAAAATACTTTTGCAGTCGGGAATAACTTTGAAGTTTGTCTCGATAAGTTCGGGGAGTTCCTGAGTCACATAATCGTACATTTGATAATTCTTAGACCAAGGACTTTGCGTGGCATTGACATAAAACCCGGCCCCCTGCCCTAGATCCCAACTTTCTCCCTTTCCAGGAATATCCTCTCCACGCGGGCTAGTATCGGGCGCAACTAACATAATTCCAAACTGCGAAGCAAACCTCTGAGCATTAGCTTTGATAGTAAAGTTTTCTTCCGTGCAGGTTAAGCCCGACAGCCAGTAAAGAACCGGCACGGCTTGAGTTTCAGCCTCTTTTGGAACAAAGACCGAAAACCTCATCGTACAGGCATTAAGTTTTGAAGCATGAGAGAAGAACCCGACTTTACCGTCAAAAGCTTTATGTGTGCTGATTATATTCAACATGTGACAACAACCTTAAAAGGTCACTACCGACCGAATACTTTTCCCTTCGTGCATCAGTTCAAAGGCGTGGTTAATCTCGCTAATAGACATTGTATGAGTCACCATCTCATCGACTTTGATCTCTTTTTGAATGTATCTGTCCACCAACTGAGGCACTCCTGTTCTTCCTTTAACGCCTCCAAATGCACTGCCTTTCCAAACTCTTCCCGTGACCAATTGAAAAGGACGGGTTGAAATCTCTTGTCCGGCCCCTGCAACACCAATAATAATCGACTCTCCCCAACCTTTATGACAGCACTCCAATGCCGACCGCATCAACTGAGTATTCCCCACGCACTCAAAAGAATAATCAACTCCCCCGTCGGTATACTCCACAATCACTTCTTGAATGGGTCGATCATATTTTTTGGGGTTGATAAAATCGGTGGCCCCTAACTGCTTAGCAAAAGCAAATTTATCTTCGTTAATATCAACCGCAATAATTTTAGAAGCTTTGGCAAGCACAGCTCCTTGAATCACACTTAGACCGATTCCGCCCAAACCAAACACAGCTACAGTACTACCGGGAGTTACTTTAGCCGTATTGAGCACAGCCCCAATTCCCGTAGTAATTCCACAGCCCAACAATCCCACTTTCGTCAAATCGGCAGCCTTATTGATTTTGGCCACAGCGATCTCAGGTAGAACTGTGTATTTAGAAAACGTTGAAGTCCCCATATAGTGAGAGATGGTTTTGCCGTTTTTAGAAAATCGACTGGTCCCATCGGGCATAAGCCCCTTGCCTTGGGTCACTCGAATCGCACTACACAAGTTGCTCTTACCCGAGCGACAAAACTTGCACTCTCCGCACTCTGGAACATAAAGAGGAATCACGTGATCCCCGACCGAAACACTAGTGACTCCAGCGCCAATCTCCTCGACTACACCTGCCCCCTCATGACCTAAAACACAAGGAAATAACCCTTCAGGATCGGCACCCGAAAGAGTATACGCATCGGTATGACAAACCCCGGAGGCCACGATTCGAACGAGCACTTCCCCTTTTTGCGGTCCTTGGATGTCGATCTCTTCAACTTCTAAAGGCTGTCCTTTTCCCCAAGCTACGGCCGCAATGGTTTTCATCAGTGGCTCCTTTCGAGTTTGGCTGCGCTTCTGTTTCTTGAATCTTTTCTTGTTTTTTCGGGAACCACTTTTCGATAAAGAAGCGCCACCCACTCGGCCATTTCCTGTCCGCCGTGCTCGGCAACTTTCTTATAGAAGGAAGGTTTGTGATCAAAGCTCGGTTGGCCAAGTTGCTTGGCTAAACGGAAGGCTTCTCTGGCCTCTTTGCGATAACCCTGTTCGAAAAGTTCCGAACCCAACTTAGAGGCTTTCTCAGCTAAAACAGGATGCAAACTCACAGGAACCTCCGAGCGAAGTAATTGCAAAGCCTTTACTGCGTCGCCTAAGGCTTCATCTCGTTTTTGACTACGGCTCTCTTCCCGTAAACGAATGGAAACCAAAGGATCTAAAATCAATTCAAACTTAGGCGAGCGATTAGCAAGTCTGATATGGAAATCAAAATCTTCCGATTGCCAAAGATCTTCTCGATATCCGCCCATTTTTTGAACAAAATCTTTTCGGTAAGTTCCCGAAGGAACCAACATGAAATGCTCTACACAAAAAGGCAGAAGTTTGTCTGGAGTTGTGATTTTCTTAAGACCCAAAACCTCTGGGCTCACAAGTTGTCCCTTTTGGTAGGATTTAACTTCAGTGAAAATGGCGTCACAAGGACTTGTGATTAAAACCCGACGGATTCGTCTGGCCCAGCTATCTAAAAACCAATCATCGGCATCATGGAAGTGAACGTATTCTCCACGAGCTTTGTTCAATAAAAAATTTCGGCCAAAAGCCGGCCCCTTATTAGTCTCCTCGCGAAAAACTCGAGCATTGATCCCTCTAGGAATGAATCTTTGCGGCGGGACTTTTGAAGCATCATCGTAGATTAAAATCTCATCGCAGGAATCTAGTTGTCCATGAAGAGACTTCAAACATTCGGTCAGAAGTTCTTTTTCATCGTGATAAGTGATTAAAACGCTAAGAGAATGAATCATGATATTTGCCAAGGCTCTAAAAAGTGTCTGACCAATTCTTCAAAATTATCAAACTTCATACATGGCTTTGAAGTTATTCCAAAACCATAATTAACATGAAAATAGGGTACCCCTGCCATCACTGCCGACTCGTGGTCCCCTGCTGTATCTCCTACATAGACGGGCTTTTGTAAACTATTTCTCTTCACAACCAGACCAATATTTTCCCCTTTAGGGCGCTTCGTATTGCCGTGGCATTCGGTGTCTTTAAAGAGCTTTTTAAGTCCGGAATGGTGAAAAAAAGTATCGAGATAGATTTGTTGGCAATTACTAACGATAAATAGTTGATATTTCTCAGATAGCTGAAATAGCCCTTTTTGAACTCCCGGATAAAGAATAGCCCCTTTTTGCCGAATGATCTCAATCTGCTCTTTAAAACACGCCTTAGCTGCACTCTCTCTACGCTCCTCGGACATGTCAGGAAAAAAGTTTTCGAAAATCTTAGCAATAGGAAACCCCATCATCCGGCCGATATCCTCCGGTGTTAGAGGGGTCTCACGTTCTATTTCGATTTTTTTTAGAGCGGTATTCCAAGCACTGGCACACGCCGAGGTCGAATCCCAAAGAGTTCCATCTAAATCAAAAATCAAGCTATCATAAATTTTGGGTTCCCTGGAAACTATCATGCCTGCTCCTTTGGGTGGGGTTTTTAAGAGGCTGGTCCGATGTGAATTTTCTTAAACTGTAAAAACTTATAGAGGACCAAGGTTATAAGATTTGATAAGTTTTCTTGGAGTTTCATTTGATAATTCACCTCATCGTCAAACGGCCAATAAATTCCCTGCCTTAAACCAACCTCATGGCCGTTTGAACCTCTTAAAAAGTCCACTCAAAAGGGAGCAGGTATGAAACTATCAGGCTCTAACAAGGGTTCGAGCATGACGAGCATAAGCGATCCACAATTGCCAGGCAGTTTTAAACTCTCGTCGACTTCGTTTCATTTCTATTTTCAAATTTTTTAATTTCTCTTGGTATTTTTCTTTCATTTCAGCTTTTCTTACTAAGTAATTTTGCCTCATTTCAAGCTTCACGGCGAGGTAATCCTCTCTCAAGGTTTTCCACTTCTTACCGGCCTCTTCGACTTTCAGGCGAAAAGGATGGATAGACTCTGCCGGAACTCCTTCTCGAATAAGTCGTCTTTCTTCCATCGCCACTTGAGCTTTAACAATAGTGGCTTGAGAAATTTTTTTAAGATTATACGCCGAACCCAAATACGATAGAATATTAACCACCCATTTTGTTGGATCCCAATCATACCAGTGGATACCATTTCGATAGTCCGACTGAAACTGATGGTGGAAGTTATGGTACCCCTCCCCAAAGGCCAAAAAGGCCATAATAAAACTATCTCTTGCTGAGTGCTCATCACTGTAGGGTTGACGCCCTAATGTATGACAAAGTGAATTGATAAAAAAAGTGGAGTGATTCGTTAACACTAATCGCAAAGCAGCCCCGACGGCAAATCCACCTAACATCGAACCCATCCAATACCCAACTAGAGTCGGGAAAACCACGCCGACACCAAAGGCAAACCACAGATAATATTTGTGCTGCAGATAGACCCATTTGTCGTCGAGAAGGTCTTGAGCAAATTTGTCTTTGTAATTAGGGTCATCATCCACTATCAACCAGCCTATGTGGGCGTACCAAAATCCTTGGTTGATATTATAGGGATCTTTTTCGGTATCTACATAGCGGTGATGCCTGCGATGATCGGTGGCCCACTTTAAGATAGAACCTTGAAAAGAGGCCCCTCCAAACAAAAGATAAAATAATCTGACCCATCCTCTGGCCGAATAGCTTCGATGGGCAAACAAGCGATGGTACCCACCAGTGATGGACACCGTAGTCGCTATTCCCAAAACCAAAGTAAATACCCAAATTCTCCAATCAAACCCCTGAGTGTAGAGATAATAAGGAACCAAAGTGATCGCGACTAAAGGACTAGCTACGAGGTAGACAACATTATGCCAACAAATTTTTCTTGGCTTAGGATTTTTGACCTCAACCGCTGTTAAATCTTGCATAAAACACTCTCCGAATTGGAATATTACTCCTCTCATCTTTCAAGTTACAGTCAAAAGTTGGTTAGACTTACCAATTCACATACCTGCTCGCTTTAAGTGGGCTTTTTAAGAGGTTCAAACGACCATGAAGTTCGTGCACGGTGCGCAAGTTATTGGCCGTTTGACAGTGGGATGAATAATCAAATGAAACTCCAAAAAAAAACTTGTCGAATCTTATAACCTTGGTCCTCTATAAGTCTTTGCAATTTAAGAAAAAATATATCGGACCAGCCTCTTAAAAAGCTCACTTAAAGGGAGCAGGTCTCTAATTCACCCAAGATAATGCGATGCATTCATTTTGTAGGAAAAACAAACCCCTATCCAACCCAATATTTTCTTAAACCATCCCAATCTCTTAAACTTCAAATTGATTGAGCAAAGCTTTAAACTTTTTTATACTGCCTGCCACATGAATTTTTAAAGGAGATGTGACATGTTAAAAGCAGGTGATAAAGCCCCTAGTTTTTCTCTTCCCAGCGACAACGGAGAAGTTGTTTCCCTCAAAGACTTTAAAGGAAAAACCGTTGTCCTATATTTTTATCCGAAAGACATGACTCCAGGATGCACACAAGAGGCCTGTGACTTTAGAGACGCCTCCACTAAATTTAAAAAATCGAAAGCCGTTATAATAGGTGTCAGTAAAGACTCTGTCGAAAGGCACAATAAATTTAGTCAAAAATATGAACTCAACTTTCCCCTATTGTCCGATGGAAGCGGTGAAATCTGTGAAGCCTATGGTGTTTGGAAAGAGAAATCCCTCTACGGAAAAAAATTTATGGGAATTGAGCGAACGACTTTTATCATCAATCCTCAAGGAAAAATTGAGAAGGTTTTTAATAAAGTAAAAGTCAAAGGACACTCCGAAGAAGTCCTTGGTGAGATTTGATGAAAAAAAAGGAACTTCTCTAAAAAAAAGAGTTACCTTGGCTTCTCTAATAATTATCGGTATACCGTTTGCGTATGGCTACTAAAGAGAACATTATTTATGCTTTGGATGTCGACTCTCTCGCCAGAGCAACTCCCTACATTGAAGCTCTTTCACAACATGTGGGAATGTTCAAGGTTGGTTTGGAGCTTATTACTTCCCAAGGGGCTCCCTCGGTTATTAATTATATCCATCGATTAGGCGGGCAGATATTCTTCGATGGAAAATTTGACGATATTCCAAATACTGTAGGAGCGGCCTCAAGAGCGGTCTCAAGTTTAGGCGTCAAAATGTTCAACGTTCATGCTAGCTGTGGTTTGGATAGTATTAAAGCCGCTGCAGACAATAAGGGTAGCTCCTTACTTTTGGTGGTTACCGTTCTTACTTCCATTAGCGAAACAGAATCGACTCAAATCTTTGGAGCTCCTGCTCATGAAAAAGTGATCCAGTTTGCTCAAAATGCCAGGGAAGCAGGAGCCGATGGTATTGTTTGCTCTCCTCAAGAATTGGAGCTCTTGACTCAACTTTCTGACTTAAAGAATCTACTCAAAGTTACTCCCGGAATTCGGCCCTCCTGGGCTGAAGCCAATGATCAAAAAAGAATTTTAACCCCGGCTCAAGCGATAAGTCTCGGAGCAACCCATTTGGTAATAGGTCGCCCAATCACCAACCCTCCGAGAGGAATTGGAACACCCGTCGATGCTGCTAAGAAAATTTTAGAAGAGATTCTCAATTGCTAACCCAAGAAGAAATCAAACAGCTTTTTGTTAAATCCAAGGCCTTTATTTTTGATAGCCATATCGTCTACACATCCGGGAAACACGGAAAGGCTTACGTCAATAAGGATGCTCTTTACCCTCACACAGCACTAACGAGTCTTTTGTGCCAACAAATTGCTCTTCATTTTGAAAAACTACAGATTGAAGCCGTTCTAGCCCCCGCTTTGGGTGGAATCATTTTATCACAGTGGATTGCTCATCACTTAAGCGAACTCTCTCAACGAGAGGTCTTGGGTGTCTATGCAGAAAAATCTAGCGATGGAGAATCGTTTGTCATTAAAAGAGGCTACGACGATTTGATCCGAAACAAGCGGGTTCTCATCGTCGAGGACATTTTAACTACGGGGATTTCAGTGAAACGCGTTGTGGAAACAGCTCGCCAGATTCCCTGCGATGTCATCGGTGTCGCAGCCCTTTGCAACCGAGGGGCTGTGACGGCAAGCCAAATTGGAAATGTCCCGGAGCTTTTCTCTCTCTTAGAAGTCAATCTTGAAACATGGGCCCCCTCCAACTGCCCCATGTGCCAGCAA
Source organism: Deltaproteobacteria bacterium (assembly GCA_016875135.1). GTDB lineage: Bacteria > Bdellovibrionota > FAC87 > UBA2466 > UBA2466 > UBA2466. The sequence goes on from VGSE01000001.1 coordinate 9,972, forward strand.
AACATCCCCATTAACACCTCAGTCGGCAAAGGTAAATCCGGTGTCAGTCTCCCTTTAAGCTTAAAAGGTAGCGGACACTAAAAATCTCGAGCAGTTTCAAGTAGCGATTCTTAACTAACTACCCAAAGTAAAGCCATACCTTTTGGTAGGGCTAGTATTGGCTGGGGCTGGCGCCGGCGCCAACAATACTGCAGGCTTGAATAACGTTGAGTCCTAGCTTTTCAGCTTTTTCGACTAACTCATCACTCTCAGATCCCGGATTGAGCCAAACTTCCTTGCACTTAACCTTTGCGACGTCCTCGATGACCTGTAGTCCCACTGGAGGCGGCAGATAGAAACTCACCATATCAAGTTCCTTTTCGGGAACCTGTAGTATAGACGAATAAACTTTATGACCTTCAATCTCAGTCAACTTGGGATGAATCGGATAAACTTTGTAACCTTTATCAGAAAACACCCGAACCGCTTTATTACCAAACTTGCTTCTATCCTGACTTGCTCCAATAATTGCAATCGACGGCATTTTTTCTCCCTTATAAAAATTTATAAACGGCTACGCCCAATATAGCCCAACCGATCAAAAAACTGACTCCACCTATAGGGGTTATCGCCCCTAGGACTTTGACTTGAGTTGCTGCTAAAAGGTAAAGACTCCCAGAAAAAATGACAATCCCAAAAGTAAAAGCATAGCCTGCATATTTAAGCAACGAGACTTCCGGACTCTTTAAAAAAAGAACTCCCACTAAGAAAAGCGCTAAGGTGTGAAAAAACTGATATTGAACTCCAGTTTGAAAAACTCCCATTTGATAGTCGTTAAACTTTTGTTTCAGCGCGTGGGCTCCAAACGCCCCCAGCGCAACTGAGAGAAAACCAAAGACACTACCCACAATTAAAAAACATTTTGCCATATTGAATGCCTCCCTTTGATCTACCCGATTGACCTGGGTCGGGCTAGTCGTTTTTTTTTAATTACTTAGCAAGTCCCGCCTAGGCTCTGACCAGGGAGGTATAAGCTTAGGACAATCGGTAGTTGTTTCAGGAATCTCTAGTTTTGAAAAATTATCCCGACTTTCAGTTTCAAATCTTAAATCGGCAAAATACAACTTCCCGTCCCTACGGTACCAAAAGGGGGCTCTCACAAACCTCAATTGAGCGGCCACAAAACAGTTGGTTTGATGCAATTTGATTAACTCTCTTCGGTCGAGATTAAATTGAGTCGTCCAAATGACTTGCGGATGAGTTTGCGAGACCTTAACCGTTTTAGAAATCAACTCCAAACATTCACTGGGGCGATATAAATTCGTGAAGAGTGAGACCACTCCTTTGCGTAAGGAAAACGTCTTTCTGTTTTTAGAAGTCACCACTGTAACCACCTGCCAACAGATAGGGTTTGATGGAAAAGGGGATAAGATCACATCGTTAACTGCGATGTCAGGTTGCTCTTTAAAAAAGAGCTTTTTTATTTCCTGTTTTAACCAAAAAGACTCTAAAGAAAAGAGTAACCCTATCAGGCCTAACGAAGCATAACAGACAACTAATTGAGTTTTTTTGCTCCACGATCTAAATCCCCACATTAAAAACAAACTCCAAATAGTCATTCCAATCGCGATAGCTTTAGGAACAAACCCGGTGAACCACTCCAACGCCAAACCCGCCCCTAAAAGGCTAACCAATAAAAGTCGAAAATACCGATGAGAACCCGAATAAAACAAGAATGGAATCAACGTCATCCACAACGAGGGTTCGACAATAAACATAATGTCTGCAAAAAACCATCCACTGTAAAAAGGCCAAAAGGGATGAACTCCATATTGGTTCAAAAAATCTAAAACCAAATGGAGTACTCCCCCCACCAACGTCAGCCCCACGACTCCTAAAATTTCTTCCTTCTCCCAAGAAACCTTTTTTAATTTCGTCCAAATCCAAAACCCGAAAAAAATCAACCCTGCTTGAAAAAGGAGTAAAAGTACCGTATGCGTGTGACCGCGGTGATGCAAAAGATATTGCAGCCGACTCGGCTTTAAAACAAAACTTATCACAAAGTCTAGATCACAAATATTGTTGGCAATTAAAGCGGATAACCAAAAAATAATCTTAGTTTTTCGAGTGATTTGAAATTCAGGTTTTCTAATTTTCAAAACGGACAGCGCCGTCTCAGCGGTTAGAGCGCCCACCAAAGAATGGGTGATGTTGTCCATGAGATTCCTGACTAACGATGTCGAATTGCCGAAAGTAAAGCTGCATAACTCCAGGTTAGGTCACGAGCACCTTGCATGTAACCACTTTCGCGATTGATTTGCTCTGACATCGCTCCTGTTCCATCGACATGATACTTTACTCTTATTAAAAACTGATCCCCTTTATTCCTCAACGCTTTTATAATCCTCAAATAATCTTCGGAGCCTTTTTTATAACTAGCGGGAGGCTCTCTTTTGTGGGTTAGGCCCGAGTAGAATCCTCGATTGAGAGAAGTGATTCGAATTTCCGATTTCGATTCAAGCTCCTTGGCTAATCGGTAATAAAACTCTCCAAAACCCGCAGTCGTCAAAAACCACGGATTTCCCTCTCCCCCGCTACTGTAGCCATTATACCTGTCTTCGGGGTATCTACCAATCGCTATTCCGGGCTGTCCATTTCGATTGATCGGATACAGACGATAGAAAGCGTCCTCGATGGCCTTTACGGTCGCTAAAACCTTATCATTAGAAAAGGACATGAAATCATTTTCGATACAACCGTGAAGAACACCCAAAGCAACTGAGGCATCAAGTTCGCTCCACTTATAATCAAGACCATCTTCTCGGTCCAATGTACTCACTAAAATTTTCTTCGAAGCATTCCAATGACGATCAATTTCAGGCTCCATATCCATAGCTTGCATCCAATACCATTGTGCTGCTTTTGGATCCCCAAGTCTGTTGGCTAGCTCCGCCCCTTCCCGCAAAGCTCGATACTGCACTCGTCGCGTGTGAAAATGATGGCCTTTAAGTTCCTCCCACAGTTCAAAAGAGGTATTCCTCCAATTCTTGGAAACGTACTCCAAATCTTGTTTCACTAAACTTGAATTTGAAAAATTATAAAGATACTGACGAACCCAATCCTCTTTTCCTTCAGCTAACCAAACATTTGCCAGCCGGATTAAAGTGTTGGCTCGAATTGCCGGCCCATCATCTTGAGGACGCCCCCAACTACCATTAAAAGCCGAACCGTCAACGTTAAATTTGGGCTCCCCCAGCCCTCCACTTAAATTGGGTGTGCTCTGATTCAATTTAGAAAATTCAATGTAGTCCAATAAAACTTCGAGATACTGACTTTTGGTAGGAGCTGAAAAACTGGTCTGATATCGAGCGACGATCTCTTCCATCACTAGCCCTGCGTCCCTGACCCAATGGTAAAAATAGTCGGGATTACTCTTCGAGGGAGAGGCTAAAACGGAGCCTTTAGCCGTTCCCGAGGCCGATATGTTTCGTAGTAAATTTTTGATAGCGATAGGTTCTTCGTAAGCAATCCACTCCTCCAAAGAGATCACCGAAAAAGTCCCTTGAGCCAATAATGTCGATGAAAAAAGTAACCCAAAGACAAAAGAAACCAAATGTTGAATCTGCCTCATGCCATTCCCCTCACCAAGACCAATGTAAAGTAACCGATCCCTGACAAAGCTGACTACTGAAAAGGTGTTTTTTTTTAATTGCGCTGCGTTGACTTTGCCGCTTTAGAAGAAATTTTTAACTTTTTATTAGCGGAGTGGGGAAGCGACAGATGAAAGTAGAGCCCTTTTGTAAAGCACTCTCGACTGAAACGGAGCCTTCATGCTTTTGAAGAATATGTTTCACGATCGAGAGCCCCAAACCGGTTCCCCCTTGCTCTCGTGAACGGGCTTTATCTACTCGATAAAATCGCTCAAACAGTCTTGAATGGTGCTCGACAGAAATCCCGACTCCCGTATCCTTAATCTTCAAGACAACCTCTTGATCTTCCCTTTCCCAAGATACCGAAATATGCCCGCCTTCTGGAGTGTATTTGTGCGCATTATCGATGAGATTAACTAAAACTTGCTCCAGTCGATTCGGGTCAGCCAAAACTTCTTTTTGATTACAGTTCCAAGTTAAGATTTGTTTTTTCGTTTTAAATTTCTCTTCCATGGAACGACAGACTCGGGTCATGATAATTTCCGTAGATACCCACTCTTTGTAAAAAACTTCATTGGATTCAATGGAGGAGAGGTCAAGAAGGTCTCCCACTAAGTTCATTAATCGATCAGCGTTACGAGAAATTTTTCCCAAAAATTCTTGGGTCGAGGGTTCTTTGAGGCTCAGTGGATCTTTTTGAAAATCATCCAATAAGGTCTCGGTATATCCCTTGATTGAAGTAAGAGGGGTTCGTAGTTCGTGAGACACATTAGCCACAAAATCGATTCTCATTTGCTCTGCGGTTTTTAATTCAGTCACATCATGAAAATTACCCAAAGCTCCATAGATTACCAATCCCGACCTACTTAGAGGAGAAACCGAAAGATTAAAGTACCTCTCATCACCGAGTTCACTTTTAAATTTAAACGAATGGTTAGAGGAACTTTTCCCTTCTCTAAGTGCCAGCTCAAAAGCCTCTAGAATTTTAGGATCTCCAAAAATCTCTTGAACTCGTAAAAACCTAGGCAATCTCCCCTGACCAAAAACCAACTCAAATTTACTATTAAAAAAAATGGGGCGACCTTCTTTATCAATAGCCAAAATCGCATCGGAGATAGCACTCATCACCGTCTCGAGCTCCCCCTCCTCAATCCGAAGATTTTGAGTTGCGACTTCCCATTTTTTTTTCAAGTCTTCAATTTCACGGTTCAGTTTTTTTCGCTCCAAATTTTGTCTTCTTTGAAAATAAAGAACAGTGAAGGTTAAAATCGCTCCAAAAACAATAAACCACACCAACACTCCCTCCCCTAGAAAGCTGCAGCCACGCGGTAGCCCACTCCACGGATGGTCTCAATCAAAAAACCGCAATCACCCAATTTTTTTCTTAATCCGAAGACATGCGTGTCAATAGCCCGGTCAATCACACTCACCCCTTCACCTTGAACTAATTCAATTAGCCTATCCCTAGTTAAAACTCGTCCCCGATTTCTCATTAAGGCAAACAATAATTTAAATTCCGAAGGAGTTAATTCAGCGACCGATTTGCCGCACTTGACCTCATGAGAGTCTTTATCGATTACAAGATCTCCAATTTGAATCCGATTTTCCTCTTCGGTCGATTGACCCGATTGAGCGCGACGAAATAGAGCTCGAATTCTTGCCAAAAAAACCGACAGATCAAACGGTTTAGTTAAATAATCATCAGCTCCTACTTCTAGTCCTAATACAATATCCGCAGCTTGAGCTCGAGCAGTTACCATTAAAATACAGGTACCCAAACCGACTAACTTTTCTGTTCTGATTTTCTTACAAAGATCTAAACCGGAAATTCCAGGTAGCATCCAATCCAAAATAAGCAAAGAATAACGATTTTTTGAGATGCATTTCAGGGCCTCTTCTCCATTTTCGACCCATTCCACATCGCAGCCTTCTCGCTTTAAATGAAGCGACATCAATTCCGCGATATCCTTTTCATCTTCGACAATTAAGACTTTTTCTTTTTGAAGCATAGCCTCTCCCGGTTCAAAGAATAGAACAAACTTTAGTTCCCACTACCAGCAATGTCTCGTCAAGATTTCATTAGTTTTTACTCAATCAGAAGGGGTAGGCTGCCCCAGAAAAATTCCGGGGGGATAACTAGGGCAGCCCATTTCAGGAAAAGAATATGGCTTGGACAACTTCTAGTAACTTCACTAGATAAGACGCCGAACCCTGCCAGTTTGTGACAAAAATAAAATCAATTTTGGGTTATTTAACTTGAACCTTAATGGATGTGGCAACGAGAACGGCCATAAAAATAACGGCGCCCGCTATCCAAAACGGAAAAGCTGGACTCTTCTCAAAAAGAAAACCAGCAAATGAAGGGCCTATGACTCGACCAAGTGCGGCCAATGACTGCCCTATTCCAAGTACCCCTCCCTGTTCATCTCGATCCACCGATTGGGAAAGCAAACTAGAAATAGAAGGGTTGGTCAAACCACTTCCAATCGCTAAAAACACGGCCCACCCCAACATCCAACGATAGACTTGCCATTTTCCCACCAAAGGAACCAAGAACAAAGCCATTCCTACTAGCGAGATTCCGGTTATCAATAACCTTCTCTCTCCAAATCTTTTGGCCAATTTTCCGATGAGTCCGCCCTGAACGATCGTCGCAGTGATTCCCACCATCATTAGCACATAAGCAGTCTCGGCTGCTGATTGTTTCGCCCTGACTGAACTCACTATTCCTTGCGAAAGGGGATGCCAAGTCGCCTCAATAAAAAGTCCTAGAACCTGCTCCATCATCGAAAAGGCCGAAATATAAAGAAAGTAAACAATGAAAATTTGTGCGACATTGGGGTGACGAGCTGCATGTCGCAAGTCGGCCCAGGAAAACCCCGGTCGATGCGCCGCTTGAGCTTTTGAAGATTCCCCCAGCTTCTGCGGACAGGTCTCCGGCAAACTAGTTAGAGCAAAAACAAAGTTAAAAGCCCCCAAGGCCGCAGCTACTAAAGCCGGCATCGCCAGATCAACTTGGCTAAAAAATCCTCCTAAGGCAGGCCCCAGAATAAAACCAAGACCAAAAGCTGCCCCAATCAGCCCCATACCTTTAGCTCGGAACTCAGGAGGCGTACTATCCGCAATAATCGCTTGCGCCGTTCCGATATTAGCGCTGCCAAACCCAGCCAACATTCTAGCTAAAAATAAAATGGTTAATGAATTGGATAATCCAAAAATCAAATAACCGATAGAGCTACAGGCAATACTCAACAACATGACGGGTCTTCGACCAATGCGATCTGAAAGTTGACCCCAAAAAGAACCGAAAATAAATTGCATTAACGAGAAGGACGCCCCCAATAAAGTCACCGTGGTAGCAGAAGCCCCCAACTTTTCAGCATAAAAAGGCTGGATCGGAATAATAATTCCAAATCCAACCAGATCTAAAAACACCGTAAAAAAAACTAAGCTCAGGATTTTTTTGTTATTCGCCGGTCTTGAAGCATGCATCCGCTCACTATAGATTAAAGTCCTACCAAAAGGTACGGCTTTATTTTGGGAGGGCACAAGCCAAAACGATTCTTACTTTAAAAAGCGCTACTCAAAGCAACATATTTTGCACCAGAATTTAATTAGCCATCAAGGCCCTTAGACAAAAGATTGCTCACCATATTTCTTAATTTGAGCTGAAGTTTCTTCAATTGGAAAGCCCCCGTCTTTTTTTGCGTATTGTAAAGCTTCGTTTAACTTCGGGTGCCGGGTGACACACATAGCGATAAGGGCGTTTCTTCTAAGACCGTTTCGTTTTGCCCGAGTCATTGGAGTTCCCCCAAAGTATCTCTCGTAATCTTGTTGATTCATCGTAGCAACTTCGTAAAGAGAGGGCATTTCTCGAGGAACTACTTTAGATGCCACAAAATGGGTTTTGGCCTCTTCATTGAAAGGACAAACAATTTGGCAAATATCACACCCGAAATAATATTTCGATAAATGCGGCCAAAATTCTTCCGGAATGGGACCGCGATTTTCAATGGTCCAATAGGCCAAGCACCGATTGCTATCTAAAATATAATCTTCATTTAATGCCCCGGTTGGACATTCCACTTGGCAAAGAGAACAGGTTCCACATTCAACTTTTTTTTCTTTCTGGTCCGTCTGAAAGGTAAAAGTCGTTAAAATTTCACCTAGCAGTAGAAAACTCCCTTCACTAGGGTGAATGAGGCAGGTATTTTTGCCAATAAAGCTTTCTCTGGTTTGTGCTGCCAATGCTCTCTCAAGAACTGGGGCAGTATCGACAAGGACCCGAAAACTGTGGGTCTTAAAGTTTGATTCTGTTTTTAATCGAGTGACTATCCTTTCGCCCATTCTTTTTAAAAGCTGGTGATAATCATTAAATTTTGCATATTGAGCCACTCGAGGAGTTTCCTCATCGCGAAGTGGCCAAGATTCACTTTGCCCATACCGAAGAGCCACAATGATGGCGCATTTTGCCCCGGGTAAAAGTCGTTCCGGTTCTTTTCGAAGTTCATCATACTTCTCTAAATATTTTAAACCGGCGTGTTTGCCTTCATTTCTCCAACGAAGAAACCGCTCAAAACTCTCAGAATAAAAAAGAGGGACGACTCCTAGTGGAATCAGTCCCTCTTTTTGAATAATTTGATTAAGTTGACTTCTGTTCAACGTGAATCAAAAGCTAAAAGAGATTAATAATCTCCTCCGCGTCCACCACGTCCACCGCGTCCACCGCCGCCGAATCCACCGCGTCCACCGCCGCCGAATCCACCGCGTCCGCCGCCGCCGCCAAATCCACCGCGTCCGCCGCCTCCACCAGAGCGAGGCTCCATAGGACGAGCTTCATTAACAGTCAATTTACGACCTTCGAATTCTTGGCCATTGAATTTATCGATAGCTGATTGAGCAGCATCTTCTGAAGCCATTTCGACAAAACCGAAACCTTTTGATCTACCGGATGCTCGATCGGTAATAATTCGAGCTGAAGTTACTTCTCCAGCTTGCGAAAAAAGATCCTGCAATGACGTATCTGTCACTGTGTAACTTAGGTTTCCAACGTATAATTTCTTTTCCATTTTTCCTCACATTTGGGCACCGAATGAAACATTAACTTCAGGCACCCGCCTGGAGACGAACGATTCGGATAATTACGGTAAGGAGGGTACAGGGTTTTCAACTATTTGCAAGCCTTTTGTGGCGCATAGCAGCTCATTTTTATTAAAAAACCCCTATGACCTTTGAGCGGGCTTCGAAAAGGGTCGGTCGCCCCCGGGAATGCCCTAATACTTGCTCCCTTTAAGTAAGCAGGTATGAAAGCCTAACCATTGACTTTTGTCCCCCCACACAGAACTCTTAGCGAAACTGGAGCAAACCACTGAAATGAAGCGACTATTTGACCTCTTCCTATCTCTACCACTTTTGGTGCTCCTAAGCCCTGTAGCTTTGGGCGTGTGGCTTGCTATTAAATGGGAGGACCAAGGTCCGTCCCTCTACTGGTCCAAAAGGGTCGGAAAACTTAACCACACTTTTCTCATGCCCAAATTTAGAAGCATGAAACTTGATACGCCTCAAGTTGCTACTCACTTGCTCGATAACGCCCATTTAAGAATTACCCGAGTAGGGGCCTTTATTAGAAAAAACAGTCTTGATGAGATTCCACAACTTTGGTCTGTTTTGACAGGACAGATGTCATTTGTGGGTCCAAGACCCGCTTTATTCAATCAAGAAGATCTGATTAGATTAAGAACTCAAAAAAATATTCATCACCTAAAGCCCGGGATTACCGGTTGGGCTCAAATAAACGGTCGCGATGACTTATCAATTCCCGAAAAAGTGGCTCTCGACGAATTTTATCTCAAAAATCATTCGCTATTCTTCGATCTCAAAATTTTGTGGCTGACTCTATTTAAAGTGCTCTCGAAAGATGGCGTGACTCACTAAAGATCAATGTAGCAATTGAGACTGGACTCGTTCCTTTTCAGGCTTCAGGTAAGGAATATATTCAGGCACCAAGCTTTGAACCCTCTCTTTGAGTTCTAAGGGAACCTCAAAATCCCCCCGTCCTAAAATAGCGTCTAGCTTCAAAGAAAATTTTTCGTCCACATCTCTAGCTCGAGCTACTCTAATCCTGGGGTGGGCTGTTTCTAAAGTAGACTCCGTTTCGAACAGAACCTCTTCATAAAGCTTTTCCCCAGGCCTTAATCCTGTATAAACGATCTGAATGTCTTTGCCCTCTTCAAGGCCGTTTAAAGTAATAAGCTGCCTTGCTAAGTCGACAATTTTAACCGGTGCCCCCATATCAAGAACGAAAATTTCGCCCCCCTTGCCCAGTACACTCGCCTGCAAAATCAGTTGGGCAGCCTCGGGAATCGACATAAAAAAACGATTCACTTCGGGATGAGTCACGGTCACAGGCCCGCCTTCTTGAATCTGTTTCAAAAAGAGAGGAATCACACTTCCGGAACTTCCAATGACATTTCCAAACCGAACAATCACAAATTTGGTGGTTTGAGATTTGGATTGGTAATCTTGACAAATCATCTCAGCAATTCGCTTAGTCGCTCCCATGATGTTGGTAGGATTGACCGCTTTATCAGTGGAAACCAAAACAAATTTTTCCAATCCATATTCCACAGCGAGCTGGGCTACCATTTTAGTCCCGTGGATATTATTACTGATAGCCTGCTCTGGATTTTTCTCCATGATGGGAACATGCTTATAAGCGGCTGCATGGATAAGAACTTGTGGTAAGTGCTCAGTAAAAAGTTTTTCCATCTGATCACGCTCTCTCACATCTGCGATAACCCCTACTAACTGATTTGCAGGAATAACTTTAAAAAGGGCTTGTTCGAGTTGATAAAGATTATACTCAGAGAGTTCAACGACAATGAGTTTTCTCGGTTTAAACTTGACAATTTGATAGCACAATTCTGACCCAATCGAACCACCTGCCCCGGTCACTAAAACTGTTTTTCCTTCGATCATTTGGCTTATCTGTTTTTGCTCATGAACTACCGCTTTTCGACCTATCAAATCCTCTAATCCAATATTTTGAAGCTGCGTTACATCGATCTGATCCAATAACAAATCGGACATCTTGGGCAGTTTTTTCAGAGTCGCTTTCACCCCTTGGCAAAGCTCTACAATTCGTCTTAAGTTTTCGGAATTAAGATTGGGAATCGCGAGGATGATTTTTTTAACTTTATATCGCTCACAGATTTCAGCAATTTGCTCGGTTGTTCCTGCGACAGGAATCCTATGAATCCATTTATTGACATAGGAACGGTTGTCATCCACAAAAGCTACAGCCCTCATTTTTAATGAAGGGTTTTTTTGAATACTTCTTGCTAGCTGCTCCCCTGAACTACCGGCACCAATAATAAGAACATTTACCAAATCAGGGCTGCGTTTATCGATAACAAAAAGCTCACGAAGAAGACGATAAGAAAATCGCCCCCCTCCCAGAAGTACAACTAGAATCAACCAATCGATAATGAGCGATGATCTTGGAATATGGTCGAGTCGAGTCGTTAAGAATAGTATGAGATAAGACACCATGACGGCCAAAATGGCCCCCCTGACAACTCTAATAAGATCAGGAGCGCTAGAAAATCGCCAAATGCCTTTGTAAAGCCCGCCTAAATAAAAAACTAGAGATTGAGAAAGGGTCACAACAAGCAAGACATAGTAAAAAGGAAATAATTTACCCGAGGCAAATTCAAAATCACCAAAAGCCAACGATAGCGCAACTGTCAAAGCTACCATTGAAGCTACGCAGTCATGGAGCATAGCCAAAAAGGTCTTTTGCCAGCCTTTTAAGTTATCCAAAACTCTGAGCATCTTTTCCCAAGAACTTGATGTGGTTAAAAGCCCACAGTTTTATCGTGTTTGAGAAGGTTTGCAAGGGATTTATCTCAGTCGAAGTATTAAATATCTGCTCCCTTTGAGTGGGCTTTTTAAGAGGTTCAAACGGCCATGAAGTTGGTATAAGTATTAAAGAGCTTTAGTGTATCCCCCGTCTGCGAGAATATCGGTTCCGGTGACATAAGTATTGGCATTAGAAACCAGAAATACCGCTACTTTAGCAATCTCCCGGGGCTCGGCAATTCTTCCTACCGCTGTCTCCTGAGCCATCGACTCAAAAAAAGCAGGGGATTTCTTTTTTAGATCTTCAAGCCTTGCCGTCCCGGTCGGACCAGGAAGTAGGTTGTTAACCAAAACCCCAACTCTACCCACTTCTTTGGCTAAACCCTTAGCGTAGGCCGTAAGTCCCGCCCTAAAAGTAGCGCTAACCGGAAGTTTCGGAATAATCTCGGCCGCCGAAGTGGAAGTGATCGTAATCATTCTTCCCCATTTTTTCTTTTTCATTCCCGGGATTAGTAATTGGGACAATAAAATGACGCTTCTTAAAAGCGATTGATACCCTTTATCCCAACCCTCAAGAGAGATCTCAAGCGTCGCTCCAGCAGTGGGACCTCCGACATTATTCACGAGAATATCGACAACCCCTAGTTTTTGAATCTCCCCCACTACTTTTCGAATTTTTTTCTCGTCATTAAGATCTAGCTCTTTACCAACAATTTTTACCGTAGGGTTCTTTCTTTTAAGTTTTTTAACTGCAGCCTCTACATTGGAGTAATCACGACTTGCGATAACTACATTTACCCCCTCTTCCACCAAAGCTTCCGCAATCGCAAATCCAATTCCGCTAGATCCCCCGGTCACTAATGCCATCTTTCCTTTAAGTCCTAAATCCATCATCCCCCCTTAAGGCGTACCAATTTATCTTTCCAACGACTCTCCACCAATAGACAAATTTTCTTATTCTCTGAAGCATTCAAATTAGGATCTTTTTCAAGAAGATTTAGAGCCTCTTCACGAGCAAGATTCAACAAGTGAGAGTCTCGTAAAATATGGCCCACACGAAACCCTGGAAGCCCACTCTGCCTTGTGCCCAAAAATTCGCCGGGCCCCCTGAGTTTAAGATCCTCTTCCGCAATTTCAAAGCCGTCCTCAGATCTCTCCATAATTTTCAAACGCTCCGTCACAAAAGCATCGGCCACTAAGATACACTCGCTTTTTAAAGAGCCTCGACCTACACGGCCTCTCAACTGATGCAATTGAGAAAGCCCTAACCGCTCCGGATGCTCAATAGCAATTAGCGTTGAGTTTGGTACATCAATTCCCACTTCGATCACCGTTGTCGCGACCAAAATATCATACTGCTTATTTTTAAACTCCAAGAGAATTCTGTCTTTTTCATCAGCTTTCATCTTTCCATGAAGGAGGGCAACCGAATGGTTCGGAAAAATCTCTTTACGCAACTTCTCATACATTTCGGTTGCAGACTTAAGCTCCAGTTTCTCCGAAGCCTCGATAAGCGGATAAATAATATAAGCCTGTTCTCCCCTTTGAAGACGCTCCCGAATTTTAGCATAGAGTTTAGGCCTCTCTCGGTCTCTCAAAACAGAGGTAAAAACTGGAATTCGATTGGCCGGCTTTTGTCGAATCAACGTTAGGTCCAGATCCCCATAGAGAGTAAACGCTAGGGTTCTCGGAATAGGGGTCGCCGTCATCATTAAAAGATGGGCTCCCTCTCCTTTTTGAACCAGTGCATTTCTCTGTTCGACTCCGAATCGATGTTGTTCATCTACAATCACAAGCCCCAACTTATGGAACTTGACCCCTTTTTGAAAAAGAGCATGGGTTCCGATAACCAATTGAGCTCGCCCTGTTCGAATGGAATCCTGAACATCGGGATCACTCGCATTCGAATGGGTCAGCACCAACGGAACCAGTCCTGTTTCCGGTAATAACTTTTCAGCAGTTCTGAAGTGTTGTTGCGCTAAGAGTTCCGTGGGAGCCATCAGGGCCGTTTGATAGCCGTTTCCCCCCGCAATGACCGCAGAAGCTAAAGCAACGACCGTTTTTCCCGAACCCACATCCCCCTGAACCAATCGGCTCATCGCAAAATTTCGCTCTAAATCCTTTTCAATGTCTTTAAGAGCTAAGCTTTGATCTTGAGTTAAATCAAACGGAAGAGACTTTAGAAACTGGGTTAGTTTAGAATTTGAAGATTTAAGTATCGGAGCCTTATCCGTTTTTTGATGATGCTTTTTTAACCCCAGCCCCAATTGCAGAATAAAAAACTCTTCAAAAATAATCCTTTTTAAAAACCTTGAAACTTCGTTTTCCTTTGGACACTCTTCAGGAAAATGAACCTCTTTAAAACTTGTTCTTAAAGTAGGCAAATCGAGGCGAGTTCTCATGGGTTCGGGCAAAGAGTCGTCTAAAGAACCCAGAGATAGCTTAACCACTTCACCCATCATTCGACGAATCGTTTTTTGGTGCAACCCTTCGGTTTCACTATAAACCGGAACAACTCTTCCAAAATTAAGCGAAGCTTTGGGTTTCCCTTTTTCAAGCTCACGGATCAACTCATATTCGGGATGATTAATTTGAAGAATCCCTCTAAAAAATTTGACCTCTCCAAAACAAACCAACGTATTGCCTTCAGTGAAATCCTCTTTCAATGTCGGATAAGCATGAAACCACGAGAGCATTACGCGCCCCGTCTCATCCCCTGCAACCACTTCAAGACGGGCTTTGCGACCTAGACGAATCTCTCTTTGTGATGCGACTTTAACTAAAACTGTAGCGTTTTGGTTAGGTTTCAAATCTCGACATTTAGTAATGCGACGACGGTCTTCGTAAGTACGCGGTAAGAAATAAAGCGCATCTTCTAAGGTCGAAATGCCCTTTTTGGACAAAACTTGAGCAAGCTTAGGACCTACACCTTTGATAAATTGGATGTCGGTCGAAAGAACATCACTCATACTTGACGCTTAAAATCTCATACTCGATTTCCCCTTTGGGGACTCGAACGGTTACAGAATCACCTTCACGCTTATTTAAAAGCTGACGAGCCACAGGAGACTCAATGGAGATTTTCCCCTGTTTGATATCTGCTTCATCAGTTCCCACGATAGAGTAGTTTTTAATCTCTTCAGAATCCAGATCTTTCAATTGAATAATTGCTCCAAAAACAATTTTGTCGGTACGAATTTGTGTTGTGTCTACAACTTGAGCTCGAGCCAACTTATCCTCAATCTCTTTAATTCGACCTTCGATAAAAGCCTGCTTCTCTTTTGCAGCATCATATTCGGCATTTTCAGATAAATCACCGTGGGCTCGAGCAGTTGCGATTTCTTGAATCACCTTCGGGCGCTCAATCGTTTTTAAGTGCTTCAACTCTTCATTTAATTTATTTTTACCTTGAATTGTCATAGGAATAGAGCTCATTTTGAATCACCTTTCACAAATTTCTCAATGGGAACTTTACCGATCTTGGAGGCAATGAGTCCCTGAATTAATTTTTTTCATTTCTGAGATTGCCTGAACTCCGGCTTTGGCGGAAGCAATAGTTGTAAAGTAACAAAGGTTCCGCATTAAAGTAGCGCGCCTTAATTCAAAGGCCGCCCCAACCTCATGAACACCCAAAGCTGAAGTGTTGATCACAAGCTGGATCTCACCATTTTTGATATGGTCTACCACATGTGGTCGCCCTTCGTTGACTTTATTTACAGTAGAAATCTTAATATTTGCCTGACTCAGAGCTTCAGCCGTTCCTCGGGTTCCACAAAGCTCAAACCCTAATTTTGACAGCTGAACGGCAATGTTTTTCGCCACTTCTTTGTCGTCGTCTTTTACGCTCAAGAAGGCTTTACCCGATTTAGGTAAAGGAAAACCAGCTGCAATCGTTGATTTTCCAAATGCTTCACCAAAGGTTTTGCCCACTCCCATCACTTCCCCGGTCGACCTCATTTCAGGCCCTAAAATCACATCGGTGCCGGTAAATCTTTGAAATGGGAAGACCGACTCTTTCACATAAACCAAATCCATCGGTTTTTCTTGTACCTTCAAATCTTTTAACTTTTTACCCATCATCACTTTCATTGCTATTTTGGCGTACGGAATCCCTTTGGCTTTGCTCGCAAAGGGAACAGTTCGAGAGGCACGAGGATTAACTTCTAGAACAAAAATCTCCCCCTTCTCAATGGCGAATTGAATATTGATGAGCCCTTTAACTTTAAGCTCCAGAGCAATGACCCGAGTCTGTCTTTCAAGCTCTTTTTGTATTTCAGTCGACAAAGTCATTGGCGGCAGAGAACAGGCCGAATCCCCTGAGTGAACTCCCGCCTCTTGAATCTGCTCCATCATCCCGACAATTTCGACATCATCGCCATCACAAATTGCATCCACATCGACTTCAGTCGCATTATTTAAAAACCTGTCAATGAGAAGAGGTGACTCCTCTGAAATTTCAGTTCCCTTCAACAACCATTTTTGAAAGTCCCGGCTGTTATAAATGATCTCCATTCCTCTGCCTCCTAGGACAAAAGAAGGTCGAACCAATAAAGGAAACCCTAGTTGTTCAGCCGCTTCTAAAGCCCTATCCGGATCGTTCACGGTAACACTCTCGGGCTGTTTAATCTCTAATTTGTAACAAAGGGCTCGAAACTTGTCCCGGTCCTCTGCAATTTCAATCGCTTCAGCCGAAGTGCCCATGATAGGCAGGTTAAGTTTGGCCAATTTGCGGCTTAAATTGAGCGGTGTCTGACCGCCAAAATGGACCACAATCCCTTCCGGTTTTTCTTTGTCGATAATGTGAAGAATATCCTCTAAAAACAGCGGTTCGAAATACAGCTTATTACTAATATCGTAATCAGTACTGACCGTCTCCGGATTACAATTCACCATGATACTCTCATAGCCCTCTTCCCTAATCGCAAAAGAGGCCTGTACACAGCAATAATCAAATTCAATCCCTTGCCCAATTCGATTGGGACCACCTCCCAATATAACAACTTTTTTGGCTTTGGATTGAGAAGGAAGATCGTCCCCTTTTTTCTCGTAAGCGGAATAGTAGTACGGTGTTGTTGAGATGAATTCAGCCGAGCAAGTATCGACCATCTTGTAAACCGGTTTTAAATGAAGCTGCTCCCGTTTTGCTCTAACTTGCTCTGCGGAAGATTTTAAAAAGTAGGCAATTCCGTTATCCGAGAAACCCATTCGTTTCCAATGACGAAGCTCTTCAAAGGGAACATCATTTAGTCGTCCTGCCCAATGAGAAATTCGTTTTTCCTCCGTTACAATCTCTTCAATATTTCTTAAAAACCAGGGGTCGATATGAGTTATAACGTGGATCTCGTCAAGAGAAAGACCTTCCCTAAAGGCCTGTGCTAACCAAATCAGACGGTCAGCTTTAGGCGTTTGAATGTACTGCCGAACTCCCTCGACCCAACTTGTCCCCGATCGCAACTTTCGGCGCTCCGAAATCGGATTAAATCCCCACCATTTATTTTCAAGAGAACGCATCGCTTTTTGAAGAGACTCTTTGAAAGTTCTTCCGATAGCCATCGCCTCACCTACCGACTTCATCGCTGGCGACAATTTAGGATCCGAATTTGGAAATTTCTCAAAAGCAAAACGGGGAATTTTAGTGACTACATAATCGATGCTTGGTTCAAAACAGGACGGGGTCTTCTTAGTGATGTCATTTGGAATTTCATCTAAGGTATAGCCAATCGCTAATTTAGTCGCAATTCTCGCAATGGGGAAGCCGGTCGCCTTTGAAGCTAAGGCCGAGCTACGCGAAACTCTGGGATTCATTTCAATCGCTACTTGACGGCCCGTTTTAGGATCAACTGCAAACTGAATATTGGATCCCCCAGTGTCGACACCAACGGCTCTAATAATTCTTAAAGACGCATCTCGCATCTGTTGATATTCTTGATCGGTCAATGTTTGCGCTGGCGCCACCGTAATACTGTCTCCGGTATGCACACCCATCGGATCAAAATTTTCTATTGAACAAACAATAACCACATTGTCTTTTGAGTCACGAACAACTTCTAGCTCATACTCTTTCCATCCCAATACGGACTCTTCAATGAGAACTTCACTCACCGGAGAAGCTTCAAGCCCCTTAGCACATTCAATCCGAAACTCTTCAATGTTATAAGCAAAAGCCGCCCCGGTTCCACCCAACGTAAAAGAAGCTCGAATAACCACTGGGAATCCGATTCTCTCCACAACCTGAACGCCTTGTTCCAGATTTTTTGCCAAACCGCTTTTCGGGAAATCAACTCCCACTTGAGTTAAAACTTCTTTGAAACTCTCTCGAGACTCAGCCAGCTTGATGGCACGCTCTTTGGCTCCAATGAGCTCGACTTGGTATTTTTTTAAGATCCCCTTTTCTGAAAGAGCCATCGCTAAATTAAGAGCCGTTTGTCCGCCCATGGTGGGCAAAATAGCTTGTGGGCGCTCCTTGGCGATCACATCCGCTAAATAGTCCACTGTCAGGGGTTCGATATAGGTTCGGTGAGCAAACTCCGGATCGGTCATGATTGTAGCAGGATTGCTATTCACCAAAACGACTTCGTATCCTTCTTCTTTCAGAGCCTTGCAGGCTTGAGTTCCCGAGTAATCAAACTCGCAGGCCTGACCTATCACAATAGGTCCCGAGCCGATGAGAAGTATCTTTTTGATGTCGGTACGTTTAGGCATGAAATTAAATCCTACTGTTATCGTCGTAAATTCGTTCAATGGGCATATGATCGTAGATTCTGTGTTTCAAATACATTCCGACCAACAGCCACAACCAAGTTTGATAGGTATCGAAATCCTTTGATTTTTTAAATTCTTTAACTTTTTTCTTAATATAATCGTGAACGGTCACCGGATGAAATGAAGGTTTTCTAACGAAATTAAAATAGGGCTTATTCTCTTGTTCTTCCTTCACTAATCGCCCCTCTAAAATATCCCCTCGAGAAAAACCGACAAACTCACTAGGAACTCGATGATGAAGTTCAAAAGTCTTTCCGGTAAAAAGTTCTTTAACTTTGAGAAGGGTCTCAGTCACTTTTGTGACTTCATAAAGCCCACGAGTGTTACCTTCTTTAACTTGCGCCCATTCAGATTGAATATTTTCGGGCAAATCGCTCATTTCATCAGGAAGGCGTCTCTCAAAAACACACCAATCATAAAAAAAGTCCCACAGGTCTTCGATCAATTCAGTTCTTTCCGGGTGAGTTAAAGTGATTCTCAAACGAGAATGAAAATCACGGCGAAGCTCTGCCAAAGTTACTTTATCGGTGACTTTGATAATTCGCTCTACGATAGATTCAAATTGGGGATGAGCCACACTCGAAATCTGACCTGGTTTTTCGTCACTTAGTTGACTCATTGGATGAACCCTCGGATGAAATGTTCAAAAATATAACTTGCGTCACTTGGACCCGGAGCACTCTCGGGATGAAACTGAACACTGTAGAATTTCAAACTCTCGGAGCAAAACCCTTCGACAGTCCCGTCATTTAAATTGATGTGATTAAGCTGAACCTCTTTACCCGGTAAAGTCTCCGCCCTTACGGCAAATCCGTGGTTTTGAGACGTAATAATAATTTTATTGTTGCTTAAATCTTTTACCGGGTGATTGATTCCATGATGGCCAAATTTAAGCTTGTAAGTTTGTGCTCCCACAGCTCGGGCCAACAACTGGTGGCCCATGCAAATCGCCAACATGGGCACCTTACCAATAAGCTTTTGAATTTGACCGACACTGTTTGGCACCGTCGCGGGATCCCCGGGACCATTAGAAAGCAAAATGGCTTTGGGAGAGTACTTCATCACCTCTTCAGCCGGCATATTGAAGGGAACCACTTGAACTTTAAATCCCCTTTTTCCAAAGTGCCTTAAGATGTTCCACTTCACTCCAAAGTCATACACCACTATAGTTCCGGCATTCTGTTTCCACCCCTCTTCCGAAAACAGATAAGGCTCTTTGCAACTCACTTTAGAAACCAGATCCAATCCTTCCATCAAGGGGACCGATTTTAAGAGTTGTTCAGCTTGGACTTTAAACTCTGAAGCTTTTAATCCCTTCGTTGGAAAAATCACTGCACGCTGAGCCCCTTCATCTCTCAAAATTTGTGTGATCTCTCTCGTATCCACTTCACCGATCGCAGGGACCTTGGCCATTGCCAAATAATCGCTAAGTGTCTGGACAGATCGCCAATTCGAAGGAACCGGGCAGTATTCTCGGACCACAACCCCGCTTAGTAACAACGAAGAGGATTCTAAATCCTGTCTATTAATACCGGTATTGCCAATCTGAGAACTTCCCATAACGACAATTTGATTGAGATAGGAGGGATCGGTGTAAATTTCCTGATAGCCACTCATCCCTGTATTAAAAACCGCTTCGCCCCCTTTAGAAATTTCCGAGCCAAATCCCTTACCTTCAAAGAGATGCCCTTTTTCTAAATAAAGAGCGGCTTCAAAAAAGCTCATCGATTTCCTCCGGGAATCTCTTGATAAACAATTTTTCCAGCTACAATCGTGTAGCGAACTTTTCCTTGTACATCCCACCCATCAAAGGGGGTATTTTTGCTTTTCGAGCGAAAGTCATTTTTATTGATTCGATATTTCATGTCGGGGTCAAAAATGGTGATATCGGCATCGGCTCCAATTTTGAGAGTTCCTTTTGGAATCCCGATGATCTCGGCCGGCTTATGAGTCATCGCCGAAACAATCCGTTTTAGGGAAACCCCTTTTTGCAAAGCCACTCGATAATAAAGAGGAAAAGCGGTCTCAAGCCCCACCATTCCAAATTCTGCGTGATCGTATTCCACTTCTTTGTCCTCGACCGAGTGCGGGGCATGATCCGATGCCAAGGCATCAATCGTCCCATCGGCTAATGCTTCAGTTACGGCTTCAACATCTTGGGGTTCTCTTAACGGCGGAGCCACCTTTGTATTCGTATCATAGGTCCCAACCACCTCATCCGTCAAAGTGAGGTGATGCGGTGTCACTTCTGCGGTGATCTGAATCCCACGACGCTTCGCTTCTCGAATTAAAGCAACGCTTCCAGCGGTGCTGACATGAGCCACGTGAAGTCGCGCTCCCGTCAATTCGGTGAGTAAAATATCTCGCGCCACAATGATCTCTTCCGAAGCTTTGGGAATCCCTCTCAAACCGAATCGAGCCGAATTGAATCCTTCATTCATCACACCTCGACCTTTTAAATTGGTATCCTCGGCGTGACAAACTACCGCCAAATTAAAACGCTTGGAGTAGTCTAAAGCTTTCCTCATCAGGTAAGAGTTCATAACGGTTTTACCATCATCCGAAATGGCCACAATACCCGCTTCCCACATGGATCCTATTTCTGCGAGTTCCTGCCCATCTAAGCCTTTAGTAATAGCTCCTATCGGATAAACATTAATGGAACTTTCTGACGCCACTTTCTGTTGAATGTAAGTGGTAATAAAACTGGAATCATTGACCGGCTTGGTGTTGGCCATGCAGGCTATCGATGTGAAACCTCCAGCCGCGGCAGCTTCAGTTCCCGTTCGAATATTCTCTTTGTGAGTTTGCCCGGGCTCCCTCAAATGCGTATGAATATCAATCCAACCCGGAGTCGCAAGCCACCCTTGAGCGTCTATTTCGGGAATATTTTTTCCGAGAGGGACATTAATTTGAGTCCCCAAAGCTTCAATCTTTCCCTTTTGAATCAAAATATCACCGACAACATCTAGATTTTGACTCGGATCAAAAATCCTCGCTTTTCGAATCACTAATTCCCCATTCATAACCAACCCTTCAGCAATTCATTCCCAGTCAAAAGATGTAGAACTGCCATGCGGACGATCACCCCGTTACCGACTTGATTCAGAATCACAGATCGCGATCCGTCGGCTACTTCTGGAGAAATCTCCACTCCACGATTGACCGGGCCCGGATGCATAATCAAAACATCGGCCTTCGCCGTTTTTAAAACGGATTCTGAAATCCCATAAAATTTTGAGTATTCTCCTCGAGACGGACTTTGTCCTGGATTCAATCTCTCGAATTGGATCCTGAGTGTCATGATCACATCTTTATCTTTAACCGCTTTTTCTAACTCATAGTGAACTTCAACTCCCATCTGTTCCACTTTAGGCGGCAACAAAGTCGGCGGACCGCACACAGAGACTTCGGCCCCCATCTTCTTGAGGGCGTAAATATTGGACCTGGCCACCCGACTGTGGGCAATATCCCCTACAATCAAAACTTTTAAACCTTCAATCTTTCCTTTGAACTCTTGAATGGTCATGAGATCTAAAAGTGCTTGAGTCGGATGTTCATGAAAACCATCGCCAGCATTGACTATCGGAATGTCTAAAATCTGGTCCAAATGAAAAGGAGAGCCTGCCGAGGGATGCCTTAAAACTAAAAGGTCCGGCTGCATGGCCTGAACCGTTTTAGCCGTATCCACTAATGTTTCCCCTTTTTCCGCTGAGCTTCCCTCTTTGGTCAGAACAAGAGTATTGCCCCCTAACCTTTTTGCGGCTAACTCAAAAGAGCTTCGAGTGCGGGTGCTTGGCTCAAAAAAGAGCAAAATAACCGTCTTACCCGCTAGAGTCTGCGGAACGGCCTGATTCTGCTTCAAACATTTTTTAAACAGGAAAGATAGCTTAAGTACCTGTTCTATTTGCGCTTTTGAAAGAAATTCAGTCCCTAAAAGAGAAGGAATACTCAAGAGGTTTTGGGCGCCAACGGATAGTTTGTTTTTTTTCTCTCTCACGTTGAGGGTGTAATGTATTCCAAAAGGGGCAACTTTGGCAAGGATTACTACACACCCAAATCTCGAAAATTTTTAACTTTTTTGTGAAAAGATTGCTTTGAATCTCTGGATGCGTTAATAAAGGCTAAAATTTTATTTCCTAAACATAGCAGAGGCTTAAAAATGGCAAGTCAAATCGGTGGAACCGAAATGAAATTAAAAACCGGACTAGCAGAAATGCTTAAAGGGGGCGTCATCATGGATGTCGTCAACCGAGAGCAGGCAGTGATTGCCGAAAAGTCTGGGGCAGTAGCCGTAATGGCACTAGAAAGAGTTCCCTCCGATATCCGCAAAGAAGGTGGAGTCGCCAGAATGTCACCACCTGAAATTGTGGAAGAGATCATGAATGCCGTTTCGATCCCAGTTATGGCTAAATGCCGAATCGGCCATTTTGCAGAAGCAATGGTTTTAGAGGCTCTTGGCGTTGATTACATCGACGAAAGCGAAGTCTTAACTCCTGCAGATGAACAGTACCATATCGACAAAATGGATTTCAAAACCCCTTTCGTCTGTGGAGCGAGAAATTTAGGAGAAGCCCTAAGAAGAATCGGCGAAGGGGCAGCCATGATCAGAACTAAGGGTGAAGCTGGCTCGGGAAATATCGTTGAAGCTGTTCGCCACTTAAGAACTTTGCGAAGTCAAATTCGTCGATTAACCACTTTGGGCTCTGAAGAACTGATGAATGAAGCTAAAGAATTAGGGGCCCCCTTAGCTCTTATTCAGTGGGTGGCTCGCGAAGGGAAACTCCCTGTTCCCAATTTTGCTGCTGGAGGAATTGCAACCCCTGCCGATGCGGTTTTGGCGATGTATTTAGGAGCTGAATCTGTTTTTGTTGGCAGTGGAATTTTCAAATCCTCTAACCCTGAGAAATTGGCTTCTGCGATTGTTCAGGCCACGACCAATTATCAAAACCCCAAAATAGTAGCCGAGTGTTCCAAAGGTCTCGGTAGCCCGATGAGGGGATTGGACATTCACCAATTGAAAGCTGAAGAAAGGCTTTCCGAGCGAGGTTGGTAATCTCTATGAAGGTTGGAATCCTTGCTCTTCAAGGGTCGGTTCAACCTCATGAAGAAAAGCTCAAAACGCTGGGAGTTTCCTCTCTTCAAGTACGCTATCCGGAACAGTTAACTGAGATTTCAGGGATCATTCTTCCCGGTGGTGAGAGCACCAGTATGATTCAGTTGCTCAAACTAAACCAAGTTTGGAACCCTCTAAAAGAATTTGTTAAAACAAATCCGACTTGGGGGATTTGTGCTGGCTCTATTCTCCTGGCTTCGCGAGTCACTAACCCTATGCAGGAATGTCTTGAAGCTTTAGAAATTGAAATCGAGAGAAACTCGTACGGAAGACAAAATGAAAGCTTCATCGACAAACTAACCCCGAATGAAGTTTGGAAAAGCTTTTGTTCAAAGACTGATCCTATCGAAGGGGTCTTTATTCGAGCTCCAAAATTCAAAAAAATCCAAAGCGACATTCAGGTGCTTTTTGAACACCGAGGAGAAGCGGTGATGATTCAAAAAAACCAGTGCTTGGCCTCTACTTTCCACCCCGAACTCACCGACTCTACTCTCATTCATCAATATTTTTTAAATCTCTGCGGCCAACACCATTAACAAAAATTGTCACTTTGCCTGCTAAGCTAACAGCTTCGTCAATAACTCCACTAGTTGTTGGTAGGTTCTTCTATGTAAATTAATATGGCACAAGGGTTGCTCTAACTCCGGACGGACTTAGTTTTCTGAAGGCTAAAATCCATAGGGAGCAGAAAAATGAAAGCGA
The DNA here is from genome assembly GCA_016875135.1 of Deltaproteobacteria bacterium. Lineage (GTDB taxonomy): Bacteria > Bdellovibrionota > FAC87 > UBA2466 > UBA2466 > UBA2466. The sequence continues at coordinate 34,041 of VGSE01000001.1, forward strand.
TTGTTAGAGCCTTTTTGTTTGGTTTACTTTGCAAGTTTTATTTCCTGAACCCATCGAAGCAGGAAGTCACGGCCCAGTGATCTCCCATTATGCTCCTTATCGGTTAGCTCTTTTAGGTTTTTTAAATACCCAATAACCGCAAGTTGACTTGAGTGTGCTCGATCCCGCACTATTTATCCGTTAGATAACATGATTTCTTTTTGAGGGCTTAAGATGGATCAGCGCTTTCCTAAATGGCTACGTACCTTTGTTTACAAACTCGAGTTTTTAGGAATTCCTAACTTAGCCCCTTTAATCTGCGCTATGGCAATTCTAGCCTTTGCCGCTAAAGCGATGGGGGGAGCTTCGATAGAACGGTTCTTGTTCGACCCCGATTTGGTCCTCCAAGGCCAATGGTGGCGACTTTTTGGTTTTCCAATTTCGGATGGTTTGAACAATCCCATCTATTTAATCTTCTATGTGCTCTATCTCTATTTTGTGGTCAATACACTAGAGTCTCAATGGGGGCCTGGGCCTTTAACTGTTTTTCTCTTGTTGGGTTACCTATCAGCACTTGCCGCAAGCTTTCTGACCATGCAACCCATTTCTATTTGGTTCCACATCTTAGAAAATGTCAGTTTAGCTTTTGGAACCCTGTTTCCCGACCTTGAGCTCTATATTTACTTTATCCTACCGGTAAAAGCTAAGTGGCTAGCTTTATTGGCGGGTGCGCTCATTCTTTTTAAATTTATTTTTGCAACCCTTTTGGGAAAACTTTTTATCTCCATGACCCTTTTTCCCTATTTGCTGTTTTTTTCACCTTTACTGTTCAACTCATTAAAAACCCATTATCGAGTGCGAAAAAACCGAAAAAAATTTGATTCAGACAGTTGGAGATAACATCTAAGCATATTTTTTCTTAAGGGTTTCTACCAAATTGACATACTCTTTTTGACATCCGTCCTTAGACTTGCCTTTCATCTTAGCCCAAGCATCAAATTTGGCGCACCCTTTTAAATCGAATATCCCGGGACGACTTCCGGTGACGTCTCCCTCCGTGGCCTGTTTAAATAAAGCATAGAGGTGAAGTAGTTCATCATTAGATGGTCTTTTTGTGATCTGTTGTATCTCTTTGGCCGCATTTTCAAATTGCTCTTGTGTCATAAAAAAACCTCCTAAAAAATTTTAAAAAATTACAATTTATCAACTTGACGACACCTATGAGTATTCCATAATACACTCATAATAAATTTCTCGGCAACGGAGACTAAATGAAAACATTCATCCTTTTTTCCCATCTAGTTGTCTTTTTGTCTTTAGCACAGGCCTCAAATCCCCCTTTAAAACATCCCTTTAAACCGACGTCGACCGGATCTGATCCCCTCTTGAAAAAAGCTTGGCACTTAAAAAGGATTAATGCCTACGAAGCGTGGAAAAAGGTTAAAGGAAACCCAAATACGACTATCGCGATCATCGATAGTGGAATTAATTATAACCACCCCGAAGTTGCCCCCAATCTAAGACGCAAAACAACGGAATGGCCTTCTAATGGAGTAGATAAAGATGAAAACGGTTTTATCGATGACATAATTGGCTGGGATTTTGTTAAAGGCTCGTTTCTACCCTTTGATCGGACAGGACATGGAACTTTCATTGCGGCTATCGCAGCGGGCGTGTTGAATAATGGATTGGGGGCAGCCGGGGTTTGTCCTAAATGCTCCATTATGCCGTTACGTTTTTTAAACTATGATGGGCTCGGAGATACCGAAGATGCTATCAGTGCCATATACTATGCCGCCAAAGAACGGGTGTCGGTCATTAACCTCTCTTTTGCTGGAGAAGGTTATGATAAAGAACTTTTTGACGCTATAAATACAGCTCGAAAAAACGACGTCGTCGTGGTTGTTTCTTCGGGAAATGATGGAGAAAACATCGAAAAAAACTCTGTTTATCCGGCTAAATTCAAACTGCCGAATCAGCTTACAGTTGCAGCTTCTACCGAAGAAGATGAACTTTTAGAAAGCTCCAACTGGGGCCATACTTCAGTTCATATTGCAGCTCCCGGGGATGAAATCATTGGTCCTTGGTTGGATCAATGGGAAACTAACAGCGGAACCTCTTTTTCTGCGGCTGTAGCGACCGGAGCTGTCGGACTTGTACGTTCCGCTAACCCTAAACTGACTGCAGAACAGGTGGTACGGATTATAAGAGCCACTGCAGAACCTGTCGCAGATTTAAGTCAGAAGACGGCTTCCGGCGGAATCCTAGATGTTAAAGCCGCAATCGATTGTGCTCTTAGCAAAAGATTAAATTGCCTGAAGTAGTCCGAACCCTTTTCAGGCCTTTTTGGTTTGTCGATATTTGGTAAAAACTTTAAATACGATGAATACTAAAACAGCCGCTAAGATAATAGTGACCACCGTCTTAATCTCTTTGACCCCTTTAAGAATTTGATCAATTTGGTCTCCAAAAAGCTTTCCCATTCCAAATCCAATGCCGATCCAAATGGGAACACTAATCAAAGCTGCCAAGAGATCTAAAAAAATAAAACGACGGTACTTCATGTGCATCGAACCGGCCATAAAAAACACCACGGCTCTTAAACCAGCAAAAAATCTGGCAATAAAAACAATTTTATCACCGTACTTACGAAAGTAGGCGCGAGTCCGCTTAACCTTTTCATCAGGATAAAATTTTTGAACCCAGGAGTTTTTGAGAAATTTCACCCCAAGTTTAGCTCCCAAATAGAATAAAATCGTATCCCCTACCGCTACCCCCCCCAAAGTCACCAAGAGAGCGGAAATCAAAGTAATCGTTCCGTCCCAAACCAAGTACCCAGCTGCAATAAGAGGAATATCTTCGGGCAAAGGAAACCCTAAACCGCAAGCCACTAAAACACCGAAAATAATGAGGTGCGCCACGCCTCCGGAAAGATCGGTAATATAGATGAACAGTTTATCCATGGTTCCTATCATGAACTATTTACGTCTCATAGCAAAGCCCGTTTATTTTTGGTATGACTATAGACCCAATGGCGAAGAAGAGTGACAGTTCCAAAGGCAGTCGTGGAAAAAAAAGCAAGTCTAACTCCGCCTCCAAGGGGAGTCTAAAGTCTGCACTCATTAACAAGCCGATATCGCGAAGCACCAAATCAACATCTCTCACCACTCTTCCCGAAGATCCTCTATTACAAGCCTACTTGCGCGAAATACAAAAATATCCTCTCCTTAGTAAAGAAGAGGAACACGAGCTCGCCACTCTTTTTAAAGAGACTCAAGACAGAGAAACTCTTCAAAAGCTGGTTACGGCCAACCTCCGCTTTGTAGTCAAAATTGCATTTGAATATATCCACTATCGGGTCAAACTTTTGGATCTCATTCAAGAGGGAAATATGGGGTTGGTCAAAGCGGTTCAGGAATTTGACCCGTATAAAGATGTTCGCTTAACCACCTATGCGATTTGGTGGATTCGAAGCTACATTCAAGAAGCCATCCTAAAAAACTATTCGCTAGTTAAAATAGGCACTACTCAAGCCCAAAAACGGCTGTTTTATCGTTTAAGAAAAGAGCAAAAAAAATTGGAACAAGAAGGGATTTCGCCCGGCCAGGGAGTTAAGCTTCTCGCACAAAGACTTGACGTCAAAGAAAAAGAGGTCGAAGAGATGAGTCAAAGACTCTCCCAAAATGATCTTTCCCTCAACTCTCCACTGAATGACAACAACGACAAAAACGACCGTATCAGCCACCTAGCAGCACCCGAAGCTCCTGTCGATGAGACTTTAGCTGACGCTGAACAAGAGACCCTCTTTAAACAGATTCTTAAAAAATTTGGAGAGACTCTAGAAGGAAGAGAAAAAGTTGTTTTTTATGACCGACTCGTATCCGAAAATCCGATGACTCTTCAAGAGATTGGCGAAAAATATAAATTTACAAAAGAACGAGCTCGGCAAATCGAAGAACAGGTTAAAGAAAAGCTTAAGAAATATATGCAAGAGCACTATCCCGATTTTGATATCTTGGCCAATCACTAGGTGTCCGCTACCTTTTAAGCTTAAAGGGAGACTGACACCGTTCGAGGAAAGAGTTCGAATTCGGCGGCTTCGATGACGGTGTGAAGGATCTTGATGTGCATCTCTTGAATACGGTCGGAAGTTTTAGCTGGAATGATAATGACATGTTCGGCTTTATCTTTGAGCCATCCCCCATCCCGACCTAAGAGAGCAATAGTTGAAATACCTCGTTCGTTAGCCGCTTCAAAGGCTAAGCCAATATTTTTAGAGTTTCCGCTCGTAGAAAGACCAATAAGGAGATCTCCCCTTCTTCCCAGAGCTGCCAACTGCCGAGCGAAGATATGTTCAAACCCATAGTCATTACCCACACAGGTCACATGACTAGGATCTCCTAAAGCAAGAGCTCCAAGTGGGCGGCGCTCTAGTCGATTTTTTCCAGTTAGCTCCTCAGCAAAGTGCATCGCATCGCAATGAGACCCCCCGTTGCCGCAGATAAAAATGTTTCCGTTGTTTCTATAAGTCTCAACTATCTTTTTTGTAAAAGTTGTGCACTTTTCAATTTGAGACGGACTTGTCATAAAATCATTTAGAATTTTATGCGCCTCTTGAAAAGCCTCTTTCCAAATTTCAACGGTCTCTCTCATAGCTACTTGATTAACCTCAAAGCCGCCTCAGCCGTCAATGGCTTTCCAGTAAAAGCCTGAGTCAGCGTCAAATAATCAAATTCAAGCCCCGGAGCAAAGTATTTTACCCTCAGTTTGTCTCCTATTTTGCTGGCATTGTAAGAGGTCTTAAACTCCTTCACAATCGAATCATAAATCTGCTCGACCATGAGAATACCTATCGCATAGTTCTGAACGTAAATCGGTGCCATGAGAAAATGCTCCACGTCCCAGTCAGCATGCTCTACCGGCACCTCTACCCCCCAATACTCTTGATGCATTTTGGACCACAGGGTCGCATAGTCCTGTTCGGGATTGAGATAGACCTCATGTTCAAAATCACTGAAAAACACCTGTCTCAAAAGAACAAAAGCTTGCTCAAGTTGCGCGGCTTTTGCCTGTTTCTTTAAAATCGGCTTCAACTTACTTGTAGAAACCCCAGTGAACTCCGGTAACACGGCCTCTAAAAACTCACTAGAATCGGACATTCGCTCAAGCGTCATGGCGATGGCTTCAGTCTCAACCGAACCAAAACCTCTTAAAATACCTACAGGCTGTCGAATTTCTCCAAAATGGATCGCATGACCCAATTCGTGAATCACCGTACCCGTATCTTCCCATTTAACGGGTTGTTTTAGATTCGCCAGGAATCGAATGTCGGCTTTTGGTTCAGCTAACAGCTTCCCCTGAGCATCCACATGAGGAGCCACTACACCCATCGCAAAAGCATGGGTATTTTTCCCGGGTCTGGGATAGAGGTCCATAGTGAATTGATAACTGTCGATATTAATTCCTAACTTCGAGAAAAATTTTCGAGCCATGTCCAAGACAGCAGTCTCTGGAACTTTTTGTAAAAAGTTATTCACTTCACCTGAGGCATATTTTTCTCTGAGGTAACCCATGTCCCAAGCCTCTACTTTATCAATTTTGAACTGCTTACCTAGCTTAGCTAGCGCTTGTCTTACTTTAGGGGCAAGCTTGGTTTTAATTTCTTGAACTTGACTACGATAATTTTTGTAATCATGTTGATTTCTAAAAAAACGGTACTCGTAATAGTTTTTAAACCCTGCGAGTTGCCCCTCCTCATTGCGAGCCTTGATCAGCTCTTTAAATCCCAACTCGGTCCACTTTTTAGCTCGGGCTGAATTGTATTTTTGATAAAGCTCCTGCCTTGCTTTTCTATCCTCTAAACTTCTCAATTTTTTGCCATAGAGAGCTTTAGAAACTGGTTCCTTCTCCCCAGTAATTTCGAGTCGAAAACCGTTACTTTGATTCATCATCGCATCTTGGCGATCTTGATTTTCTTTTTCTTTTTGGATCACTTTCGGATCGGTCAGAATAGTGGTTTCGAGGAGCTGTTTAGCGCGGACCAATTTTACATAATTAGGACATTCCTTAGCTGTGAGAACCGAAGCCGTCGATACGAGACCTTTGGTTCTGTTCAAAATTTCTGCATTGTAGGAAATAGCTTGTAGGGCTTCAAACAACTTTGAAAGATTTTCCTGCGAGGCCTGCGGATCTGCGGTCTCTACTCTCCACTGCTCAATCTGATACTCTCGACTCGCTTGATCCACTTCATTTTGGTACTTTTCAAGTTCAGTTTCTAAAAAGCTGGTGACTCCAATGCAAATAATCTCGCCAGTTTCTTCGGCACTATAGGCTCTAACTTGCTCGACCTCTTTGCCAGTGCACGCAAAAATCAAAGGAAGCAACAAGAACCAGCTAAAATGTTTCATTTTTTGATCCCCTAGGTTTTTTAAGTTCAGGCCATAAATGGATAACGATAGTTTTTTGGAGGCGCAAACGTTTCAGACACCGTTCGAACCGATACCCATCTTAAAAGATTCAGCAAACTACCCGCTTTGTCATTAGTTCCTGAGCCTCTAGCTCCTCCGAAGGGCTGCTGCCCCACAACGGCTCCGGTTGGTTTGTTATTAATATAAAAATTTCCAGCGCTCTGATGAAGGATTCTAAGAGCTGTGTCGATGGCCTTTCTGTCTTGCGCCCAAATACAACCTGTCAAAGCATAGGGTGATGTGGCATCACAAAGCCTCAATGTCTCCTCGTATTTATCATCATCATAGGCGTAAACTGTAAGCACCGGTCCAAAGATCTCCTCACACATCGTCTGATAAGCGGGGTTTTTAGTTTCAATAATCGTGGGCTCGACAAAATAGCCCTCTTCATCTCGGCAGTTTCCACCCACAATAACTTCGGCTTCTGAGCTGTTTTTGACACCCTCAATATATCTTCGAATGTTATCGAACGATTTCTTGTCGATCACAGCACCCATAAAATTCCTAAAATCAGCAACGTCTCCCATTTTGATTGTTTTAACTTCGGCTATAATTCGCTCTTTAACCTCTTTCCATAGGCTTTTGGGAATGTAGGCCCTCGAGGCGGCAGAACATTTTTGCCCCTGATATTCAAAGGCACCCCTTATCGTATTAGCGACAAGTCCTTCAACATCCGCTGAAGGGTGAGCAAACACAAAATCTTTTCCACCAGTTTCACCCACAATTCTAGGGTAGCTTCTATAATGATGGATCTGATTTCCAATATTTTTCCACATATCTTGGAAAACTCCGGTGCTTCCGGTGAAGTGAACTCCCGCTAAATTGGGGTCCTTGAGGCAAAGATCGCCCACGGCAGCTCCACTTCCAGGAACAAATTGAATCACTCCAGGGGGTAGACCCGCCTCTTCAAGAAGCTTCATAATAAAGTGGCCCGAGTAAACTGCAGTTGATGCCGGTTTCCAAACAACAACATTCCCAAGAAGAGCGGCTGATGTGGTCAAGTTTCCCGCAATCGCTGTGAAGTTAAAAGGGGTCACGGCAAACACGAATCCCTCAAGCGGACGATACTCCATATGGTTCCACATTCCAGGCCCTGAGAGGGGCTGCATAGAGTACATTTGTTCTTGGAAGTAACAATTAAACCTTAGAAAATCGATCATTTCACAAGCAGAATCAATTTCAGCTTGGTAACAGGTTTTACTTTGTCCCAACATCGTCGCAGCGTTCAAAATAGGCCGATATTTCGTCGATAAAAGCTCAGCCGCTTTAAGAAAAATGGCAGCTCTGGAGCTAGCAGGCATCGCAGCCCAGTCTTTTGCCACTGCCATAGCACCTTGAATAGCCGATCTCACTTCCTCAGGTCCCGCTTTGTGATAGAGCCCCAACTTGTGTTGGTGTTTATGGGGTTGAGTAATAGCATCAGTTTTTCCTGTTCTCACCGCCTTCCCATTGATAACAGGAGAAACTTCTGTCTCAACTCCACTCAAGCTTGAAAGTGCCTTCTTCAACTCTTTCGTTTCATTAGACTCAGGCGTGTAATTGAGCACCGGCTCATTTTTGGGAACAGAAATTTGAGAATTACAGTTATTCATAATCACTCCCTTATTACCCTTGAATAACACAGCTGTTAAAGCAGTGACAACCCAAGGATCTCAGAGAACAAAAAAAAAGCGTGGGCTCAGAGCGAGCCCACGCCCAATCAATTCTTCTTATTTTTTCTTTTTCTTTCTACCACGTCGGGAAAGCTTAGCTTTAGAAACATCCCCTTGTTTATCGATGAAATACAAAAATCCTTCTTCTCTTTTAACTCCAACCTTTTCCACCATTTGGGGCTTCGCTCGAGAAGGTTTTCTTCCTCTGCCCATTTTAGCTCTTGAGACATTGCCTTTTTTATCTAAATAATAAAGCCATCCCTCTTCTTTTTTGACTCCAACTTTTGCGACTTTGGTTGCCATGATTCCTCCCTAAGGTTTCACTAATTCAATCGTCTAAAATATCGACGTGACTTCAAATTTTATCTCGAGAAGGTTTTTTTTCAAGTCGAAAAATGCCATACAGGCAAATCCCAACGAGAGTTTGAGTGCGTCACAGCCCCATCGAGATTTCCCACGCAGGCCGACAAAGCTAAACGACTTAATGAAGCCTCGTGCCACATTTTGTTGATTTTTAATAGAGAGGATAAAGAACCCAATTTACCCACCTCAGGGGCTCGCCCCACCAAACGTCGTATAAATAATATTTCGTCTTCTAGATACTGACTCTGATCAGGCGCTGTATAAAGAGTGATTCCCCAAGTCACTAATTCTTGTGGAAGCTCTACCAATTTTCCCCAGGTAGAAAAAAAAAGCATTGGATCCAACTTCTCGATTGGCATAGGCCCTAATTCGCTCCTGACAACCTTCAAAAGCTCATCAGCTTTTAACGGATTCTCCCAACACCCTTTGAGAAAATTAGACCTCTTCTCAGGCTCAAGTTTTTTGGGGGAATTCCGCTCTATCCAGTCAAGCTCTTCCTCAGGAGGAAGCCGATTAAGACCGACACAATCAGCTCTAAGAAAAAGGGTAAAGGGAATTTTCTTGTCGATTAATAAAGGAACCGCCCGAAGTAGAACACTTTTTCTGGGATTTCTAAAAACAATGGCTGCCGTGCCCAAGTTTTTTTTATTTTGCAGGGAAGTTCCTATTTCGGATAGCCCAACAAACTTATAATAACGCCCAACCTCTTCGACCTGTTCCTGAAAAGTACCAACCAAACTCTCTTCTAAATGGTCGTACTCAAGAATGAGTGAATTTTTTTCTCGAAACCAATTAGGCCATCTCATAATGTTTTAGAGTAAGTAGCTTGTGTCGGTAGAGCTAAATAGGCATCGAAAATCATAGCAACGTTTCTAATAAAAAGGCGTCCAAGGTCAGAGATGAGAATGGCTTGGGAGTCACAGGTCAAAATCCCCTCTTTTTGAAACTCGCTTAATAAACTTAATTCTTTCGAAAACTCTTTTCCAAAATCTTTGTGAAATAAAACTTGATAATCCTTAAATCTCAAAACAAATTTACACATGAGTTGCTGGATAATCCACTTTCGCTCCGTGTCTTCTTGACTTAAAAGACATCCCCGAAAAGCAGCCAATCCTGTTTGGCTTACACTATCTTCGTACGGTTTGGTTTCTCGGATATTCTGAAAATAACTTCCACCAATCTCTCCTATAGCCGAAGCTCCGATTCCAATCATCCCAGCCCCTCGCTTTACGGTATACCCCATAAAGTTACGATAAAGTTTTTCTTTTCCTATGGCTAAGAAAAGCTCGTCAGTCTCAAGCGCAAAATGATCCATCCCAATCGAGCGATATCCGTGTTGGGTAAACTCGGTGTAACCGTCTGTAAAAATAGCAAGCCTCTCTTCGGAGTCAGGCCTAGGATGTTTATCCATAATTTTTTGATGTGGCCGCAATGAGGGAAGATGGGCGTAATTGTAAAGAGCTATTCTATCGGGTCTTAAAGCAATGACTTCTTTTAACGTCTTTTTAAATGTTTCTACCGTTTGTAACGGCAGACCGTATATCAAGTCGAAATTGATTCCACTAAAACCTAAAGAACGACAAAACTTAAGCATTTCGTCGGTTAATTGAATCGATTGAATTCGATTGATAACTTTTTGCACTTCAGTATTAAAATCCTGAACTCCTAAACTAACTCTGTTAAAACCTAAGTCTCTGAGTGTTTTTAATTGTTCCCGTGTTGTCACCCTCGGATCGATTTCAATACTAACTTCAGCCCCTGGGGCGAGATCAAATGCTTGAAGGGTTGCCAAATGTAATTGTTTTATTTCATCGCAATTAAAAAAAGTGGGGGTTCCCCCGCCCCAACTGATCTGAGACAAGGTTTGTCGAGTTCCAATCGTTTCTACAGCCGTTTGAATCTCTCGAATTAGGGCATCAAGATAAATGCGGCTTCTTGAGTGATCTTTTGTAATTTGAATATTGCAACCACAATAATAACAAAGGGCCTCACAAAACGGTATGTGAACATACAAAGCGATGGGCTCCGTTTTACCCGTAAAACTCTTCTTTAACTGTTCGCGGTAGGAATCGACCTTAAAAGTCTCTACCCACTGAGGAGCCGTGGGATAGGAAGTATATCTAGGACCCGAAGTCGAATATTTTTTTATAAGTTCCTTTAGATCCATAACGTTCTAGCCTCCTCGACGAAAGCTTTGGCGTTGGCCACAGGAGTTCCAGGAAGAATTCCATGCCCCAAATTCATGATAACAGGTCGACTCAAGTGACGAGCCTCTTCAACTAAAGCCCGAGTCTTCAAGCGGACTTGTCCTTCGCTGCTCTTTAACAAAAGTACCGGGTCCAAATTACCTTGAAGAAACACTCCTTGCGGCAAAAGCCTATCCCAATCACTTAGAGATAGAACCTCATCGACGCTAAAACCGGCCACCGGCATTTTTTGAAACGAACCTGCTAGATGACTTGAATGCTTTGTAAAATAGATAGCGGGAATGCCTTTAGCTTTAAGTGAAGAAAAAATAGTTTGAAGAATATTTAGATAAAACCCATCGAAAAACCATTTAGGCATGTGGCCTATCCAAGTATCAAACAGTTGAACCACATGAGCTCCTGATCGGTGCTGCCACTCTAAATATCTTAGAGTCGCTTCCCCCAGACGCTCTAAACATTTCGATAGTTCCTTAGGGTTAGCATGCATCCAACTCTTAATCGATTCAAAATTTCGATTCGCTTTCCCCTCAATTAAGTAGGACCCTACAGTCCAAGGAGCTCCCGCAAATCCAAGCAAAGCCATCTCTTTTGGAATCTGCGCCGCAATAATCCCCAGGGCTTTCCCAACAAAGTGCGTGTGCGTCTCAGGATTGAAATCCTTGAAAACTTCAAATTGCGCGGCCGTTCTTAAGGGTTCTTCGGTCACGGGCCCAACCGATTCTTTCATCGTAATGGGAAGCCCCAAACCATAGGGAAGAGTTAAAATATCAGAAAAAAAGATAATCCCATCCACCGGTAATTCAGCCATGGGAAGTAAACTCACTTGGGCCGCCACTTCAGGTTGAGTGGCCATTTCCCAAAAAGAATATTTCTCCCGGAGAGCACGGTAACTCGCAAGATATCTTCCCGCTTGCCTCATCATCCAAACAGGAAATCTACCTATAGGTTCCCCTTCAATATGCTTAACTAAGCAAGGTTTATTTAAAGATTTCATGAGTCACCCTTTTTGGTAAACTTGTAGCCTGCGCCTCGAATGGAATGAAAATATTTAGGTGCCCCTGGGTTATCAAAATATTTTCTTAGTCGGACAATAAAATTATCGACGGTTCTCGATGAGGGGAAGACATCGTAGCCCCACACACGGTCAAGAATTTCATCTCTTGTAACCACTTGATTTTCTTTTTCCACCAATAGCTTCATGAGCATACATTCTTTTTGGCTCAGGGAAAAAACTTTGTTTCCTTTACACCCTTTAAATTTGATGAAATCGACGAAACAATCACCCCATTCAAACACGGATAGATTCGAAGGCAACGAAGAGTACCAAGATCGCCGTTTGAGCATTCCTTCAACGCGCAGAAGAAGTTCCTCCATCTCAAAGGGCTTCGTCAGATAATCATCAGCTCCCGCTTTCAATCCCTCGATCCTGTCATTGGGTTCGGAAAGAGCGGATAAGATTAAAATCGGTAACGTGGGCTGTTTGCGTTTTATCGAAGCACAAAAATCTAATCCAGTGATCTCCCCGGAGAGCATGATATCCACAATATAAAGGTCAAACAGCCCATCGGAATCTAGACGAACACCCTCCGCCTGCTCGAACGAATCAACCCTATAACCTTTTTGAATCAATTTTTCTGAAACCAACTCACGAATGGTCGGATCATCTTCAATCAAGCAAATCCGATCAGCCACTTTTTGCCTCCAACTTCGGCAATTTCAAATCAAACTTCGATCCTTGCCCCCCTTTTGAGAAGCTCAACACTAAAGAACCATTGTGTGTTTCTGCGATGTGTTTTGCCAAATATAAACCCAACCCAGTACCAGGCACCTTTCGACTAGTTTTTGTTCGATAAAATTTCTCAAAGATTTTTTCTCTATCAACTTCAGAAATTCCAGGACCATTATCCGAAACACTCAACCTGACCGATGAGTCCTCCTCGTATAACTCTATTCTAAGCTCTTTTTCAGTCTTTTCGTTGTATAGAACTGCGTTTTCCAGAAGACTTTGAACTGTGTTTTGCAAACCAAAAAGATCTCCTTTGATCCATCCTTGAGATTCCAAGGAACATTGCACCACCACCTGTTTTTGCCGAAATAGAGGTTCCATTCGCCTGACAACCTCTTTCACTACTTCAGAGAAAGAGAGCTCCTCAAACCTAAACGCATAGCTTTCCATTCGGTTTAGAATTAAAGCCTTCTCAAAAACTGAACCGATTCGACGAACCTCCTCAAGTGACAACGAAAGTTCTTTCGCAAGCTGGGTTTCTCCCCCTTTTTTCTCTAGAACCGATTCCAATCTTAGTTTCAAAGCCGTTAACGGGGTTTTAGACTCATGAGACATGGTCTCAATAAACTGCTTTTGAAGATCTCTAGCCTTTTCCTGCAGTTTTAACGCTCGAAAAAGCAAATAAAGCCCGAAAGCCGTCAGCCCTGCGAAAACAAATGTTTCTGAATAAAACATTAATTTTTTTCGATAAGAGGCTTCAGCTATGGATTCTTTCACTCCCGGCTGCTCTAAAACACCTCTTAATGATGCATTTTCTATTCTTAGTACAGCGATGGTGTTTACACTGGTTGAAAAAACATCAAGCCACCATGCGACCTGTGTCAGCATCAGAATAGAAACAGCAACAAATAACTTTGCCCATCTTTTTTGTACTAGAGTCGACATTTTTTTAATTTTTCTATCGCTTCGTCCAGCACACTTTCCGTGTGAGCTTCAGAAACAAAACCTACCTCAAATGGGGATGGAGCAAAGTAAACCCCTGCTTCAAGTGCCAAACCAAAAAACTTAGCATAGGCCTTTTTATCGTCATCAGTGATGATAGGTGGGAATACCCCATCAAGTTTACGATGGCTCATCCAAAAAACAGATCCTAATTGAGAAAAATCCCAATCCGGGAGAACTTCTTCTTTCAGTCGAGCTACGAAACGTCGTGTTCGTGTCTCAAGGAAATCGTAGGGGGGGGTTGACATCAATTCAGTCAGCACCGCAATCCCTGCTGCCGTAGCTAACGGATTTCCCGAAAGAGTTCCTGCCTGATAAACGGGCCCCAAGGGGGCTAAGTAGGACATACACTGTTTCGTCCCAACACAAGCAGCCAATGGAAGCCCACCGCCAATAATTTTTCCAAGAGTCACCAAATCCGGTTTCAAATTAAAATATCCACTTGCGCCGGACAAACCAAATCTGAAACCCGAAATCACTTCGTCAAAAATCACAAGAGCACCGTGAAGTTTTGCCAGCATGCAAATCTCTTCAAGTTGTGCTTGCCTTGGAACCCACAACCCTTCGTTTGCTGGAATAGGTTCTAAAATGACTGCTGCAATCTCTTTTCCGTATTGTTTAAAAGCCCTCTCCAAACTTTCCGCAGAATCATATCTGGCGATTACAGTCTCTTTCACAATACTGTCTGGAACTCCTTGTGAGCTACTCTCAGTTAACTCAGCAACACCGCTTCCCGCCTTGGCCAATAACCCATCGCTATGCCCATGATAACAACCTTCAAATTTTAAAATCTTTGGACGCTGGGTGACTCCACGAGCGACTCGAATAGCAGTCATGACCGCTTCGGTACCGCTATTAAGCAGGCGAACTTGATCTAAATAAGAATAATTTTTCAAAATAAGCTCGGCCAATTTAACTTCTTTTGCATGACAAGCCCCAAACGTAGTGGCCTTGAGCGCCTGCTCGGAAATGGCCGAAACAACTTTGGGGTGAGAGTGTCCAAGAATGAGTGGACCAAACGAAGCGCAAAAATCGATATAGCGATTTCCATCGACATCAAATAGATAAGGCCCTTCGCCTCGGTCAAAGTAAATGGGATTTCTCCCTACTTGCCTGAAGGCTCTTACAGGAGAATTAACTCCACCCGGAATGATGGTTTGTGCTCTCTGAAACAATTCTTGGGACTTATCCGTTTTCATTTTAACCATCCCTCAGAAGCCATAAACTCTGCAAAATAGGTAATCAAAATATCGGCCCCAGCTCGTCTAATTGAGGTCAAATTTTCCATCGCAAGCTTTTGCTCATTGGCTAGCCCTTCACGAGCCATGAGTTTTACCATCTGATATTCTGCACTGACACTGTAGGCCGCCACCGGAACCGTACTTCGCTCTTTAAAAGCCCGAATCACATCTAAATAGGCCAAAGCAGGTTTTACCATGACCATATCGGCCCCTTCACTCAAGTCGAGTTCCAGCTCCCTTAAAGCCTCAGTATGATTTCTAAAATCCATTTGATAAGTCGATCGATCTCCTTTAGGTGATGAACCTAAAGCCTCTCGAAAAGGGCCGTAGTAACTCGAAGCGTATTTGGCCGTATAGGCCATGATTGAGGTTTGTTCAAACCCCTGCTCATCCAGCAAATTTCGAATATAACCCACTCTAAAATCCATCATGTCAGAAGGAGCCACAATGTCCACACCACTTCTAGCATGAGTGAGAGCCATTTGTCCTAGAGCAACAAGAGAAGAATCGTTTTCAATTTCTTCCCCTTCCATCAAACCGCAATGCCCCTGGGAAGTGTAAGGGCAAAGGCAAACATCCGAGAGCAAAATAATAGAATCAGAAAAACGTTCTTTAAGTTTTCGAATGGCTTGAGGAAGCGTCCCTTTCTCCTCATAAGCTGGAGTTCCTTGATCGTTTTTTTCTTTCTCAGGAACCGAACCAAACAGTAGAAAAGTGTTGAGTCCATGCTTTAGATCTTTTTCTATCTTCTCAGAAAGTTTTTCTATTCCCCATCGGTAGACGTCCGTAAAACCTTTGATTTCTTCCCGGGCATCGATTTTATGTGCAAGAAAATAGGGCTGTACTAAATTCTCAAGATGAAGATCGGTTTCGTGCACCAAATTTCTGACTAACGCATTTCTTCTTAATCTTCTGGGACGATGAGTATTTCCTATCATAAAACCTCTCCAATCCTTTCAAAGCTTGAACCGGGAAGTAGTTCACTTGGAATCCCCTTTTTCTTTAAATGCTCTTGAGTAAAAGCTCCAATTGCAATCACTTTGACTCCAGCGGGCAATGCTAAAATACTCAGCACCGCTTCTACCGAAGTAGGACTAGTAAAAACTACGGCTTCAACCCCTTTTAAATCTCCCCCCGGGATAGACCCAAGTAGATTGGGGCGAGTTTGAGTTCGATAAAGCGGAATCACAGTCACCGAACAGCTCAATTCTGAAAGTCTCTCTGCTATTTTTAGTCGGCCCCCTTCGGCCATCGGAATCACAACAGTCGGTTTTTGACTGTTATTACTAATCAAGTCCTCAAACTCTGACAGAAAAATTTCGCTTCCCGCCTCAGTGGGGTAAAAATCGGGAGTGTAACCATCTGCTCCCGCTGCTTCAGAAGTGCTCTGTCCTATACAAGCTACCTGCGTCTCCAGAGGAAAATCCAACCCAGCTTCTACCATCGTTTCGCTCCAAAAACGAACGGCTCTAGGGCTAGTAAAAATGATCCACTCATACGGCTTTTGAATGACTCGCTTTAAAACATCTTCGCCAACTTGCAATTTTTTAAACTCCAGAACCGGCCACTGGACCCACTGAACCGAGAGATCCGAATCGGAACTGGGACCTGGAATATTTTCCTCAAGATCTCGATTTTCCCCTGTTACAACGATCTTAATAATTCTAGCCATTCAAAAACCCCTTTGTCTTTTCGATAATACTATCGACGAGAGTCTCCTCGTCTTGGCAACAAATGTCAAAATGATGAAAACTAAGCCAGTCTTTATAGAGAGATTTTCTGTCTTTTAAAACACCAATAAATACTTTTGTTTTAAACAGATTTCCTTCTCTGTAACAGCGAATACCTAGAGGCAGGGTGCAGCCCCCAAACAGCCCTTTCAAAACTCGCCTCTCGATCCGTGTTTCAATTTCACTTTCTAAGTGATGAATTTTCTTAAGAGCCTCTTTCAGTTCTTGAGAAGCATCCCGACGTATTTCGACAGCCAAAGCCCCTTGACCGGGCGCCGGGGGAAATTCTCTTTCCGCCAACTTAACAACATGCAGCCCTTCAAGATTAAACTTCAACCTCTCTAAACCGGCTGCAGCAAGAACCGTTGCATCAAAACGCCTGTCTCGGATGGCGTTAACTCGAGTAGGAACATTACCCCGAATAGGAGAAATCTTAAGGTCGGACCTGGCACTTAACAGCTGACCTTCTCTTCGAAGCGAGCTGGTTCCCACATGGGCCGATCTTTGCAGAAATAGAGGTTGAGCACCATCAAAAGCCTCAGGATGAATAATTAGCCAGTCTTCAGTCGAAAACCGAGAAGTAATCGCCCCCACACAAAGCTCAACAGGTTGTTCAGTCGGCAGGTCTTTTAAAGAGTGGACCGCTAAGTCGATCTCTTTTTGAATTAACGCCTCTTCCAATTGTTTAGTAAAAAGACCTGGGGTCATGTTTTCGATCTGATAGAGAGCTTCTTTAGAATTTTGATCCCCGCGGCTCTCGATAAGAACCAACTCAGTTTCGATGCCTAAATTTTTCAAGGCCTCTAAAACATGAGTCGACTGTGTTCTTGCTAATTCACTTTTTCGAGTGCCTAACCGATACTTCATGACACACTTATAAAGTCGGTTTCAGAATGGGTTACTCTTCGCAGGATTTCTCTTAAGTGTTCTCGGGAAAGGTGTAAATTCTTTTTGACTAATTTTTCGGCAATTTTTTTTATTCTAGCTTGGTACTCTTCCGGAACCTCTTTCTCAATCATTTCCAATGCGGACTCCAACTCTTTTAAAAACTCAGGTTCGATAGAATTAAAATCCCTAATGATGGGTTTTTCTTTTTGATCCAAGCAATAGACCTTCATAGCCTCTTCTATCATCTTTTCGGCAATAGATACACTCTCGGCCCGCTCTAAACTGTTGCTCCTGGCCTCATCCATCAAATCTTCCATGTGGATCACCCTCACGGGCTTAAAAACAAAGTGCTCCACATCCGCAGGCTCGGCAAAATCAAAAACCAGTTTTTTCTCTTCACCCAATTTTTCAAAAAATGTTTTCTTAAAGATCGGTTCAATACTAGCAGTGGAAGTAAACAAATGGGAAAAAGAGGTTTTTCCTTTTAAGAATTCGGAAAGCGAAAGGAGTTCAACCCCATGAAACTCAGGATAACTTTTTAGAGCTTCCACATTTCGGTTTACCCAAACCACAGGGCACTGGCTTCGATTTTTTTTGAGCCACTGAAGTACCATCAAACTAATCGGGCTTCGCCCGACAACCACCGCTTTTTTGAGTGGATAATCTGACTCCATTGATGCCAAATATTTTAATCCCAAAGACGCAACAGAAACTGGTTTCTCTGCAATCGAAGTCTCACTTCGAACTTTCTTAGCCGTTTCGAAACTCAAGTGGAAACACTGCTCTAAATGTTTGTCGATAGGCAGGTTGTTTTCCCTATTAAAGGACAAAGCTCCTTTAAGTTGCCCCAAAATTTGGGGTTCTCCAACCACCATCGACTCCAACGAGGAGGCCAATCTCATTAAGTGGCGCAAAGCCGATTTTCCTTCAAAGTGATACCCGCGATAGTAGTCCTCTTCTGTAAGACCAAACTCTTTTAAAACCGCAAGCCAAAGAGGTCGCGTATCACAAAAGTAATCTTCAGCGGTTGTATAAAACTCTACTCGATTACAGGTCCACAAATAGACAATATCCTTAAAGCCTAAAGACTTGAGATTATTTAGTTTTTTGGCCCTGTCAGGCAAAGCAATAGAAAGCCTTTTTCGCAAATCCGCTGAACTGCGCCTAAAATCTGTTCCCCATAAGTGAATTTTCATAACTACCTAACTATATTTTATAGCGATTTTTTATCCCTAATTGTCACAGGACTGTCACCAAAAAAACTGGAAGTTTTTAAGAAGATGGCGTACATACCTTAGACATTTTTGTTAGGAGTTGATGTCTGAAAACCTTAAACTTTTTTCTGTTCTTATTTACTTTTTCTGTATTCTCCTGGGGAGCTGATATTTCAGTTAAAGGGAGAAACTACACCCGCTCTTGCGGATATTTTACTTCGGTAGAGGCAGATATAACGGTCTCTTTCAGAGATGTTACCCTACCCTGGGGTTCCGAAGTTACTTTAGTCAGTGGTTGGGCAGGTCGAGAGGGTTTTCCGGAAAAACGGTTTGAATGGAGAGACCGAGAAGAGATACTAACGAAATCCACGGCTCCCTACACTTGGACCACAACCCTAAAAAAAACTTTACACTCTCGCTCTAAAGCCATTTTTAGAGACACGTTGAACTTTGTTTTTAAAGTGTCCGTCCCTGGCAGATCCCCTTACTTCGTTAATGGTGCGACCCCTTGGGGCTTTTACTCAAGCTTGGTCACTGAAAATGGCCCCGGCCCCTGTGTTTCAGGACTTGAAGCTCTTCCAGAATTTAGATCTCTTGAAGTTCAAGTCGTCGAAAAGTTCTAGGAAATGGGTGTGAGTGGGAACTAACTTGTCTAACTCTGGTTCTAAAACTCAACTCCTTAATGCAACTGCCGATAATATCAATCTCGCTATTGAAGCTTTAAAGTCGGGAGATGTGATCGGTTTTCCCACGGAAACCGTCTATGGTTTAGCTGGGAATGCCTTAAACGATGAGGCTATTGCTAAAATTTTCCTCTACAAAAGTCGCCCTTCTTTTGATCCGTTAATTGTCCATGTTGCCGAGACGCTTCAATCCTGCACCGCTCTCGCCGAGGCTGAAATTATTGATTTACGAACCATGACCCACGATCAAATCTCAACCTGCGATCAACTCATTCAGATTTTTTGGCCCGGCCCATTGACTCTGATTTTTCCAAAACATGAAAGAGTGTCCGAGCTTGTGACAAGCTCGTTGCCCACAGTCGCCTTAAGAGCCCCAGCTCATCTAGTGGCACAAAAACTTTTACGACAAAGCGGTTTGCCCTTAGCGGCTCCGAGCGCCAATCAATTTGGGAGAATTAGTCCGACTAAATCTCAACATGTCATTGAGGAATTAGGGGCACAACTTAAGTTTTGCTTAGAAGGTGGCGAATGCCAAATCGGGGTAGAATCCACGATTGCATCGGTCAACTTTCGGGGCGAAGTTTCTGTTTTAAGACCAGGAGGGCTCTCCTTAGAGATCTTAGAAAAACATCTAGGAAAGTTATTTCAGGGGCTTCATACAGAACTAGGCCTACCGTCTGTAGCGGCAAAATCCCCAGTGGCTCCAGGGCTTCTCGAGTCTCATTATGCTCCCAGAAAACTTATGCTTCGAATTCAAACCGATTGGAATGAGACCGAATTAAAAAATCTCTATCGCTCATTACCTAAAAATCTTTCGCAAGTAACAAAAGTATCTATTTTGTCCTCTTTTCCTCTGCCCTTTGAAACTCAACACATAATCCGAAACACTTTTACTCAAGCCGAATTTTTTTCTTTAACTGCAGAAGGAAATGATAGCTTAACGGCAGCAAGAAACTTATTTGCCCAACTTAGAACACTTGACCAAAGTGACAGCGAACTTATTGTCTGCGAGCTACCCAAATCTCAAAAAGACCTTTGGCCCGCTATTAGAGACCGTTTGACTCGAGCCAGTAAGAAGTATTGGACTCCTTAAATTCTGTCACAAAATTCGACTGAATTTACTTAGTTGCAGGCAAACCTTTATCTTTTTTCAGTTTAGCGTACCAATTTTTCCAACTCGTCACATCACTCATAGAAAATTCTTTACCCGACACCTTTTTAAGGGTGTTATGAGCCAACTCTTTTTGATCGGGAACTTTAGTTTCAAGTAGAAGTAGTAAATTTGGAATCGCGTCTCTTAAAATTTCCTCTCTTGCCGAGCTTGAGTTTTTGGCCAGCATGTAAACGACATAAACCGATTTAGACCGATCGGTAGCTCGAGGATAATTCAAAGCCGCTATCAAAGGTTTCACTGGAATCACAAACTGAGGATAAAACTCGGCTATTTCTCCTAGAACTCGTAGGGCATTGTTTCTAACAATCGGATCCGAATCTCGAGACCGCTCAACAAGCAAAGGTACAATCTTTTTACCATCGGTTTCATAAGGTAACAAAAAAGCGGCACTTGCTCTAAATTCGGGACGTTTATCTTTTGAGATAATTTCAGATAGCTTAGCGAAGTTCTTTTTGACCCCTGCAGCGAAAAGAGGGCCATATTTTTTGAGTTTGGTGTGGTCATGGCCAAATGGACAGTGTAGAGCAGAACACTTTTGCCCATCGGTTACAATCTCTCCGGCTTCCACCAAATTCATGCTTATGTTTTCATACTCCATCCAGGATTGAATAAGCGAATCCGGATCGGGAAATAGCTCGGTCGGATCAGGAAGAAAATGATTTCTACTCTGAACATCTGCAGCCTCTACAACGTCCAATACGATATGAACCGAGAAATTATCGGGCTCAAAAAATTGCACTACGCTAAACTCGGCGAAGGGAAAGTTATATTTTTTCTGGATTTTTTGAATCAATCTCTTCTCTAGTTCAAGACTTGACGGGTCCCCGCCTAACCCTTTTTGTATCCATTCGTTAAATTCAGGCCCTAACTCTTCTTTTAGAATTACTTCATTTAATTTTTGGGTTCCAAAAACACCGATAGAACCTAAGTAGGGTTTGGGAATTGCCGCCTCTTCCGATCCTGCCATGGGCTCAGGCTTTTCCCCACTCCCCTTCCAAAGCTTTTTTGTGACTCCGGCAGAATCACTTTCTTTGATGACTTGGGTCTTTTTATTGAGAGGAAGAGTATCGCTGGCAGCGAATAGAACCGGGGTTAAAAAGGAAAAAAATGAAATGATTAGCGATACAATAGTCTTCATAAAGACTATTGTATCAAGAAATTAAAAAATTGGGTTTTGAAACGATTCCGCGACCGTTACAGGTTGATACCCCAGACTAACTGGGCAACACCTTTTTGAAATCCGTTAGACAGATCCAACCCGCTTCCGTAAGCGGAGATCAAATTATCAGTATAATAAGAAATACCCACTGTGTGAATTGGATTAATTTCGTAGTCCAACTCAGGCCAGAAAATCATCAATTTTCGCCAATTACCAGGGCTAGTTACTCCGGCGTCCTGACGAAAAGTACTCAGTTGATAAATCAAAGGCAAATACAAGCTGAATTTTTCAGCAGGATGAATTTCCTGATTAAGAACAAACTGATGGTCAAAAGCAGGATTAGCTGCTACTGCCCCGTCTAAACCTGCAACAGAAGCTCGATTGTAGACGTGAAGGATAGGACGATAATCAAAATCAGTTTTAAAAAAATCATTGTATTTGTGAGAAATCTGAAACTGATTTCTAATAGTCGTGACATACCCTGCTTTGAATTTGTTTCGGTCAGTTGGGGTTATTAAACGGAGCTGATAAGCTGCCATCCATTTCTCATTGCTGCTTTTCCAAACGTCTCTGGCTTTGAAATAGAAAAATCCGTCATTGGCAGTTAGATTAAGCCCCTGCGTACTGGGCAAATTGCTTATTAGATTGGTTGAAAACCACTGAGCGTAACCCAATTTCATATTAGGAGCGATCTTAAACCCGGCATCAGCGGTATTTTCTGTGTGGATCTCTCCGATTTTAGTCGTGTAAGAAGGACGAAACTCTAAGTAACCATACAGAGATTCAATCCCTGTAGCAGAAACCAGTGCACTCGTTGAACTTGAAGCATTTTTCGATTTCGTTAAATTAGGTCTTAAGTTTGAGGAAACCGCAGCCCGACTTTGAGAGGGACTAGCCTTAGTTGATGAAGTCTTGGTGCTATTAACATCCGAAAACCCCCCAGTCGATAAGAACAGAAATGTAAATGAAGAGACCCAAAAACGCTTTAATGACATGAACCCCTCTTGGAATATAAAGCCTTTTTTAAACACGCTTGCGAAGGATGGACTCTATCAAATGCGGCGCGTTAAATCAATAGCAATCTTATTAAGCCATTAAATTTCGTATACTTAAGCTATCTCAAAGGCGAAAATTATCAGCAGAGTCTTTCGTGACTTCTGGCTATAAGATAGGGTAGAAGACTTCTCATGTCTCAATCCTCTTTTTCCAATCGTTTAGCCTTAGAAACCAGCCCTTACCTGCTTCAACACGCCAAAAATCCCGTTGATTGGTTCCCCTGGGGTGAAGAGGCTATCAAACGAGCAAAAAGAGAAAACAAGCCCATTTTTCTATCAATTGGATATTCAGCCTGCCACTGGTGCCATGTCATGGAAAAGGAAAGCTTTGAAGATGAAGCAACAGCAAAAATCTTAAATGACTCTTTTGTCAGTATCAAAGTGGATCGAGAGGAGCGCCCCGATCTCGACAACATCTATATGAATGCAGTTCAAATTATGACTCATCGAGGAGGATGGCCGATGACCGTTTTTCTCACTCCCGACTTAGAGCCATTTTACGGGGGCACTTACTTTCCGCCTGAAGATAAAATGGGCATGCCAAGTTTTAAGAAAATACTTCTGGGCATTGCCAACACTTGGAAAAATCGAGAGGGCGAAGTTAAAAAATCGGCCGCTGAACTTTTAACCGCTTTGAAAGAGATCAATCAACCCACTACTCGTAATGGAGTCTCGCTTTCGTTTAGAGCTCTAACCGAGGCCGCTTTCCATAAAATCAAAAGCTCTTTTGATCCCATTTACGGTGGCCTTGGCCAAGCACCTAAGTTTTTCCACACTACCGACTTTCGCCTGGCTTTGCGCCATTGGAAAACAACCCAAGAGGAGGAGGCGATAACCCTCGTCAATACGACTCTGCAGCTTTGGGCTCAAGGTGGAATATACGATCACTTAGGTGGCGGATTTCACCGGTACTCAACCGATGAAAAGTGGCTTGTTCCCCATTTTGAAAAGATGCTCTACGATAATGCTCTTCTCTCAGAACTCTATGTTGAGGCCTATCAAGCGACTCAGTATTTACCCTATGCAACAACTGCACGAGAGATCTTCGATTATGTCTTAAGAGAACTTTCTTCACCCGAAGGGCTTTTTTATAGCACCGAAGATGCGGATAGCGAAGGTGTTGAAGGAAAGTTCTACGTTTGGACTAAAAAAGAGATTGAAGAAATTTTAAGTCCTGATGTCGCCGTTATTTTCAATAAAGTTTACTCAGTCTCTAAAGACGGGAATTGGGAACATCATAATATTTTACATCGCACTCAATCATTCATTGAGCTCAGCGAAGAATTAGGTCTATCTCAAACTGAATTAGAAGAGACTCTTGCCGTTGCAAAAAGAAAATTATTGGCTATCAGAAAAAACAGAATTCGTCCCGCCGTCGACACGAAATCTTTAACATCCTGGAACTCGATGATGATCCACTCTCTTGGTTTGGCTCATCAGGTTTTGCAAGAATCTTCATATTTAGAAGCGGCACAAAAAGCTTTAAACTTTTTACTCGCTGAAAACTGGAACGGAAAAGAGCTTAAACACACTTATGCCAGAGGGCAAGCAAAGCACAACGCCTTTCTTGAGGACTATGCTTGTCTGACTCAAGCAACGCTCACTCTTTATGAATCAACTTTCGACTTTAAACTCATTGAAACTGCAAAGAAGCTCGCGGAAAAAATGGTTGAGCTTTTCTGGGACAGTTCACGTCGAGCATTCTTTTTTTCAGAGCCAAATCAGAGCGATCTGGTTGTCCGGCCGACAGACACCTATGACGGTGCCGTTCCTTCAAGTACAAGTCTTGCTCTGACGGCGCTTATTCGCCTGGGCAAACTCACTTATGAAGAGAAGTGGATCCGTTTGGCGGAAATGGCGTTGGAGCAGTACGAACATCAGATGCGAACTTTACCTCAAGCGTCGGGACAAATGCTCATAGCGCTGGAGCTTCTTCAGAATCGATCACAAGAGTGGGTTTTGATTCCCGGCAACGATGAAGTTGTCGAAGAATGGCTGCAGGCCATTCGAGAGTCTTACTATCCTAATAAATCAGTATCGGTTAGAACAGATTTGAATTCTAAAAGTCTTTTGTTCGAAGGAAAAGTACCCGTCGATGGAAAAACAACCCTATACATCTGTGAAAACAAAACCTGCTTAGCACCTATCACCGACGTCATGATTTTCAAAAAACTTGTCGCAACGCACACAAAGCTCAGTGCGTGACGTCTAAAATCTTAAGCGAGTTATGATAGAATAGAACAATTCTATTAATGACTCCTTTTGATCAAATCAAAAAAATAGCCGGGAATTTTGTTTTTAACCAGGTTCTCTACCCTCGTGACGCTTTTTTAAATGAAGAGGACTGCCCACTTTATCAAGACATTGACCCTTTTTTAGAAGCTTTATTCGCAAACGAGAGCGGCAAAATAAAATTTGCCTTAAATTGGTGCCAAAACCATTTCGGATCTGTTTTAGATCTCTCGAACAGCTCAGGAAAACTGGCTTTTCAATTGGCAAACAATAAAATTCCTACCTTTGCCCTAGAAAACAACCCGGTAAAAATCCAAGTCCTGAGGAATCTCAAGGAAACCCTTGCCGAAGATTTTCGCCCCTTTCTCCAAATCTATCCAATCGAAGTTTCCAAATTTGAAATCGATGAAACCTTTCAAATTATTATGATGAGTTCTCATATCTTGGAGCAAGCCGATACAGAATTAGCCCTTTTAGGTCTTCTCAGAAAAACCGTGCCCCACTTGAAACAGGAAGGGAGTTTTTTTATTGAAGTTCATAATCTAGATTTTTTTGAGAATCGAAGAGACTTTAGAGAGTCAATATGGAATTATACCTCACCCCAAAATGAAGAACCCTCTGTGAGTCGACTGTGGGAGCGAACCTATCCCGGGAACAAAGAGAGCCAAACTGTCTTTGAATATGCTGTTTCCGATTCGCTTAATGAATTTTCTCTCTATCGTTCGACGCTTCACCTGTTTAATCTTGACCAATGGATGAAACTTTTTGAAGTGGCGGGATACCTTGTTGAAGACTGTTATGGGGATTGGACAGGAAAACCGGTTTCTTTCCAAAATCCTCTTTTGGTCTTTCACTTAAAGGCCAGGTGAAATGATGTCCCATTTACCCACCAGAAGAAAGATAAGTGTTTTAGTCATTACCTATAATCACGAAAAGTACCTCAAAGAGGCTTTGGAAGGAATTCTAAGCCAACAGGTCGAGGCCGATCTCGAAATCATAATCTCGGATGACAACTCTTCAGACAGCACTCTTAGCATCGCCCAAAACTATCAACAAAAGTATCCAGGGCTCATAACTATTTTAACTTCGTCACTACAGTCGGGGCATACCCACAACTATGAAAGAGCTTGGAAACAGGCCACAGGAGATTACATAGCTCATTGCGATGGTGATGATTATTGGACAAGCAGTAAAAAACTCAGTCAGCAGTTAGCTTTTCTTGAGGAGAATCTTGATTTTTCTGCTTGTGCCCATAAAATGTGGGCGATTTGCGACGAAGACCAATTTAAACATGGTCCAATTCCTAGAACAGACCAAACCGTTTTCACAACTGAACACTTGGTTGAGGCCTGCTTCCCCCATAACTGCAGCCTTTTATTTCGTAACCGTCTATTTACAATTCTTCCCCAATATTTTCATGAGCTAACAGGGCACGATTGGTGCATCGACTTTCTCAACTCGCTCCACGGACCCATTAAAATTTTTCCTGAAGTAATGGGAGTCTGGAGAATGAGATCGAATGGATTGTGGGGAGGGCGTCAGTCGACTTTTCATCTGCAACATGGAATCCATTTTCTGAATTGCATAAAAGATTCAGTGCCACCCTACGCAATCAAAGCTCATCGCCGAAGCCTTTTAACTCATTGGTTTCGGTTGACTCAAGAGTACTTAAATTTAGGAGAGTTTAAAAAAGCAGAACAGGCTCTCACTCAAGCTCTTTTTATCGAGAGTTTTTTAAGTTTGCCTTTAAGGCAATTTGTTAGCGCAATAGCTCAAATCAAGTCACCGGCTCTGTATCGCGCCCTTAAAATGTTGAGAAATCAGATGTTAGGGGCTCCTCGGGCGTGAGGTTTCTTTTTATTAGGATTTTTGAAAGCCAAAAGGAAAATGGGAAATAAGATACCCATGGGGATTGTTCTTTTCAAAAAGGAAACTTAGAAATCAAGTCGTACGGTACATTGTAAGGCTAAGCCGGTAGACCTGGTTTCGTATGTTTCCAGATTGTAAACTTACGATCTTACCTTTGCCGACACGACGAGTAATAAACCAATTACACAAAAAAGATAGAGAGCCGAGATAGAAACTTGTAGGATTTAAAAACTTTAATTATAGCGGCAAGAGAAACACCTCACAACACTATAGACAGCGCATAAACTAACATTAAAAAGAAAGTGTTTTCTCCATCGTTAAATGTGACCTGCGTTAAACCGGAGGCCAAAAATCCGATCAAAATCGGAACTGCCCATTGAGTGGAGAGGTCCTTGCGCCTTAACAACTCTTGAAACCAAAGAAATATCCAAAGAAGAAAGCAAGCTCCCCCTAAGAGACCCGATGTGGCTAAAACTTCTAAGAGATCATTATGCGCGTGGCCACTAAATTCTGGATAAGGCAAATGGTACCTTTCCTTAATCGCTCGACTGTTGGGCTCGAAATTCAAATACCCATATCCCAATAGGGGCTTTTCCTGGACCGCTTTGATTGCAGCTAACCAACACCCCAAACGCTCCTCGTTGGAACTTACTCTAAGAATTTGGTTGTTCAAAAAACGAGGATCTTTTAAAGAAAGAAGCCCTGCCCCCAAAATACAAAGTAAAATCAAAAAAAGAGTGAGGCGTTTATTAATCC
>VGSE01000002.1 GCA_016875135.1 Deltaproteobacteria bacterium
CACTCGAGTGAAACCTGACGCGGCTTCTGCCACTTTGTACTCATCGTTTTCCTCAAGATAGAACGTCCCTGGCTGAACCGGAACATCGGCATTGATAGCTTGGTTAAACTGAAAGCGCTTGGCATACTCGTTAAGTTCGTGGGGCTTTAAAATATAGAGTCCTACTTTTCCAAAAACAGAATTGATGGAGCGAGCAAAAGCTTCTCTTAAAGTTACATGCCTAGCCCAGCGCGGGTTCATTTTTTGAGATAGATTTCTCTTATATAGGGTGTGATTCGAACCGGTATACGGAACAACAGTGTCTGGTTTGGCTTTCTTTTGGTCGATAGCGGCAGCGGCGGTCACAACTTTGAAAATGGATGCAGCAGGAAATGTTGCTTTAAGCACCAGATTTCCCATCTCTTTTCGTTCCCGGGTATAAGACACCAAAGAAAGGATCGCTCCGGTCGTAGCATCTATTGCAACAAAAGCCCCATAGTCCGGCTTGTACTGCTGAAATACCTTCTCCATCTGGTGCTGAGAGAGGAGATCTAAGTGATAAGTGGGTTGGAGCTTTTCCTTTTTTAAACCTACTTGAATTTCGATATCTTTTGGGAATAAATTTTCATTTAAGCTTGCTTCCAAAGAAGTCGCAATCCCGACTTTGGTCACTTGAGGAGCTAAGCTACGTAAGGGCTGTGCGATAAACATCACAAACCCATAGGTCACTGCGGCAAAAAACAAAAGATAAACGACAAGCCTTTTGGCCTTCTTAGTTTCCTTTCGCCCCATAAAGGTAACTATATTCGCAGAAGCGAAGACTGGCTAGTGGGAATTGCCGCTTTAAACACTTAGAACAGCGTATAAACAAAGGGAGCCATCGCTGAACCCTGAGCAAAAACAAGAAGCGCTCCTAAGCTCAACAAAGTGATTAAAATAGGAAGTAACCAAAACTTTTTTCGAACTTTCATAAATCCCCAAAGATCTCTCATAAAATCACTCATGGTAGTTTTCTCCTCTTTAAAAGGGTTGTTCCATCTGTTTGACTTCGCGAGGGGTCTCTCTCACTTGCCTAAACGTAGTCTCCCCGCAACCGGAAAATCGTCTCAATCTATCACGTTTTATTGCACGGAAAAAAACGGCTAAAGGGAAAAACAATAAACCATAACAAATCGTCAATAAAATAGTCGAATTGATCTTTCCAAGAACCAGACCCACTCGCATCCAAATGCGATAAAGTGGATTTAAAGCTTTAGGGTAGACAAGCGCTGTCAACCAAAACACGCCTAAAACAGCCCAAGGCCATCCGACAAACTCTCTTTTTAAAACCAACCAAGGATAAAGAGAAAAGAGCACCACCACTGCTCCTCCCATCAAAAACCCATAGTCTCTCAAAGTTTTTAGTTCCATTTTTTCAACCCTAATCAAGTTCAAACTCCTTTTGCCATGAGAGGTCTATTTTCAAAGGGGTTTGTTCCTTTTTAGAAAGAAGATAATTTTCTAAAACTAAATAATCCATTTCAGTTCTCATAAAACAACGATAAGCATCTTCCGTCGTACACACAATGGGTTCGCCTCGAACGTTAAAACTTGTGTTCACCAAAACCCCACACCCAGTTTTTTCCTTAAAGGTATTAAGCAGAGCATGAAATTTAGGATTGGTCCTTTGGTGAACCGTTTGAACTCTAGCTGAGTAATCGACGTGAGTAACCGCAGGGATTGAGGATCTCGGACAATTAAGTTTCTCAATTCCAAAGAGCATCTTTTGCTCTTCGGTCATCGGCATTTGATGTTGTGGGGCTATAGGCGCCACTAGCAACATATAGGGACTTTCCTGCCGAAGGTCAAACCACTCACCGACATCTTCGGCCAAAACAGCAGGAGCAAAGGGTCTAAAAGATTCCCGATACTTGATCTTCAAATTCATTACCGATTGCATTTTTCGGCTTCTCGGATCTCCTATGATAGATCTCCCTCCTAAAGCTCTTGGACCAAACTCCATTCTCCCCTGGCACCATCCAATCACATTCTCTTTTTCAAGAAGATCCGCGACTGTTTCGTAAAGACGACTCTCAGAAAGCAGATCATATTTCGCCCCCAATTT
This sequence comes from Deltaproteobacteria bacterium, assembly GCA_016875135.1. Lineage (GTDB taxonomy): Bacteria > Bdellovibrionota > FAC87 > UBA2466 > UBA2466 > UBA2466. The sequence goes on from VGSE01000002.1 coordinate 2,084, forward strand.
TTCTAGGGTGAATCTAATATCAGATTCTTCAAGCTTAGGTCCTAAATAACTTCCCTGCATTTGATCTTGCGCCCCATTGAGATTTCTAGGATTCTCAAAGTACTCATACCAAGCGGAAAGAGCTGCACCCAACGCCCCACCGGCATCTCCGGCTGCAGGTTGAATCCAAAGATTCTTAAATGGCCCCTCCCTAAGCAATCTTCCATTGGCCACGCAATTAAGCGCCACTCCCCCGGCTAAACAAAGAGAATCTACTTTAAGCTCCTTATGAATAGTGCGAGCTAACCGCAGGACCACCTCTTCGGTGACAACTTGGATGGATCGAGCAAGATCCATCTCCTTTTGTGTGATCTTTCCTTCTGCTTGTCTTGGAGGGCCGCCAAAAAGCTCATGGAATTTCGGACCGGTCATAGTTAGACCTACCGCGAAATTAAAGTACTCCATATTTAAATGAAAAGTACCGTCCTCTTTCAAATCGATAAGATGCTGATAAATCAGGTCTACATATTTTGGCTCCCCATAAGGAGCTAATCCCATCAGTTTGTACTCTCCGGAATTGACTTTAAATCCCGTGTAATAAGTAAAAGCGGAGTACAACATTCCTAAAGAATGAGGAAATTCAATTTCCCATTGTAAGTCGAGTCGATTTTTATCCCCTAACCAAACAGAAGTCGTCGCCCACTCCCCCACTCCATCTAGACAAAGCACCGCGGCCTTTTCAAAAGGGCTCGGGAAAAAAGCGGAAGCAGCATGCGATTGGTGATGTTCGGCAAAAAGAAGCTTAGGGGTTTTGGCTTTTTTGGAACTCGATAGTGTTTTAAGTTCCTTTTTCAACATCGACTTTAAAAAGAGTTTTTCTTTTAGCCAAACAGGCATGGCCATTAAAAAAGAGGAAAGTCCTTTGGGCGAATAGGACAGATAGGTCTCAAGCAATCTCTCAAACTTGGTCAGAGGCTTATCGTAGAAAACGACCACATCAACGCAATCAATCCGAGACCTGGCTTCTTTCAAACAGTACTCAATGGCGTTTTTGGGGAACCTGCTATCATGTTTCTTTCGAGTAAAACGCTCTTCTTGAGCTGCGGCCACAATTTGGCCATCCTCAATCAAACAAGCAGCGCTATCGTGGTAATAAGCCGAAATACCAAGTATTTTCATCGAGTTTCCCTAAAAATTTGGGCTAAAAAGCGTAAGAAGATTTTATTATTTCAGAGAGAGTGCCTTAAACACAAGCAAAAGTTGACCTGACCCACCAAGTCATAGTAGAAATCGATGATGAACTTAGGATTTCAAGAACTTTTAGTCATATTCATTATTGCTCTGTTGGTGTTTGGACCTAAACGGCTTCCTGAACTTGGAAAAAGCTTAGGGAAAGGCATTCGAGATTTTAAGAAAGCCTTAAACGATTCAGACGACCAAACTCCGCAACTTCCGGCTTAAAGGGAGCAAGTATTTAAATCTACAACTTGATTGTTCTATTTATGGATAATCACTTGTTCGGCAGAGAACCGTACTTTAGCCAGTTTAGAATAAAAATCCCCTGCGCTTCGATACCCCACTGCGCATGCCACGCACGTTTGATACCCTGAACCCTCTAGCTCCAATACTTCATCGTATTTTTGAGGCTCAATCCCTTCCATAGGGCAAGCATCAATACCCATTACAGCCACTGTGGTCATGAGATTTCCAAGAGCAATATAGCATTGCCGGGTCGCCCACTCGCTCAGACGATCTTTTCTCTCCCCGTTAAGCAGATCACCGATCATCATCTTTTTGTAACTCTCCAGTTTTTCTTTTGAGACATTTCGAACTTGAGAGTTTAAAGAAATAAAATCTTCAATGTATTTTTCATTTAAATCAATTTTGTTGGCGAAAACGACATAGTGGGAACAATCTTCAACTTGAGTTTGATTCCAGCTTATAGGCTTCAGTTTTTTTCTTAATTCAGGACTTTGGACCACAATAAATTTCCATGGCTGAAGTCCGTAAGAAGATGGAGTCAGAACCAATGATTTTTCTATTGTTTGCCAATCTGGTTCAGAAATCTTTTTTTGAGGATCAAATTTTTTAACTGCGTAACGCCATTCCAACTGTTTAATGAGGTCTTGATTAGAAGTCAGGTTCATGTTCAGGGTTTTATTTTCTTTCCCCCTAATCGTCAACTTCTCGCGCAGCGATTTTTATTTTAGCTTCTCTAAAAACCGATTGTACCTTCGCAAAGCATCGTCCGTTTGAAATTTAGCCCGTTTCAGGGCCTGCTCCACCGACATTCTTCCGGCTAGAATCCGCTCCATCGCAGACTCAAGATTATCTCGAGCCTCAGCAAAAACCCCCATCAAAGCCCCTTGAGTTGCAGGCATCACGGCCGAGTTTTTTAACTGTTCAATGGCCGTTTTTGCTGCTGGAAATTTTTTATAAAAACCTTCTCTCTCAAGTTCCTTAATTAAATCTTCACGAATCGGAAAGTACCCGGTCCCCATGTGCCAGCGCTTTTGAACGTCTTTACTGGCCATATACCTCACAAATCTGTAACTTGCTTCTACCTCTGTTCGGGGTTTGTCCTTAAGAATCCACAGCGAATTTCCTCCTACGACGGTTCCCCCCGTAGAAATTCCATCGGCTAAAGGAATAGGGGCAGTGCTCACCCGAAACGTGGCTTTCCTAACCACTTCAAAAACATCACTGGTCGAATGGAGCATCATGGCACTTCTTCCAGCTAGAAAATTGGCCTCTGCAGGATCCCAACCTCTTCCAACATTGGTAAAGATTCCTTCATCCGCCATTTCCTTCCATAGAGTCGCAAAGCGAATCGCTTCAGGAGTTAAATATAACGCCTCGGTCGCTCTTGCTTGACGACCGTTGGCTTGGTTCACCAAAACCTGCCCCTGTCTTGCGATAAACTGCTCAAAAAACCACGAAGTCAGAGGCCAAGTAAGTCCGGTTTTACCTTGTTTGCGGTCTGTTAAACGCCGCGCCCATTCTTTTAGCTCTGAAAAGGTTTTGGGGGGGCGATCCAATCCGACTTTTTCGAAAGCCTCTACATTGTAATAAAGAATGGGATTAGAGGTCGCAAAAGGCAGCGAAAATAGCTTTCCATTCACTTCATAGTAACGCTTGATAGGGGGAAGAAGTTGCTTTAGCGGAAATGAAGGATCCTGATCGATAAATTCCTGCAGAGGTGCCACCGCCCTTGTGTCAATCATCACTTGAGTACCGATATCGGTAATTTGAGCAATATGAGGCCCTTGTTTTGCTAAAAGGGCGGTTCGAATTTTATTTAGCCCTTCTTCATAACTTCCGGCGAATTGAGGCAACACTTCAACTTGACCGACATTTTCTGGAAGCCGATTAAACTCTTCCACGAGTCTAACGAGAAGCTTTCCCTTCTCTCCAGTCATCGAGTGCCAAAATGTAAGCTTGCCGGGAGCGCCCAATAACTGAACTTGAATGAATACGATCAATAATAAACACTTCATGACTAGCCTTTAATCCCGCTCATGGTCATCCCTTTCACAAACTGTCTTTGGGTAGCAATAAAGAGTAAAACGGTCGGCGAAATCAACATAGCCGTTGCCGCCATGATCACTCCCCAGCTCATCGACTCATTTTGAGAGCGAAACATTCCGATTCCAATTTGGGCCGTTTGCATCTGTGTGGTTTGAGTCGTGATGAGAGGCCACAAGTATTGATTCCATGCCCCCACAAAAGCATAAATCCCAAAAGCGGTAATGGCCGGAAGCGATAGGGGAACGGCAAACTTAAAAAGAAATCTGAGTCTAGAGCACCCTTCAAGATAAGCGGCCTCTTCTAGTTCTTTCGGAATGGTCTTAAAAAACTGATAAAGAAAAAAGATCCCAAAGCCACTTGCTGAAAAGGGGACAATGAGAGCGGGATAGGTATTAAGCCAATTCCAACTCGCCAGAGTGAAGTAGTTGGGGATAATGGTAACCTCACCCGGTATCATCATCGTGCCCACGATGAGTGCCATCACCCATTTTTGTCCTTTAAATTCAAGCCGAGAAAGTGCGTAGGCGGCTAAGACCGAAGTGAATAACTGGCAAAACGTAATGAAGCTTGCCACAATAGCGGAATTCAATAAAAATCTTAAGAGCGGTGCCGAAGCCAAAGCCTCATGGTAATTGAACCACTGGATAGCTTTCGGAAATAATTTAGGAGGGTATTGAATCACTTCCGCCCCTTCTTTCCATGAGACGCAAAGCAAATAAAACAGAGGGAAGACTTGAATCAATGCGGGCAATAATAAAACGAGAGTCGCAATCCAACGTTGTTTCAGTTTTCGATCTTTAAAACGGCTAACCATAGTGAACCCTCTTTTTTGCCATTCGAAACTGAACCATCGTGGCCAAAAGAATTAACCCAAAGAGAATCACTGCCTCACTCGAAGCAAGCCCGGTTCTAAATTTAACAAAAGCATCTCGGTAAAGGTTATAAACCAGTGTAGTCGTTTCTCCCATCGGACCACCGGTAGTGAGAATATGGATTTGACCGAAACTTTGAAGAGAATTTATCACCGAAACAACACTCACAAAAAAAAGGGTGGGAGAAAGAAGAGGGAGGGTGACATAGCGAAAAACTTGCCAACTATTAGCCCCGTCCAGCTCGGCCGCTTCTTTGAGTTCAAGAGGAATTGAAGTTAAGCCGGCCAAAAAGAAAATAATATTAAATCCGATCTCTTTCCAAACAGTCGCCACAGCCACTGCGACCAACGCCCAATCGGGATCGGCTAACCAATTAGGGCCGTGAATTCCTAGAACATCTAAAGCATAATTCAAAAATCCGGCCGTCGGATTATAGATAAAGATCCAAAGCATCGCTGCCATGCTTGATGAAATCGCGACAGGAAGCAAAAAAAGCGTTCTAAACATATTTTGAAAAAAGGGGTTCGCATCTAGAAGCACTGCTACTGTGAGGCTAATCACCAAACTTGGAATGACCGTATACAAAAGAAAGAAAAGGGTCACGCGAACCGTTTGCCAATAGTCAGGAGAATTAAACAGTACTTGATAATTTTCAAAGCCTACGAAAAAACTTCTTTTTGAAAAGGGCTCGACATCCTGGAAGCTGAGCCAAAAGGACTGCGCGGCGGGATAAAGTACAAAGAGGGCCAGTACCGCGAGAGTCGGGAACAAAAGTCCCCAAGCTAAGGCTGAAGATTTTCTATTCATAACCTCTTCCCGCCGGCATCAAAGGAAAAAACCTTACTTTTATCGACCCAAATAGAGACCGTTTCCCCCGTATGAGGAAATCGATCCGACTTAAGTTCACTCACAAGATAGTGATCATGAATTCGACCGTTTCCCCCGCATGAGGAAATCGATCCGACTTAAGTTCACTCACAAGATAGTGATCATGAATTCGAACATGGATATAGGCAAGAGAACCCAAAGGTTCGACTAACACAATTTGTCCCTTTCCCAGAAAGACACATTCCCCTTGACCGGTATTGGCAAGAAAAGTGTGTTCCGGCCTAACTCCCGCTGAACTCGCCTGAACATTTCCTTTTAGGCTCTGCAACAATTCGCCCTGCAAAAAATTCATTGAAGGAGTTCCTATAAAAGACGCGACAAATTTAGTTTTTGGATTTTGATAGAGTTCCAAAGGGCTCCCTACTTGTTCCAATTTACCTTGATACATCACTGCGATTCGATCGGCTAAGGTCATCGCTTCGACTTGATCATGCGTCACATAAATACTCGTAGCGCTCAATCTTCGATGAAGATGACTTATCTCAGTTCTCATTTTCACTCTTAGCTGAGCATCTAAGTTCGAGAGGGGCTCATCGAATAAAAAGACTTTGGGCTGGCGGACCATGGCTCGTCCCATTGCAACCCGTTGTTTTTGCCCACCTGACAACTGTCCCGGCTTTTTATCAAGGTGTGCAGAAAGGCCTAAAACCTCCGCAGCTTCATTAACGCGTCTTCCAATCTCTTTTTTATCAACTTTCGCTAATTCCAAGCCAAACTTAAGATTATCTCTAACAGTCATATGTGGATAGAGCGCATAATTTTGAAAAACCATGGCAACGCCTCTTAATTTAGGGGCCATCGTGGTTACATCTTGAGAGTCGATAGCGATATTGCCGGCAGAGGGAAGTTCAAGACCGGCAACCATGCGCAAGAGAGTGCTTTTTCCACATCCCGAAGGGCCCACAAGGACTACAAATTCTCCCGACCGAATAGAAAGTGACACTTCTTTAAGGACTTCAATATCTCCGAATTGTTTTTTGACACGGTCAATTTCCACGCTAGCCATGGATCCACCCTTAATAAACTCGATTTAGTTTACAGCTCAATAAAACACGCTACTATTCCATTCAAATGATTATCTTACTATTACTCTTTGGTCTATTTCCATTAACTTCTTTTTCGACAAACGATGGTGAATACGTAGAGCAATTAACTCAGCGTCTTGTTCCTTTCTACGAGAAGCTTCACCAGAACCCCGAACTTTCCTTTCAAGAGGAAAAAACATCGACAGCATTTGCCGCTCAACTTCGAGAACTAGGCTTTCAAGTTCAGCACCCTTTTGGCGGTTTTGGAGTGGTCGGGACATTAAAAAATGGTGAAGGACCGACGGTATTACTAAGAACTGATTTGGACGCTCTTCCTATTTTAGAGCAAACCCAACTGCCCTACGCTTCGAAGATACGCAACAAAACGGCTCAAGGGCTCGAATCGGGAGTAATGCACGCTTGTGGTCACGACCTCCACATCACCAATATGGTCGGAGTTGCGAATTACTTAAAACAACATAAAAACCGCTGGAAAGGCACAGCGATGATTATTGGTCAACCAGCCGAGGAAAAAGGGGCAGGAGCCAAAGCCATGCTAAAAGCCGGCCTCTTTAAGAAGTTTCCTCACCCCAATTTCGCTCTAGCCATGCATGTCGAGTCTTCTCAAACCACCGGAAAAGTTAGATTGATATCAGGTCCAGTGACTGCCAACGTGGATTCCATTGATATCAAGATGAAAGGGCGCGGTGGCCACGGAGCTACCCCTCATGAGACCATCGATCCCATTCCCATGACCAGCGAGCTAGTTTTATCTTTGCAGTCTCTTGTTTCTAGGGAGAAAGACCCTTTTGAACCGGCCGTCATCACAGTCGGATCATTTCACGCCGGCAGTAAACACAACATCATTGCCGATTATGCTCTACTCCAATTAACGATTAGAACATTCTCTCCCTCGGAGAGGACTCGCGTTATAGAGGGGATTACACGAAGGGCCAAAGCCATTGCAAGCGCTTATGGCGCCCCAGAGCCAGAAATAAACTCATCTGAAGATCCAGTCCCTAGCGTCATTAATGACCCAGAAATGGTTGCCACCCTTAAACCCGTAATAACTCGAATAATAGGAGCAAAGAACATTTTAGATGGTCACCCATCAACAGTAGGCGAAGACTTTAGCCGATATGGGCTTGAGGGAGTTCCAAGTGTTATGGTTTCAGTTGGGGTTCTAACGGAGAAAAGATTAGAACAATACCGAAAGAAAGGCCATGTCCCTTCTCTCCACTCCTCAACTTTTTATCCCAGTGTTCTTGAGACGCTTAGAATAAGTATTCCAGTGCTTGGAGAGAGCGCCATCGAACTCTTCAATCCTCAAGACGGCCGTTTGGCCCCTTTAAAGAGCCCCATCAAAGGATAAAAGGCGTTAAACTTGCCGACGTAGCTTTAATTTCAAGGCAAAAAAAAGGGCCGACATTTCTGTCGGCCCTCGCATCTCTTCATCTAAATTAAGCTGAAAGTTGCTTATTAACAAGCTTGGTCATTTCAAACATAGAAACAACAGCTTTGCCTTTGAAAATATTTTTCAAAATAGCGTCGGCTTTGATATTTCTTCTGTTTTTTGGATCTTGAAGCTTGTGCTTTTTAATATAGAGCCACAATTTTTTAATCACTTGAGTGCGAGGAAGTGGCTTCGAACCCACGACTTCGGCTAAAGCGGCACTTGGCTTAAGAGGAGCCATGAAAGCAGCATTTGGCTTACGCTTTCCAGCAGCTTTCTTAGTGGTTTTTTTTGTGGTTGTTTTTCTCTTTGTAGTTTTTTTCATCATTTTACCCCCGAAAAAGTTAGCGTTGAACTGCAACTACCCTCTGATGGTAAGCGCATTTAATAAAAAAGTACAAACATTTTTTTCTGCCCCCCCCCTTTTTTTTGGGGGATTTCCCTAGGGGAAACGCAGCATTTCGTGCCGTTTTTCATTGGCAAATCCCCTCTTTTTTCGCTCGAGAATATAGAGTTTTTATTGCGACTTCTCCTCTGAAACTGTATTTTTGTTCTTTCAACTCCCAAAAAAGGCAAACACGACAACTGATTTTAAGAGTGGGTATCACCGATAAAAATACCACTTTCGAAGCGATTGAGTCTGTTTAAGGCGCAAAATTTATTGGCCGTTTGACGATGAGGTGAATGATCAAATGAAACACCAAGAAAACTTATCAACTCTGGGATGCTCTCGATGTAGGTGGAGTGATTATTGGGAATGTGCCCTCTTGAAGAGTTGACCACATGCCTTACGGAGGAGTTAAGAACAGTGGCCTAGGACGAGAAAGCATAAGATGGGCCATGGAAGACATGACCGAAATTAAACTTCTCGTCCTAGAACACCTTAAAAGAAATAGCAGTTATCGAGAGACTCCAGTCGGGGCGTAAGCCTCAAGCACGTCCACAAATTGTCTCATCAACGGAGAGGCCAACATTCCGGGGGTGGAGAGAATTTCCCCGGCAGTTAAATATTTACCATAGACTAAACGATTTCTCTCATCTCCATGAGAGATAAGGGTTCCATTCAAAGAAAACCCTGCATAGAGACCGGTTCCAGCCGAGTAGACAAGAATATGGGCTAGAGGAGACACGTTAGTTCCGACGCCTTCACCATAGGGGCCGACCGCAAGACTCAAATCCCCTCCTAAAGTTAAATTAGCTCGGTTTAACATTTGCCGAGAAAGGGGGGTCATAAAAAGCAATACATTGTCGACAACTTGTCCCCCAATCAAAAATCCAAAGCTCACGCCTGCGGTGTTTAAAAAAGAAGGGGCGCTCCAGCCACTGCTAGTACGGCAACTGACCAATCCTGTGCTGCCTTCTCCGCCAAAAATAAATCCGGCCTTCACATTTCTTGTGACCGCGATACACTCAGCTTGATTTAATAAATACCGAGGGATTGGATTAGCCGAGGTCATTCTCTGGATGAGGACCGAGCGAGCAACTCCTACTCTGCGCTCAATATTAAAGGCTTGAGCTTGAATGGAGGTTAAAGCGAATATAACCACTAAGATACTGAATATTTTAGATTTTTTCATAACACCTTCTAAAAAACGGTTAAAACAACCCCGATGTTATACACCGTTACAGCGCATGGCATCAAGCATAAAACTTGAAATATCTCACCTGATTCCCAACTCCTTCATTTTCAGCTGAAGTCCTTTGCGGCTGATATTAAGCCTTCGGGCCGCTTGAGTGACATTATTTTGAGTCTCTTGAAGAGCCTCCTCAATGGCCTTTTTTTCAATGCGTCGAGTGGCGTCTTTGACAAGTTCTTTCAAAGAACCGGCCGAAGTGGCTTGTCGTTCGACAAATCTTTGTTCCTCAAACTCAAGAATTTCCTCAGGAAGTTGCTCCGCAGTTACCGCCCCTCCCCCATTAAGAACCATCACCCTTTCAATCACATTTTCCAGCTGACGAATATTACCCGGCCAAGGATATTGAACAAGCAGTTCAAGAGTTTCAGGCTGGAGCACAGGGGGATCTTTTTTCATCCGATCCCCCATTTTTTTTAAAAAGAAAACGATTAATCGCGGGATATCTTCAGGACGCTCCCGTAATGGGGGTAATTCTAAAGGAACCACATTCAAGCGGTAGAAAAGATCATTTCTAAACCGCCCTTCTCTTATCTCCTTATCTAAATCTCGATTAGTGGCAGCAATCAATCTGACATCTACATTGAGAGTTCTAACTCCACCGACTCGTTCAAAAGACTTCTCTTGCAAAACTCGTAGTAATTTGACTTGCATCTCAACACTCATTTCCGCTATCTCATCGAGAAACAAGGTCCCGTTATCTGCAAGTTCAAATCGACCCGGTTTCGAACTAATGGCTCCGGTAAAAGCCCCTCTCTCATGACCAAATAGTTCACTCTCCATCAGATTTTCGGCAATAGCGGCACAATTAATTTTGATAAAAGGCCCTTTTGCCCTAGAACTGCGCTCATGAATAGCCCCCGCAATAAGTTCTTTTCCCGTTCCACTCTCGCCTAAAATAAGAACGGTCGAATCACTCGACGCTACTTTATCAAGCATACCGTAGAGTTTTAGCATTTTAGGCGTCTCGCCTATCATCGGATGCGGGCTCTCAGAACTATTCCAGTTTTTTAATTCTTCGCTTTGAACTTTAAATGACAACACTGCTTTTTTGATGACTCTAGCTAATTCAATCCGATCAAAGGGTTTACTTAAATAGTCAAAAGCTCCCTGTTTCATAGCATCCACGGCCGAATCGATACTGCCATGAGCCGTAAGAATAATTACCGGTAGCGAAGATTGTTCTTCTCTTACCCATTTTAATAACTGCAACCCGTCTTCACGAGTTAATCTAAGGTCACAAAGTACGGCCTCAACCCTTCCCTGTTTTATGATTTCTTTGGCTTGAGTTATGGTACCGACTGAGTGCACGACATACCCTTCAGCTTCCAGCATCGCCGACACAATTTTTCTAATATTGATTTCATCATCGAGAACAAGAACTTCCGCATTCATGCTGTATCTTCCTTTATCCGAACTTCTTCTAACCGATTCTCTGATAATTTTCGTTTCATCGGTAAGTGTAAAACAAATGTAGTTCCAAAACCTTCTTTTGATCTAACGTTGATAGTGCCCCCCGAAGACTCCATCAAACGCCTGCAGATTGCTAGCCCCAAACCTGTGCCTTTCGACTTGGTCGTAAAAAAGGGAACAAACAAACGCCGCTGGGTTTCAAGTTCGATTCCTGGCCCGTTATCCTTAACCTCAATTTCCAAATAATCTGTAGAAGCACCAATCTTTTCATGTCGCCAGCCTTCCCAGACCTTAAAAAGTGGGAGTGACTCTAAATTGAAAGCTTTTTTCGATTTAATCCTTTTAAGCCTTACTTTGAGAATAGGTCGCTCCAACTGTTCCATGGCTTGAACAGCATTGAGAAAAAGGTTTAATAAAATTTGTTTCAACACTTCAGGATCCATCTCAATCAGGGTCTTTTTCTCTTCCGTTTCAACTTCAAATCCGATTTTTGTCCCTTTAATAGCTAATTGAGCGACATGTTCAATCACAAGCAGAGGGTCACACACACTTTGAGAGTGTATTTTTCTAGGCTTTGCATAATCTAAAAATTCGGTAACCACATTGGAGAGTCTTTGAGTTTCATCGAGAATAATTTGCAAAAACTCACTGGAATTTGAAAAACTTTCTTTCTCCTTCAATAGCTCTGCTGCCCCTTTAATGGACCCAAGCGGATTTTTAATTTCATGAGCCAAGCCAGCCGCCATTTCTCCTAAAGCGGCTAATTTATCTCTATCTTTCACATAATCAAAAGTTTGAGCATTCTTGAACATTAATCCCAACTGCCTTGTAATTGGGATAAACACTCTTAACTCCTCATTGGACAAAACAATTCTCTCCCCGGCCCTTACTGCACAAAAAGCAATCGGTTTTGCATCATACACAAACGGAATTACAAAATCGGCCTTTAAACTCCTCATAGTTTCTAGACACATTTCACAAAATTTCTGAGCCGACGCAGTTCGAAAAAAATCCCGGTCATTTTCAATATTCTCTAAAATAAAGGGTCGTCCCCTTCTTAACGCCATATATTCAATCAGGGGATTTGAGGAAGAAAGCTCTTGAGAGGCATCGATAACTTGGGCGTTAATTTTAAAGTAACTCAAACCGTCTTTTTCGAGCAAATAAAGGCTCGAAGCCTCAACTCCCAAACACTTTTTCAAAATGGTCTCAATTCGATTCGTAATCTGGATGGGTTCAAATGTTCCAACTAAATCCTCCAGAAATACATTTAGTTCCTGCTCGAGTGCCAAATGTCTTTTAAGAAACAATTTTCTAGTTCCGCGAGTAATGACTCTTTTTAACGGTTCAAAAAGAATCATGATCACAAAAGAAGCGATAAAAGTATTAAAATAAAATAGCCCCGATTGATCCCCAACCCAACTCACTAAAATCGAATAAATCAAAGTTAAAACTATTGCGATTCCCCCAAACAAGGTGATCTTCGTTAAGACCTCTTCCGAAGTCATGACCTCCTTTTGAATAAAAGTGTGAAAAATAAAAATTGAGTAAAGAACTCGAGAGACGGTGCCTAGGGGTGGCATATTTTCCATTCCCGAGTAGTGAACTGTATTGGTTACAAAAAAAGACAAAGAAGCAACTCCTCCCACAGCCGCAAAATTTAGGCGAAGTTTTTCTCTCGGAAGAGTCACTGCCCTACTGGCTCGATCAAGTGCAATGAGGAAAACTACAAAAGGGACAAGAACCAAAATGTGAGCCCAAAAATTAAATAGATTTTCATATTCCCGATAGGTCGGAAACGACATGAATAATAAAACAACTGCGAGAAATGGAATGTAAAAAGAGAGCGATTTGCTGAGCAAAGTGGAACGATTTCCCAAGAGTTCTTTACAAAACCAAAGCAACGGAAGACCAATAAAAAACGTAACAAAACTATGCCACGAGGGACTAATGATCGTTTCATAGCTTGCAAACCCCTGAAGACTTCCAATCGAATCATGTAAAGCAAGGGCTGCCATCAAAGCTGTAAACGATATCGATAGCCGGCTTTTAAAATTTCGAAGCATGGCTGCAACGCCAAGCGACACCGAGACAAAGGCGGCAATAATTAAGCTTACCGTTTCAATTCTCATCGTAATCTTTTAGTCCATTTAACAGGCTCATCGCATATCTCTAACACGGCGACCTAGCGTTAGTAAAACGGCTTAAGTGGATCTTGTCACAGAGCGTTTGAGTTATTATTCCCCTTACCTCATAATAGAAGTAGTACTTACCGAATTAATTGCCCTCTTGTTTACGCAAAGCACCCAACTCTAAACTGGAAGACACGTTGGCTCTATTTAAGAGAAATCTATTTGGACCTCCCGGCTCATCCGAAACTTCAGTTTCGGTTAACCTTCCCAACCGCAATTTAAATGTTGTAACCAAGGCTGATAAGAAGATTTGGGCGATTGGAGGGGGGAAAGGAGGTGTCGGAAAAACGGTTCTGACTTCTAATCTGGCGCTCTTTCTTAGTTGGCTCAACAAAAAAGTGGTCGTGATCGACCTTGATTTAGGCGGTGCCAATCTCCACACAAGTTTGGGCGTGAGCAACCCCTCAAGAACGCTTGGGGATCTTTTATACAATAAAATCGATAATGCTAACTCACTTTTACAGCCAACGGTATATCGGAATCTTTCTCTTATCTCCGGGGCACATGATCCAACTGGGATTGCCAATATGCCCAATGTTCAAAAAGCTCGACTGGCCCGCAAATTTAAAGAAATCGAAGCCGACTATATCCTATTGGATCTAGGCGCAGGAACCAGTCTCAACACTCTAGATTTTTTTCTTCTCGCCGACCACAAAGTTATTATCGTTACTCCCGAACCTACCAGCGTAGAAAATGCCTATCGGTTTATCAAGGCCGCATTTTACCGTACCTTAAGAGCCTCAACTCCTACTCCGCCTGTCCGCAGTCTCATTGAACAGGCGATGGATGAAAAAAACAACCAGGGCATCACTTCTCCCAAGGATCTCTTAAGAGAAGTAGCTCGATTATCTCCAGCAGATGGCGCTCAACTTCAATCGAAGATGAAAGAATTTAGCTTCACGCTGGTAGTGAATCAAGTCAGGACTAGAGCAGAAGAAGATATTGGTAAGTCCATTAAGATTGTTTGTGAGCGTTATTTTGGAATCCGTGTTGAATATGTGGGCTTTATTCCTTATGATAATTCGGTGTGGCAGTCGATTCGAAAGAAGGTCCCTTTTCTTATCGACACCCCCAATGGAACTGCTGTTACTCATCTCGAGGAAGTGGTTCGTAACATTTTAAAATTGGATCAAAGAGCTTAAATCTCCTATGTCGAAAAACACCACTGAAGAATCCTACTATGAACTACTCAAAATCCCTCAACGAGCCTCGATTTCTGAAATAACCACGGCTTATCTTGCGGCAAAAAATGCGTTTTCAAGAGACTCGATTGCTACCTATTCCCTGATGCCGGCCGAAGACAATACTGAACTCTTAGCTCTTTTAGAGTCGGCTTATCTCACACTGACCAATCCGGACAAACGGCGTGAATATGACAAAAACTTAAGCTCTAATGAGCTTTCCGATTTAGCCCTTGCAGTGACCAAATCGCGAAACGAGCCATCTCAAACTCCCACGAATTTGAAAACACCCACTCTGTCGGCTTCGGATTCTGTTGTTATCACTCTTCCTAGCTCCGAACTCAAACCAGACTCAATTGCCAAAACTGCAACTCCAACGACTTTTAATTTGGCGTCAGTTCGTGAAAGCAAAGGACTTTCCTTAAGTGACGTATCCCGAATTACTAAAATCCCACTCAAATACCTCAAAGCTATTGAAGAGTTCGACTCCAAGCACCTTCCTGCCATGGTTTACGTCCAAGGTTTTTTAAAAAATTTAAGTCACCTCTATCGTCTTGATTCAAAATCTACGGTCTCTATTTACATGGAAGAACTCAAGCTACGCGCAGGGCAGAAATCCGCTTGAAAATCAATGATTTTGTTGTTGAGATCTCGTCTCGTTTAGACACTTTTTTGTCCGAAAAAACCGGTAAAAGCCGCTCTTATATTCAAGAACAGATCAAACAGTCACGAGTAAAACTCAATAACCATTTGTGTCTTAAATCGAGTCATCGAATAAAGGCCGGAGATCGAGTCTTCTTCGAACCTATAGAAAACGCTCCAATCACCCACCTCACTCCAACTCCCGGCAACCTGAATATTTTGTACGAAGATGAATACCTATTAGCCATTAATAAATCTGCAGGTGTGATTGTTCACCCGGGAGCGGGGCGAAAAGAGGGCACATTAGTTCATCATTTGCTTCACTATTTATCTAACTCCTCCTTCAAAAAGATTTCCTCCGAAAGACCAGGAATTGTTCACCGACTCGATCAAGGAACCACGGGAGTTCTCCTAGTCGCAAAAACCGAAGAGGTCCAGAATCAACTTTCTCTACACTTTAAGAATAGAAACATAAAAAAAACTTACCAAGCCTTAACTTTTGGAAAAATGGCTCTTTCGGGCACTTTTGATTCTCCTATTGGACGAGATCCCAAAGACAGAAAAAAAATGAGCTCAAAAGGCGCTCACACTCGAACAGCGCTCACTCAATGGAAATCACTTGAGAGATTTCGTCATTTTACCCATGTTGAACTTTATCCTCATACTGGTCGCACTCACCAATTACGGGTTCACCTTTCGGAAAACCAATTTCCGATTGTCGGAGATCCCACATATGGGAAACGCAAAGTTAAGACCAGCCTTCTTCCTGAAACGATTACCCGCAAACTATCCGAATTAGATCACACCCTTCTTCATGCAGCATCTCTTGCTTTTGTCCACCCGAAATTGAATACAAAACTTTTCATAGAGGCACCACTGCCTCAGGACTTTAAAGACTTTCTACTTTTACTCAAGGAACATGATCCATGCCTTCAATAATGCACGTGACTTATGATTTCACTATTGAACCCAAAGGTTTGACCCGTCCACTTTTTCATCAAGTACATGGAAACCAAATGGTTTATGTTACAGATCAAAACCTAAGTCAGCTTTACCAGGCTCCGCCTGATGCCGATGGAGCTGTTACCGAGTCTTCCCACTTAAAGCTCTCTGTTTTTACAGCCGATTGCATACCGATGCTTTTTTTTACTACAAATCCCAAGGGGCCAATTGCCGCCATTCATTGCGGTTGGCGAGGAGCCCTACAAAACATCACCAGCACACTTCAAGATCTTTGGAATGACCATGACGGGGAGATTCACGCGATTCTTGGCCCTTGCCTTGAGCCCTGCTGTTTTGAGGTTAAAAATGATTTCATTGAAGCCTTTGAGGGCGCTAGCCATCAAGTTCGCCCTTATCTGACAGAAAAAGACAACAAGATTTTTTTTCATCTTAGTCGCTTTGTGATTAATGAACAGTTGAGCTTCATTAAGAAAGAAAACATTCACACTCAACATTTGCGTTGCACCTTTTGTTCGCACCCACAGCTTCCCTCCTATCGAAGAATTAAAGGCACCGATCCAAGAATCCGAGGCTGGATTATTAAATCTTAAACTAAACAAGTGGTCGATATCTGTACCCCACCACACTTGAATCACTCTAGAGACACTCCTTGATTCGAACTATTTGAGTTATCTTAAGCTATTTTCTTAAAAACCAGGTCGGCCCTTCTCAATCTTCATGACTAAAGCGTCTCTTTGCCCTTCGTAGTATTTTTTTCGAATTCCATACTTCTTAAAACCCACTTTTTCATAAAAACTAATAGCTGCTTGATTTTGACTCTCAACTTCTAAAAATGCTTGTTCTACCATTTCGAACTCCAACGCAGCCCTCAAAAGAGTTTCAGCAATATGCAACCTTCGCAATTGAGGCTCCACCGCCACCGTAATAACATCTAATTCACCTTGAATCAAAAGACACAACAAGTAACCCAATAGCTGACTCTCGCGAAAAGCGCCAAGACACAGCCCATGTTCATGATTAATAAAAAAGTCGAATTCACTTTCACTCCATACTTTTGGGAACGAATCTTTAGCAATCGTTCTAATGTCCTGGATGTCAGCTTTCGCAAGTTGCCTGAGAACTATCTCTACAGGCTGTCCAGCAATATGGAGGCTTCGTATTTGTCTTTTAAAGATTTGATCCATTCCTCAAGACTCTTTTGAACAGACTGTTTTTTTAGCAACACAATAATATTCGGACGGATACTCTCATAGCTCTTGCCTCGAAATTGGGCTTCATTTCTTTTAAAATACTTTTGAGCCTCATCTTCGGTCACGACTGGAGTCACCGTATCAATTTTAAGTTTCACAAACTTATCGGCCTTTATGGTTTTGACCGCTGATTTATAAAGTTCATTCTCACCGAGTCCGTATGCCTCCCGGATTAAGGCAAGATCAGCCGACTTTTTGCTTTTTTTCCAGCTATCAAAAACAATAGAAACTTCTACCTCTTTTTGTAGACTCTTCATTTCCGCTAAAACCATCTCTTCAAAAACAATCTTTTGAACCGTTTTTCGAAGTTCCTCACCTTGTTCTTCCATTAGAACAGGTTGAGTTCCCGTGTTCATTCTTTGTAGTGCCCGATAGACGTAGGCATCCTTGATCGTGATAACTTTTTTATTGATGATAGCTGCAGTACCGTTGACAACTTTCCCTTGAGATTGAGCACAAATCGATACACAGTTCAAGAAACCACAGAGAACAGCAATGAAAAAGACTTTCCTCATCCGGGAAGAATCGCTATCGCTTCTATTTCAACCACGACATCTTTTGGCAACTTTCCAACTTCGACTGTAGCTCGAGCAGGATAAGGATTTTTCATGTATTTGGCATAAATTTCATTAAACCTAGGAAACTCCGCCATATTAGTTATGAATACTGTCGTTTTTACGACATGGTCAAAACTCATTTTTTGCGAGTTTAGAATAGCCCCAAGATTTTTCATCACCTGTTCAGTCTGTTCTTCAATAGTTTTACCTACCACCATTCCAGTTTTCGGATCTAAGGGAATTTGACCTGAAACGAACAAAAGTCCGTTTGCTTTAATAGCTTGTGAATAAGGACCGATTGCCTGGGGAGCTTCTTGGGTCGCTACAACCTCTTTTTTCATTCTGCCTCCTTGCGCTCAAAAGATATTTGAACATTCACTTTGTGTTTTTCCATAAATTTAGTGATTTCTTGAGAAAGATCTATTTTACCAAGGACTCGTCCAAACTCTTTGGCTAGGAGTCCGTAGAAATCATCCTTCTTCTTGCCAAGACTTTCCAGGACCAATCCCACCAACTCTTTTGGGAGTTTCTTATCTTTTAAATAAGAACGAACCGAATCTTCCGTCATAAAAACAGTGGCAAGCCCGGTCAGAGTCATCTCCTTCATGATCTCGCTCCACCAGGGACGGTCCTGTGTTTTATCACTGCTCTTTATCTCTTCGGAATCATCTTTATTATCTTCTGATGGCATATTTAGTTCTCCTAGCCTTTTACCCAGCTAACTCTTTGGCGCGCGTTTCAAAACTCTCAAACATTTTTGGTAGATTAACTTCGGTGAGTTTCTTTGCAATCCATGAAGGGACAAGAAACACCACAGCCACATCAAGTTCGTAATGAACTTCTGTTTCTTTGGCCCCTTTTGTTTTGAGAAGCCACTTTCCCTCATTTTTCTTAAAAAAATCGCTCTCAAGCAATTTCCAGCGGACCTCTTCTTCACCTTTTAATTGAAACTCAAGCGTATAAACAAAGGTCTTAACAACTTCAATTTCGAATTTAACCTGAACTTTATCAGCGCCCAACTTTTTTACTACTTTAGCTCCGGTCACCTCGCCTAAAAATTCAGGATATTTTTCGAACTCTGTAATAGCTCGAAAAAGCGCTTGGGTTGGAACATTCATGACTTTATTTCTAACGACTTCTGCCATAGCGATTACCACCCATACCGAGGCTTATGGTCAAAGAGATGTTTGGTCTTAATTTCACGGATGGTCATCGTTTCCGATCTCATGACAATTGAATGAGTATGAGCTCCGCCACCAAAATATCTTACACCATTCAGGTAGCTACCGTTAGTGACGCCCGTCGCGATAAACATGACGTTTCCTTTCGCTAATTCTTCAATACCATAAACCCTGTTCTCATCAGTTATCCCCATGGTTTTAGCACGGGCTCTTTCACTCTCATTTCTAAACTTTAAAACGCCCTGCATGTCTCCTCCGAGACATTTAAGGGCGGCAGCCGCTATGACCCCTTCCGGAGCACCTCCGATTCCCATCAAAGCATCGATCCCAGTTTCCTCTTGTGCGGCCGCAATAGCCGCAGAAACATCGCCGTCCCCGATTAATCGAATACGACACCCCACCTCTCTCACTTCTGCGATAAGATCCGCGTGCCTCGGGCGATCCAGAATAATAACCATCAAATCCTGTAAGCCTTTTCCCGTCGCTTTTGAGATTTCCTTTAAATTCCAGGTTGGGCTTTTTTTAATATCTATAGCTCCTTTGGCTGCGCGCCCCACAGCAATTTTATCCATATAAGTATCCGGAGCATGAAGGAAATTATTTTCCTCCGCTGCGGCAATGACCGACAGGGCTTCACTTCTTCCTAGGGCTGTAATGGTGGTCCCTTCAAGGGGATCACAGGCGATATCAATATTGGGCCCTTCCCCGGCTCCTACCTTCTCCCCAATATAGAGCATGGGGGCTTCATCTCTCTCCCCCTCCCCTATTTGAATAGTTCCTCTAAATCTAATGGAATCAAAAGCTTTTCTCATCGACTCTACGGCAGCGTGATCGGCCGATTTCTCATCACCTCTACCAATCCAACGGCCCACGCTCAAAGCGGCCGCTTCAGTCACTCGAACAAATTCTAAGGCGAGATTTCTATCCATGAGTCCTCCAAGAAATTAAAAGGAAAACCTACCATAGAATAGAAAAAAGGGAAATGGCGCCCGGTGGATTCCCGGGCGCCTCTCTTGGGAGGGAAAAGGAAGATGTTTCCTTTACCTTGATTAAAAGACGGTTTCTTGCGGAGTGTTGTGACATCTCATTTTGTTTGAATTAGAGATAAAGCTATGGATTCTGATTCTGAGAAAGAGTTAAAGAAGATCTTCTCTTCCCGTTTAAAAGATAAACGGCAAAGCAAAACAAAGAGAAGATTAAGAGGGGAGGCCGATCCCCAGGCTTTTGGAACACTTCTTCCTGGCTATTTTAAGCAAAGCCCCAACACGATCACTAAAATTGAGGAGACAAGAGCCCTCATTGCCTGGGAAAAATATGTGGGGGAGTCTGCCGCACAACAGTCACAAGCCATCAGACTTCGATCGGGTACGTTAACGGTTAAAGTTTCTAATCCTATTTGGATGCAACAACTTCTGCTTTTAAAAGAAAAGATTTTAAAACTTTACCGCAAAGATTTTCCCAGTTTAGTAATTAGAAGTATCTACTTCACACGGGGGTAGCCGACACTCCGGTACTACCAAACCCACCAACACCACGGACAGTTTCACCTAATCCTTCTACTTCCTGCCATTCAATCTGATCGATTTTCTGAATCACCAACTGAGCAATTCTATCTTGAGGAACAATTTCAACCGCCTCTTTACCTAAATTAATGATGAGAACCTTAATTTCTCCTCGGTAATCACTGTCAATTGTTCCGGGAGCATTGACGACAGTTAAGCCTTTTTTAAAGGCAAGCCCGCTTCTAGGACGCACTTGTATCTCATAGCCTAAGGGAATTTCTACGCTTAAACCTGTCGGGACAGCCACTCTCTCTCCTGGCTGAACCCAAAGGCTTGATTCTAAGCAGGCATTGACATCGCAACCCGCAGCCCCTGTAGACATATAAGATGGAACCACTGCATTCGGTTTGAGCTTCTTTACTTTGACTTTAATCATACAAATAACGATACCTTTCCCTTTTTAGGCTTCACTCGAGATAATGTAATCACCGATTCTTTTTCGGGTACAAATAGCCGTTGAGCAACTCTTTGAATGCTTTCCGCAGACACTTTATCAATTTCGCGAACAATTTCTTCAATCGTGATGCGACGACCGAAGCTTATTTCATTTCTTCCTAAACTCTCTTGTCTGGTTTCAGTAGATTCTGACGATAAGATCACCGAGCCTTTTATTTGGTTTTTTACCATTTCCAAGGTTTTGGACGAAATGGGATGCTTCGCTACCTGGGCTATTTCCCGCGATAGAATTTCAACACATCGAGATAATGAGTTAGGCTTAAGAGCTAGATAAATGGCACAGACCCCATTTCCCGTAAAAGGGATAAAATCACAATCGACTGTATAGGCGAGCCCCGCTTTTTCCCTTATCTCTTGAAATAGTCGACTACTCATTCCACCGCCAAGGTAAAAATTAAGCACCACTGAATCAAACTTAGCTGGATCATGAATCGAAAGACCATCAAATCCGACAATGAGATGCAACTGATCAGTCGGTACAGTGGCTTTTTTGTGCACGGGAATATACTTGGTTTTCTGCTTAATCGATATAGGCTCCCATTTTCGGCCCTTAGCAGAAAAAAGCTTCTCACAATCAGCGATAACTTTTTCTTCTTCAAAGTTACCAGCGATACTGATTACCATATTTTTAGGATGATAATATTGTTCGAAGAATTTTACTGCGGTCTTCCTATTAAAACTCTCAATGGTCCGTTTCGAGCCAATTACCGATTGGCCAAGTGGTTGGTCTTTCCAAATATTTCTAAAGAAAAGGTCGTAAATCTTATCATCCGGGGACTCTTCGATCATTAAAAGTTCTTGGAGAAGGACCTTTTTCTCAAGCGCCAACTCCTCTTTCGGAAAAGTTGGATTCAGTGTCAGATCGCTTAAAACATCAAGCGCAATAGGCAGGTGCTCGCTTAGAACCGTCGCATGATAACAAGTGACCTCTCGATCGGTGAACGCGTTAAGATCTCCACCCAAAGACTCTAAAACAGTCGCCACTTCGAGGCTGCCTCTTTTCGCAGTCCCCTTAAACACCATGTGTTCCAAAAAGTGGCTCACCCCATTTAAAGATCTAGGCTCGGCTCCACTACCAACTTTTACCCACACCCCGACTGAACAGGACCGAAAATGCGAATTGCGCTCCATTACAAGCGTCGCCCCGTTGGATAATGCAACTTTTTGATACTGAGCTCGCAAGTGAGAGCCCCCAAACTAAGGAGTTAACTATTTTAGATTTTAATATAGACTAATCGTCGTCATCCCCATCAAATCTCGGCTTTATGTCATCTGAAAAATCATGACTAAAGCCTCGATCGTCAGGCTCTCGACGTGGGAATCTATCTTCTCTATCTCGATTGGGGCGATCTTCCCTACCAGAGAAACCTCTATCATCGCGATCATAACGACGGCCTTCTTGGCGTCCACCGCGATCGCGGTCTCTCTCGGGACGAGGGCGGTCTCTATCAGAGCCTCTGTCGGGCCCTCTGTCGCGACTGTCTCTAAAATCTCTTCCGCCTCTATCACGTCGTCCGCCGCGATCTCGGTCCCCGCCGCGATCTCTATCTCGGCCCCGATCTCTATCCCCTCTTGGCTCTCGGTCTCTGCCACCGCGTTCAAACCTATCTGAGCGCCCCTCAATTCGGTTGCCACGATTTTCGTCGCTCGAATCTTCTCCTCCTAAGCCCCCTGGTTCTCTTGGAGGTTGAGGTTGTGAAGCCTCTTTGCTCAAAAGGGCTTTTCGTGAAAGTCTGATCTTACCCGAAGGATCAACTTCTAAACATTTCACCTGAATGGTCTCTCCCATCTTCACAACATCTTCTACATGTCTAACTCGAAAATGTTCTAGCTCGGAAATATGACATAGCCCTTCTGTTCCTGGGATGATCTCTACAAAAGCTCCAAAATCTGCAATTCGTGTAATTTTGCCTTCATAAATCTTTCCAGGTTCAGGTTCTTCAACGATCTGATTGATAATATCGATGGCTTTTTGAGCACTAACTTCATCAGCCGAAGCGATGTGAATAGTTCCGTCGTCTTCGATATCAATTTTGACACCTGTGCGTTCAATAATACTTCGAATGACTTTACCACCAGAACCAATAACTTCTCGCACCTTGTCTTGCTTGACTTTAATTGTAAAAATTCGAGGAGCATATTTAGAGAAGTTAGGTCTAGCTTCGGTCAATGCTTCAGCCATTTTCGAAAGAATATGCAATCTTCCTTCCTTGGCTTGTTCTAACGCTGCTTCCATGATCTCTCGACTGACTCCGCCGATTTTCAGATCCATTTGAAAAGCTGTGACTCCATCAGCAGTTCCGCAAACTTTAAAGTCCATGTCTCCGAGATGGTCTTCATCCCCGAGAATATCCGAAAGAACAGCTATTTTCTCTCCCTCTTTAATGAGCCCCATGGCCACGCCTGCTACAGGCTTAGGGACAGGAACCCCGGCATCCATAAGAGCCAGCGAACCACTGCACACAGTGGCCATCGATGAACTTCCGTTCGATTCTAAGGTTTCGGAAACAATACGAATCGTGTAAGGGAACTTTTCTTTTGGTGGAATAACAAAAGACAGGGCTCGTTCTGCCAAGAACCCATGTCCAATCTCTCTTCTTCCAGGTGGCCGCAAGGGTCTAGCTTCCCCAACCGAAAAGGGAGGAAAGTTGTAATGAAGCAAGAAACTCTTATTATAAACACCGTTGATTGAATCGATTTTTTGTTCGTCGTCCGCAGTTCCCAACGTTACTGTGGCTAAAACTTGAGTCTCACCACGAGTAAATAACGATGATCCATGAACTCGCGGCAACAATCCTACTTCAGAAGCAATCGGACGAATTTCGTTAAAAGGCCTTCCGTCAATACGAGTTTTGGTATTAACCGTTTTCTCACGAGCATAAGCGGCTTTTACCTCTTCAAGATAAAGTCCGACTAACTTATTTCGTTTTTTGTCCGCATCGGTTTTAGGCTCTGCAACAAGGAACTTCCCGTTTACTTTTTCAGCAACCGTCGCAAGAGCGTCGTACCGATTGAGCTTTTCTTTAATTGAAAAGGCTTTTCCGAAATCTCCCCAGCTAAATTTTCTAATATCCGCTTTCAAGGCCTCGTCTCTTAGAGGCTTTTCATATTCTCTTTTTTCTTTGCCACATTTTGATCTCAATTCATCTTGAAGATCAAAAACAATTTTCATTTCTTTGTGAGCAAAATCGATAGCATCCATCATCTCTTTTTCAGAGACCTCTTTGGCGCTTCCTTCGACCATTACGACACCGGTTTTCACCCCGGATACGAGAAGATCAATTTTGCTATTTGCCATTTCGGAAGGAGGTGGATTTGCCACCAATTGGTCATTTAAGTACCCGACTCTTAGCGTTCCTATCGGGCCGTTCCAAGGAATATCAGAGATATGGAGTGCAGCACTTGCAGCGATTGAGGCTACATAATCAGGTTCATTAACTCCATCAATTGAAAGAACGGTAGCTACAACGTTTGTTTCATAAAGGTAATCTTCAGGAAACAAAGGGCGGCAAGGACGGTCGATCAGTCTCGCAGAGAGAGTTGCTCTATCTGAAGGCTTTGCCTCTCTTTTAAAAAAACCCCCGGGTAATCTTCCGGCTGAATAATATTTCTCTTGAAAATCAACGGTAAGAGGAAAAAAATCTTGATCGGCCCCAAGCTTGTGGCTTGATACGACCGTCACAAGTACCATCGTCTCACCGTAAGTAGCTAAAACGGAAGCATCCGCCTGTTTGGCTAACTTACCTGTTTGAAGGGTTAATACACGCCCACCGTAGTTGGCACTGACTTCGACGACACCCATAGTTGTCTCCCTTGATATATTTTTAAAAAATAATTCTTAAGCGTTTTATTTTCTTAAGCTTAACCGCTCAATGAGTTTTTGGTAGCGAGCGGAGTCGACTTTCTTTAGGTAGTCTAGTAATCGCCTTCTTGAACTCACAAGCTGTAATAAACCTCGACGAGAGTGGTGGTCCTTCTTATGAGATTTAAAATGAGGGGTTAAGCTATTAATTCGCTCAGTTAACAATGCGACTTGGACTTCAGGAGAGCCCGTATCTCTATCATGAAGTTTATGGTTTTTGATCAATTCCGTCTTTTTTTCCTTAATGAGATTCAACTTTTATACCTCTGTTATCCTTTTAGTTTAGCAAGCTCATACCATTGTTAGTCTTTGTTGGCAAATGGCTAAATTCTCTTGCACTTAGGTTACTGTTTTCACTTTTTTGCCTACCCTCACCGCTTTCACCGGGAGTTTGTTTTTGAGTTCGCACTACCCCTTCGGTTGTTAATAGTTTCATATAGTTACGATAGGCATCTTGCTGCCATGTTGAGGCAGATTTTTTAAAAGCCTCTAGTGTAAGACTCTGTTCCAGAGTAAATCTCCCACAAGTTAATCTTCTTAACTCGGTCAAATGTCCGACAGTTCCCAGCTTTTTGGCTATTTCATCTCCTAAACTGCGAACGTACGTCCCTTTTGAACAATGAACTTGGAACTTTAAAAATGGAGCCTCATAACTCACTAATCGAACGCTGTACAACTGAACGGGAACAGCCTGTCTAACGATCGATATATTTTTTCTAGCAAGTTCATAAAGCCTAACCCCTTGAACTTTTTTTGCACTATACATGGGGGGAATTTGATTCCATTGGCCTTCAAAAGAGATTAGAACCTGCGCGATTTGAGCCTGAGTTAATTGCGTTATCTCGCAAGTCTCAATGACTTTACCCGTGCAATCCATCGAATCGGTGGCCTCACCCAATTTGATGACCGCTTCATAACGTTTATCAGCATTCAAAAGAGCATTGGAGAGCTTCGTTGCTTTTCCTGTTAATACGACCAATACCCCAGTCGCAAAAGGATCTAAGCTGCCTGCATGACCGACCTTTTTAATTTTAGTCCATCGGCGGACTTCTCTAACAACATCAAAACTTGAGGGCCCTGCGCCTTTATCGATAACAATAACCGACTCGTCCATACCTACTCTTCCCCTCTAACCTTGAAAGCACCTTCATTTTCCATTAAATGAAGAAGTCGGTTGACCCCTTCACCATGAGTATCCTTCATAAAACGAAGTTCAGGAACACTTCGTAGTTTTAGCTCCTGACCTAATATTCGTTTCAGGTATGGGCCGGCTTTTTTAAACCCTTGAAGAACCTCTTTTTCATTCCAGGATTGCTCGACTTGAGTCTTGGTGAAATAGATCTTTGCAACTTTTAAATCAGCCGACATGACGACTTCGGTAACGACAACATTTTGCAATCTGGGATCAGAAACAGATCTCAATAACAATTGGGCCAACGTTTCCTGAATAAGGCCACCCATCTGCTTAGTTCTTCTTGTACTCATTGCGCGTAAACCCAACCTGAACTGCTTTTACAGAGTCCCTTTGATCTCTTCTTTAAGAAACGCTTCGAATTGATCCCCCAATTTGAGGTCATTAAAATTCTCAAGGCCGATACCGCACTCGTAACCCGTCGCTACTTCTTTAACATCCTCTTTGAATCGCTTTAAGCTAGAGAGTTTACCCTCGTAAACCACACGATTGTCTCTCAAGAGTCTTAGATAACACCCACGGACAACTTTTCCGTCGATAACCGCACTTCCTGCAATCGCCCCAACTTTGGGAATGTTGAAAACACTGCGGACTTCGGCTCTTCCAATGACTCTCTCTTTAATTTCAATTGAGAGCAGACCTTCAGCAAGTTTTTTAATATCTTCTAGAAGGTCGTAAATGATACTGTAAGTCTTAATCTGGATTCTCTCTTGTTCGGCAACTCTTTGGGCTTTGACATCGGGCCTAACATTAAACCCTAAAATCACAGCCTGACTTGCAGCGGCCAACATTACATCCGATTCAGTAACTCCCCCGGTTCCAGTGTGCAGAACTTTGAGTTTTACCTTTTCCGATGTGAATTTATTAAGAGCTTCCTTCAAGGCTTCGGTTGATCCAGCCACGTCGGCTTTCAAAATAATTTTAAGTTCTTTATCGGGTCCACTTCCCGCATTCATCATCTCTTCTAAGCTCATCTTTGGCTTGTTATCCAAAGCTAACTGTTTAGCTTTGACCGCGCGGGCATCAACAAGTTCCTTAGCCGATTTTTCATCGGCCATAACGAAAAACTCATCTCCGACTGCAGGCACGGCCGGAAGCCCCAATATTTCAACCGGGTCACTAGGAAGCGCCTCGGTGATGCGAGAGCCATCGGAACTGGTCATAGCCCGAATCTTTCCGTAAGAAGTTCCTGAGACAAGCAAGCTTCCAACAGTTAATTTTCCGTGCTGTACTAAAACTGAAGCAATCGGACCTCGATTTTTATCTAGCCGAGATTCAATCACCACACCCCTAGCAAGTGTGTCGAAATTGGCTTTAAGCTCCATGATTTCGGCTTGAAGCAAGATACTTTCTAGTAGGGAATCTAACCCTTTTCCAGTTTTGGCCGAAACAGGCACATAAATGGTATTACCGCCCCACTCTTCTGGCGACAGCTCATGTCCAGCCAGAGTTTGCTTAATGCGATCAGGATTTCCATCGGGGAGATCTATCTTGTTGACCGCCACAATAATCGGCACACCGGCAGCTTTAGCATGATTGATCGACTCTAAAGTTTGGGGCATTACCCCATCCACCGCAGAAACCACTAGGATCACAATATCCGTCACTTTAGCGCCTCGAGCTCTCATGGCTGTAAAAGCTTCATGGCCCGGGGTATCTACAAAAGTGATTTTTCCTTTGGGTAACGTAACGGTATAAGCACCTACATGTTGCGTAATTCCACCGGCTTCTCCTGCTGCCACTTTGGTTTTTCTAACCGCATCTAAGAGAGAGGTTTTTCCATGATCAACGTGGCCCATGATAGTAACGACCGGTCCCCGCGGCTGCATGACCCCTTCTTCTTTTACCACTTGAGGAATGTACGCCTCCTCTTTGAAGATCTTTTGCTTCACTTCGTAACCAAGCTCTTGAGCTAACAACATGGCGGTGTCATGGTCGATCGACTCATTGATAGAAACCGTCACACCCATGCCCATGAGTTTACCGATAATGAAGGCGGCCTTTTGGCTAACTTGCTTGGCAAACTCGGCCACAGCGATTTTGTCACCCATTTCAACAACCCTTTTATGGTCACTTGGAGTAGTGATCTGAGTTTTTAGAGCGGGGCGATTGGTCGCTACTTTCTTTTTCTTAGTTGAATGAACTAACTCGCGCTTTAAAAAATCGGCGCTTTTAAAAACGGTGCTTTGACGCTCAAGAAGCCTGCGTTTTCCCTGTTCTTTAGCCGCTTCTTGAGTCGAGGTCGCAAAGTCGACTTCTTTGACTCTCTTGGAGAGAATACCTGTAGCCGGTGCCGTCGAAGCCACTTGTGGCTTGGCAGCCGGAGTCGTTTTAGCGGTCGAAGAGGTTCTAACATCCCGTTTCAGCTTCTCAACTTTGGGTCCGACCTTTTCGCCTAAATACTCCTCAGTAGCCACTTTCTTAATAATAGAAGGAAAGAATCGGCGAACCTTCGGAGTCACCATCTCTTCTACAGGTTTTGCTACTGTAGTCGACTTGACTTCCGTTTTTGGAGATTCTGCAGAAGCAGGTGTTTCCTTAAAAACTTCTGTCATTTCAGGTTGAGCTACGACTTCACTGCTTAGTGCCTCAGCAGAGCTCTCAAGAACTACATTCTCCTTAGGAACTGCTCCGCTTTGAGTTCGGGTGACACTTTCTTCGACAGATAGCCTCTCTTCTGCGTCATTTACTTCGACCGTATTAGCTCCAGCGGGAGCCGCTTCGGGCTCCGTTGCCATTGCGTTCGTCTTAGCCGATCTTCTGCGAATCACCGTTGTTCCAACTCTTTTTTCTGTCACTTTTGATTTTTCGCTTGAGCTGGGGGACGTAGTTTTCGCTAAGGCTTTGTTCTTTCGATGATGTTCTTTAATAATACGAATTTCTTCGGTTCCAAGAACACTCATAGTGTTTTTGACTTCTACGCCAAGACGTTGAGCCAAATCCACTAGATGCAACGCATCCATACTCAGATCTTTTGCAAGCTCGTATACTTTTATTTTAGTAGTCATTCGTCCTTCGATTTTTACGATTCGCTAGAATCCTCTTTAGAAGCTTCACTTAAAGTTTCTGCTTCGTTTTTTTCTTTTTCTTGAAGAGCTCTCATCTCAGCTTTTAACTGTTCATCCGCGGCACTTCGAGATTTCTTAACACCGACATTTTGAGCTTTTTGAGCTTCTAACTGTTTAGCTTTAACCTCAGCATGTTTTCCGGAGGCCAGAAGCTCTTTAGCTTTTTCTTGAATATCTTTAGCCTTATCTTCGTTAAAACCCGGAACAGTGGCTATCACAGCAGCGTCGGAGTTAGCTATTTGTTCCATAGTAAATCCGTACTGATACAGACTCTGAGCTAAAGTATCATTGACCCCTTCAATTAATTTGAGAAGCTCTTTAGCGTCATCTTGTCGCTGAGCCATTTTGCTCTCAGAAACAATATCAAGTTTCCAACCAGTCAAAATGGAAGCAAGCTTCACGTTTTGCCCGCGCTTACCAATCGCAAGAGACAACTGATTGTCCGCGACGACAATATCCATGGAGTGATTATCTTCATCCACGCGCACCTTGATCACTTCAGCAGGAGCCAGAGCATTACATACAAACCTAGTTTCGTCTTCCTCCCAAGGAACGATGTCGATTTTCTCTCCTCTTAACTCTTGAACCACATTCTGAACTCGAGCCCCTTTTACCCCAACACAAGCCCCTACTGGATCCACATCGGAATCAGTAGAAGTTACGGCAATTTTAGCTCTCATCCCGGGCTCACGAGCTGCACTTTTTATTTGGACAATACCTTCGTTAACTTCTGGCACTTCCTGTTTAAAAAGCTGAATTAACAACTCAGGACACGTTCTTGAGAGAACAATCTTAGGGCCCCTAGGAGTCTGTTGAACATCGATCAAATATCCCACCACTCGATCATGAATTTTAAATGTCTCACCAGGAATCTGTTCGCGAGTAGGTAAAATCGCATCGGTGCGGCCTAAATTAACAACCACACACCCTTTTTCAATTCTTCGGCACTCTCCGTGAACAACTTCCCCTTTTCGGATATTAAATTCGTTGTAAATGATATCTCTTTCCGCATCTCTAACTTTTTGAATAATGACCTGTTTAGCTGTCTGAGCCGCTATTCGTCCGAATTGATTGGTATCGAGTTTAACCCCGATACTATCACCCACGGAAACATCGGGATCTAATTCTTTGGCTTCTTCAAATGTGATTTCATTTGCATCATCATCCATTTCTTCGACGACCGTTTTGAATTGGAACAACTCAATTTCACCAAGGTCTTCATTAAAATGGGCTTCGATTTCTTTGTCGATGCCATATTTTTTCTTAGCAGCCATCACCAGCGCAGACTCTAAGGCTTCGATAAGAATTGCTTTATCAATACTCTTATCTTTTTCCACTTGTTCAATTACTCTACCTAACTCTGAAGCCATAACCTCTTCCTTTTATTTTGTTCCTTTTGATTCAAAGTTCCAAATACGATTAGCCCGTTTGATGTTATCAAAAGAAATTTCAAATTCTTTTCTATTTTTTATCCCCTGAGCCATGCTCAGACGACCTTGCTCCACTTTAACCAACTGTCCTCGAACATTGGCCCCAATCCCGGGTATACTTTCATAGAGGTTAACTGATATCTCCCGTCCGACCTCTTTTTCAAAATCGGATAAAACTCTCAACCTCCGATCGAGCCCAGGCGAGGAAACCTCCAAATTGTAAGCCCCTTGAGTTAAGTTTGCAGCCTCAATCAAGGGATCAAGGGTTCGACTTAACTCAGCCACTTCTTCTAGAGTTGGCCCTTTCTCGGTGTTTAGCTTATCTATAAAGATTCGAACCACTGAACTTGAGGCCACCCGAGCATCCACATCCAACACTCGATAATCGGTATCGTTTAAAGCCTGATCACAAAGCTGAAGAAGCTTTAATTCAACTTCAGATTTTTTGATAGATTCGGCCACAGTTTAACCCTCTACCTCTTCATAAAGAAAAAGCGGGCTCAAGCCCGCTTTTCGCTAAATACACCCAGAAAGATGACATGTTTTATCAGCTATTCGACTTTAAAACAAGAGAGGAGAATTCTTTTTTTAAAATCTCAAGACACTGTGAGAAATAAAACCCATCTATCTGTCATTATTACTGAAATTCTTGTCTCATAAAATCGGAGGTTTCCGATTCTTCGGAATTGGACGGGTTAGGTTCGGCTGGCGCAACCGACTCAGTAGTGCCTCCTAGGACCCGATTTTCTCCTGAAGTCCCGGCTTTAACCCCAGGTTCACCTACTCTAGACACGTTATCTCCGGTGAGGTTGGGTACGGTCCCTATCTTAAAAGCAACTCGAACCCGACTGGGTGTTCCGGGTCTAGCTAATTTTCCAGTATTTCGATCGATATAGGCAAAAACGACATCCTCAGGAATGGTGAAATCAATATTGGGAACCTGCTCGGTTGCAACTTTCATGTAATCAGCCCAAATAGGTGCCGCCGCTTTTCCCCCGGTCTCACCGACATCTAATGGTTTGTCTTTGAGATATCCCACCCAGACACCGGTCATCAGAGTCGGCGTGTATCCCACAAACCAAGCATCTCGATGATCATTGGAGGTCCCCGTTTTTCCGGCAATTTGACGAGCAATCACTCCTGCTGCGTGTCCCGTTCCTTGAGGATCCCTAATAACTCCTTTAAGAACATCGGTCATAACGTACGCTGTTTGCGCAGAGATCACATGCCCGGGAGGTAACTCATTTGCAGGTTTGGCGACAGTAATAGCTCCGGTTTCCGACTGCGGAGATGTTTTTTCAACCTGCTCCGTACCTTTTGGAACACCACCTAGGTCTTTTTCAAGAGAATCATTCAAATCCGAGAAGGCCTCAATAACCCTTCCCTCGGAATCTTCAACACGTTTAATATACTTAAGTGCCACGGGTTTCCCAAGCCTTGGAAATATAGAATAGGCTCGCATGAGCTCTTCAAGACTACTCGACCATGAGCCGAGCCCAATCGTTAAGTCTCTTGGTAGCTGCGATGTGATCCCTAAAGTTCTTGCATACTGAATGGCATAATCAACACCAATTTCATTTAACAACTTTACAGTAGGGATATTCATCGAGCGAATAATCGCGGTTCGAAGCGGAATATCCCCCTCAAATTTATTTCCATAGTTATGGGGCTTCCACTCCTCCTCTGCGGCCGCTCCGACGGTTTGAGTCTCGCTCTTTCCTTCAGTTACAAACACGATCGGAGAATCGGTAACCAAAGAAGCAGGAGAAAATCCCTTATCAAAGGCTGCAGCGTAGAGAAGAGGCTTGAAGGTAGAACCTACTTGCCGTTTGGCTTGAAGGGCACAATTAAATTTGCTCTTATTAAAATCGGTACCGCCCACCATAGCTCTCACAAACCCATTCTGCACTTCATAGGACAATATGGCCCCTTGAACTTCTGGCTCTTGTTCTAAAGTGACCGATGCATATTCGGCCTTTTTGTCTATTTTATCGACTTTGACCCAAATGACGTCTCCTTGTTTTAAAAACTGAGATAACGTCTTAACAGGTTGATTATTAATTTTGACCCAAGAAACTGCTGAAACCGGCAAAACTAGTGACGTTTGTCCCACCCGAATAAAAGCAGAGTTTTTATCATCCCTGACCTCGGATATCAGCCCCTTATATAATTTGCCTTCAGAAACGGGTGTCGCGCCAAAAAAATGGCTCGATTTTTCATAGTACGGCGTCAAATCGTACTCCAAGCCGCGAGTTCCGTTTGCGGCATCCGAATATAAAAGACGCGGAGGATTAAGGTCTTCCACAACTTCTTTATGAGTCGCTCGAATAAAAGCTTCTTGAAGTGTCGGCTCGTCTAAATGTTCAGGTACTCCCCGCCAGCCCAGCCGTTTATCAACTTCACGAACTCCACGATCCACCGACTTTTCAGCCGCTTTCTGAAAATCATACTTTACGGTCGTGTAAACCTTGTATCCCTGACTCAAAACATGCTCTGAGCCATACTTAGACATGAGATACTGCCGGACATATTCCGTAAAGTACGGAGCGGCCGTCGTATTGAGATCCTCTAAATTTTTAAGACGAAGCAGCTCATTGTAAGCGTCTCGGCTCTGGCTAGCAGAAATAAACTTCTCATCCACCATTCTCTTTAAAACATAACCTTGCCGCCTCTTGGCCAAATGGGGGTTTCGAATCGGATTCCATTCATTAGGACGCTGAGGCAACCCTGCGAGTAACGAAGCCTCCCCAAGAGTCAGTTGCTCCACTTTTTTTCCAAAATAGTTCCTAGCAGCCGAAGCGACTCCGTAGGAACCATGACCTAAGAAAATCTCATTTAAATATAAATTGAGAATTTCTTTTTTGGACAAAGTTTTTTCCATTCGCCAAGCCAATACAATTTCTCTAACTTTCCGCGAGATCTCTTTCTTTTTAGTGCTGAGTAGAAGAGCTCGAGCCACTTGCTGAGTAATGGTGCTACCACCTTGAGCAAATCTTCCTCGAACGACGTTAGAGAAAATCGCGCGACCGATCCCGTTAAAATCGATGCCGTTATGCTCAAAAAACTTGGCATCCTCGGCGGCAAGAAAGGCTTGAATGACATAATTAGGAAGAGAATTATAATTAAAGGGGTAGCGCCTCTCAGTCGTGAACTCCCCTATTTTTCTCCCCTCATCGGAAAACACTTCAGTCGCTTTGATGTGTTGGAAATCCTTAAGCTTGGTGACATCCGGTAAGGTACTGGTCAAATAGTAAAGGGTCCCACCCAAAATAACCACTCCCAAACTAAAGAGACCCAACAACGAGATTGACGTAGCGCGAACCAGACGCTGAAATTTACTTTTAAAATTTAAAACTTTTTCTTTCATAAAAGACCAAAGTTCAATCATACCAGAATTCAATCACAAACCTTAAGTTGATGTTAAGGATATTTTTACTGGGGTATTGACGCTCTCGTGATAGGGTTTATCATAATCCCATTATGACTAAACAACCGACTGCATCAGAAAAACCGACTCAACTCAACGTAACAATCAAAGAACACATTGTACAAGACTTAAAGCTCATGGAACAGAACACCAATATTTCAGTGGACGAATTGGTAACCAAGGCCCTTATGTTTTTCATCGCAACTCACAACGATTATTTAGGGCGAAATAAATAGCTATAACGCGACTACTCTTTTTCCAAATAAGGACGGATCACATCAACAACGCCTAGAGCAGCATGCCGCAACTTTTCCTTAAATAGGAAAGTTTCATAACGACTTATCAAATCTTATAACCTTGGTCCTCTATAAGTCTTTGCAATTTAAGAAAAAATATATCGAACCAGCCTCTTAAAAAGCCCATTCAAAGAGAGCAGCATGTTATCACAGCTTTTCTAAAATTCTCCTACTGCGAACCCTGATAGAATCGGTGTCAAAAATGAGTGCAGTTAGCACAACACATTTATCACACCCAAACCATTGAATTCATAAGTTTATATTCCAGCTATTCTCAGACTGTAAAAATCCAGTGCACCCACCCTAGGTATGCATTTGAAAACTTAGGGCTATTTTGAATGGCACTTCAGTTGCTTTAATCTAAGAGTGCGATGAGATAAATCGAAACACAAAGCGAACAAAGCCCAAGTGCTGGTTGTTGTTGAGAGATGAAGTGCTTAATAAGGTTTTAGTTAAGAGTTTCGAGCGGAAGTTTTAATTCGGTTTGCCTCGTCCCTACCCCCCAATGCTCTTGAAAAAGAGCTTAGAAAGTAGCTCAGTGGGGTGAGCCTAAAACTCACTCTACTGGGCTATGATCTACCCCTTAATCAACTTAAGTTACAAAATCATTTTAAGCAATGTGGCCCCACTTTTCGGGCATGGCAACTTTGATCACTCTTTCTACTTCACTTGCCGTCTCCTCCAACGCTTTTCCGGTAATATCGAAAACTGGCCATCGGCGATTTTTTCGATAAATCTGCTTACAAAACTCTATCTCTTCAATCACAAAATTGAGATTGGCATAATCCCCGCTCGGATGTTCTCCCATTCGCACTAAGCGTTCCCGACGAATTCGGACCAGGGTCTCCGGCTCGATGAGAAGCCCTACAATTTTTCTCTGATCAGTTTGAAATAATTCTACGGGAGGTTCAATATCTTTAACTAAAGGAACATTAGCTACTTTCCAACCCTTGTAGGAGAGATAAACACTCAGTGGCGTCTTTGAAGTCCGAGAGAGCCCCACCAAAATGATATCGGCCCTATCTAAACTGTCGGCATATTTTCCATCGTCGTGCTTAACTGTAAATTCAATCGCTTCAATTCGTTTAAAATAATTTTCATTCACTTGATGAAAGAGCCCTGGTTGCGATTCAGGATTTCTTTTAAGGTGTTGAGATAATTTTTCTAGAAGGGGCCCAAGCAGATCGACAGCGGCCACTCCCGTTTGCTGACTTATCGAATCAATAAAGATTCTTAAATTATCCGATACAACTGTGTAGACAACTATCGCATTAACCGAGTGTGCTTCTTCAAAAATACTTCGGACCTGTATTTCGGTTCGAATATTTTTAAACCTGACTATCTTAAGCCCCTCACGAACATATTGAAGAAGAGCCGCCTTGATCATTTGGTCAGCGGTTTCACCCGTTCCATCCGAAATCACATAAATTTTAAGTCCATTATCAATCATAATGGGTACTCATACTGAAGATTTTCGCCTCTTGCAAAACGCATCGCTTCTTCGATGCAAATCCTTGCCATCTCTTCGCGTGCCCAGCGACTTGCCGAGCCAATGTGGGGAACCGAAAGGGCGTTGGGTAAATCGAGCAGCCCTTGAGCCACTTGAGGCTCTTTCTCAAAAACATCAAGTCCAGCTTGAAAATCAGGATTCTTTTTTAAGTGCTCTACCAGAGCGGTTTCATCAATAATGGGCCCCCTTGCCGTGTTAATGAGGATGGCAGTGGGCTTCATCTTAGAAAGGTTTTCTTGATTAAACAGGTGACGAGTCTGCGGTGTAAGCGGGCAGTGGAGACTTACCACATCAGACTCTTTCAATAACTCCTCAAACCCGACTTGAGTTGCCCCATCGACAGGAAAGTGTCGTCTTGAAAAATAAACAACCCTCATCCCGAAACATTGAGCTCGTTTCGCAACGGCCTGTCCAATTTTTCCCATGCCAACAATACCCAAAGTCGATCTCTCAAACGAGAGTCCTAAAAATAGACTGGGGAAAAAACCATTAAACTTACCTTGCTTCAAAAACTCCCGGGCCTCATTCACCCTTCTCCCACAATTTAAAATTAAAGCCCACGCCAAGTTTGCAGTCGCCTCGGTAAGAACTCCCGGTGTATGTGACACTTTAACTCCACGCGTTTTTAGAGCCTTTAAATCCAAGTGGTCGACGCCCGTTGAAAAAGTAGCCAAATGCTTTAGACGGTTAGCGTGAGAAAGGACCCGTTCGTTGATAGGTTCGGTGAGCTGACAGATAAACACATCTTTATCTTTAATAGCCTGCGCCAATTCCATCTCATCAAGGGGACGCCCCTTTTCATAAATCTCAACACTTTCAAAATGGGGTTGAAGAATTTTTAAACAATCTAGGGGAAGTTTTCTACTGACTCCGGCCTTCATTATGGTTTAGGCTCCTCGATAAGCTTGAGCCAACTCGCTGCAGAACGCATGATTCGAATCTTAAAGCGAGCCCCCTCCTCCAAATACTCTTTCTCGAGGACTTTTGAATATTCATGAATTTGAGATTGCAACCAAGTATTGTGATAAGAAACTACAACTTCAAGTTCAATCATATCCCTCTCAAAGTAGCCAAAAATAGTATTTCTAAGCCGCTTCATATCTTCGGGATTAAGTGAAGAAACTACGAGACTATCGATGTATTTTCTCTCCAAAATCTTAGGAAGAAAAATTTCTTTGACTAGGTCGGCTTTATTGAACACTAAAAGACTGGGTTTAGATCCAGCTCCGATATCTTCGAGCACTTTGCGTGTCACTTCTAAGTGATGCGGATACATCACAGAAGAAAGATCCACTACATGCAACAGCAAATCGGCCTCAAGCACTTCGGCAAGAGTTGAACGAAAAGAAGCCACTAAACTGTGAGGTAGCTTATCAATAAACCCTACCGTATCACTGAGTAAAATTGGGGGTCTTGTTTTAGGATCAATGACTTTAACAGTAGAATCCAAGGTTGCAAACAACCTATCATCAACATAAACCTGGCTGGTCGTCAGATGATTCATTAAAGTCGATTTACCGGCATTTGTGTATCCGACTATCGCTACTCTTAAAAACTTATCCCCTCGATGAGCTCTTTGAATTTGTCGCTCTGAAGAAGTGTGCGCCAACTCCTCTTTAAGCCTTGAGATGCGATTACGAATCAAACGACGATCCAATTCAATTTGTCTCTCTCCCACCCCTTTAAGTCCGATCCCACCTTTTTGTCTTTCTAAGTGAGTCCAACGTCGGGTCAGATGCGTTGCTAAGTATTCTAAACTTGCCAACTCTACTTGATTTTTAGCCTCTTTTGTTCTGGCATGTTTTGAGAAGATCTCAAGGATAATCCCGGTTCTATCAACGATCCGGCATTGAATAATTTTTTCAAGGTTCTTTTGCTGCGTCCCCGTAAGTTCATTATCAAAAGCAATAATCGAGCATTCATGTTCTTTAGCTAATTGCCTAATCTCTTCCGCTTTTCCGGTCCCCACATATATTGCAGGGTTTGGCTTATCTTTTTTTTGAATCACCGAATGCACTACCTGAGCACCTAACGTATCGATGAGTCTATTTAACTCAGATAAACTATTTTCAATTTCATTTGAAGTTTCCCCGGGCAGCTGCATACCCACCATAAGAACCTTCTGTTTTTCTTCTAACAAAATAGTAGGACGATTTTTTGAGCTAGAACTCAATTCCGATCTCCTCGGGGCACTTCTAAACCATCGCAAAGATAGATTGTGTTAGATAAAGTCTGAGCCCAATTACACCAATCTTTAGAAAGCTTTCCAGTCTCGGAAACGAGCGCTATCGAACTGAAACCGATTCCTTCAATATTTTTCAAAAGCTGATCCCTGTCACAATGTTTCGATGACAACACCACCATGGAAGCCTTTATTTTTTTCATGGTTGGGATAAACACCGGGAGACTGAGAGACCCCTGAGTTGCTCTTCGAATTTGATGGTTCATACTCCAATCTAAACAACGAACACTTTCATGGACAGAATGAGGGGTTTCATCCTGGATGATCACGATGCTATCCACCCCAAGTTCAACCAACACTGCAGGGTTCTGCTCCAGCGAAATTTTCACGATTTCAGACATAAAGTTATTTTAACCTATCCTCAGACACTAACCTATTTTTACCAAGGATGCGACTATTTGGCTTTATTTGGATTTGGGTGAAGCTGCCTAATCTTATCTAAAATACCATTGATAAAACTTGGGCTGCTTTCGGAACCGAATTGTTTAGAGACTTCGATCATTTCATTAATCGAAACAGTAGCCGGAATATCATCACAAAAAAGGATCTCATAGACTCCAAGGCGCAACGCATTGCGATCCACCGCCGCCATTCGTTCAGGCCGCCAATTCTCTGAAGCCTTCTTGAGAAGAGTATCAATTTCACTCAATTTTTCAGTGACTCCTAAAACCAAACGATGAGTAAACTCGTCTAGTGTATTCTTTTCTAAGGAGTAGAACTCCTGAAAGTGGTTAAGCGCTTTCTGAGTAGAAAGGTCTTGATTCAAATCTAATTGAAATAGTATTTGAAGAGCTTCGATTCGATTTTTTCTTCGACCTGTTTTCATAAACCACTTTAAATAGGGAAACGACGACACAACTCCATCACTTCCCCTTTGACCTGCTTGACAGTAGATTCACTGTAATCGGAAACAACTCTCGAAATAGCCCGGGCCAACCAAGCCATTTCAGTCTCTTTTAATCCCCGAGTCGTTATCGCAGGGGTTCCCATTCGAATTCCACTAGTTACAAAAGCACTCGCCGTTTCAAAGGGAACCGTGTTTTTATTAGCTGTCAGTCCAACTCGGTCCAAACGCTCCTCGGCCTCTTTACCTGTGATCCCTTTATTTCGCAAGTCGATCAAGACTAAATGGTTATCGGTACCGCCACTGACCAGCGTAAAGCCCTCTTCCAAAAGACCGGCAGCCAGCGCTTTACAGTTTTTGATAATTTGAGCTTGATACTCTTTAAACCCAGGAGTCATTGCTTCTTTAAAAGCTACAGCCTTTGCAGCGATCACGTGCATTAAGGGCCCGCCTTGAATGCCAGGGAAAATCCTTGAATTAATTTTGGCTCTTTGAGCCTCTTTAAATAGAATAATTCCCCCCCGAGGGCCTCTCAGAGTTTTGTGTGTCGTGCTTGTCACAATATCAGCATGTCCAATCGGAGTGGGGTGCAATTTAGCCGCAACCAATCCGGCGATGTGAGCCATGTCGACCAGGAAAAACGCCCCCACTTCACGAGCTATAGCTCCAAATTTCTCAAAATCAATCACTCTGGGATAAGCACTTGCGCCGGCAATAATGAGCTTAGGCTTATGCTTTAGGGCTAAATCTCTCACTTCATCGTAGTCAATAAGATGGCTATCGGGTCGGACACCATAAGAAACCACTTTAAAGAGAAGTCCTGAAAAGTTGACCGGATGGCCATGAGTCAAGTGGCCTCCATGGGACAAATTCATACCAAGGATGGTGTCACCTGGAGATAGAACCGCTAAATAGGAGGCCATATTGGCTTGGCTCCCCGAATGCGGCTGAACATTGGCAAAATCGGCCCCAAATAGCTGACAAACTCTTTCAATTGCTACCGCTTCTACTTTATCAACAAACTCGCAGCCACCGTAATATCGTTTGCCTGGATAGCCTTCGGCGTATTTATTAGTAAGCACTGTCCCTTGGGCTTCCATTACAGCCCTTGAAGCAATATTCTCACTGGGAATAAGCTCCAGAGAATTCTGCTGACGAATCAATTCTTCCTGAATAAATCCAGCGACTGCCGGATCGACTTCTCTAAGATGCTCCATATTTTTTCTCCAGTGCTGTAATCAGTTCAATTCTGTTCTGATGCCGACCGCCCGAAAACTCTGCTTTCAACCAGCTCGAGCACGCTTCAATCGCCGTTTCAAGCTTCACCAATCTAGATCCTACACAAATAATATTAGTGTTGTTGTGCTCTTTAGACAAAGTTGCAGAAGTCGAATCCCAAACAGTCGCAGCTCTTACCCCGGGAATCTTGTTCGCTGCTATGGCCACTCCAATGCCGGAACCACAAATCATAATACCTCGCGCCGACTGAGCCACAACCTCAACAGCTACTTTTTCAGAAAATGTGGGATAATCACAAGAAGCTTCGCTATGACAACCACGATCTAAAAAGTTTAAATCGGAAAACTTAAGCCTAAGCTCTTTGAGGAGAGCAACTTTAAAAGCATACCCCGCATGATCAGAGCCCACGTAAATCGTGTTATCCATATTTCACTTCAGATTTTTTTGAAGATAAGCGTTGCATTTGTCCCCCCGAACCCAAACGAATTTGACATAGCATAATCAATCTTCATCTCTTGAGCTGTGTGAGGGACATAATTCAAATCGCACTCGGGACTGGGGTTTTCTAAGTTAATCGTGGGGGGAGCCACTTGATTTTGAATCGCCTTAACACAGAAGGCAGCTTCGATAGCTCCGGCAGCCCCTAACAAATGGCCTGTCATGGATTTGGTAGAACTTACCGCTACTTTCTTAGCGTGTTCTTTGAAAACATTTTTTACGGCAATAGTCTCATTAATGTCGCCAATGGGGGTTGAAGTCCCATGGGCATTAACATACTGAATCTGATCAGGATTAAGTTTGGCATCTGTGAGCGCTAAGCGCATGCATCGGGCCGCCCCTTCACCTTCAGGAGCAGGTTGAGTGATGTGGTAAGCATCACAGTTCAAACCATAACCAACCACTTCGGCAATGATATTTGCATTACGTTTCTTCGCTCTTTCATACTCTTCAAGTACCAAAATAGCAGAGCCTTCAGCGATGACAAAACCATCTCGATCTTTATCAAAAGGTCTTGAAGCTTTTGCCGGCTCATCGTTTCGGGTGGATAAAGCTCTAAGTGCGCAGAATCCGCCTACTCCCAATTCGCATATGACCGCCTCAGCCCCACCCGTGACCATGACATCGCAAGTCCCATTCTGAATATACCTAAACGACTCCCCCAAAGCGTGAGCACTCGAGGAACAGGCTGTTGTAATGCAGGTATTTGGCCCTTTAAGACCGTACTTAAGCGACAACTGGCCGGCTGCTAAATTTCCAATCACCGCCGGAATGAAAAAAGGGCTCACTCGCCGTGGCCCCTTTTCCAATAATTCTTTATACTGTGCTTGAATTTCAGCTAACCCACCGATACCCACTCCAACGATAGAACCTATTCTCTCAAGATTTTCCGAAGCTAAATTAAGCCCGGAGTTTTCAAGAGCTTCAGTGCCTGCTACGAGGCAAAACTGAATAAATCGATCCATCTTCTTCAGGTCTTTTACCTGAAAGTGGGCTTCAGCTTTATAACTGACCACTTCGCCAGCAATCCGCGAGGAGTACTGAGAAGCGTCGAAGAGCATAATGGGACGGATACCCGACTTTGAATGCGTCAATGACTCCCAGTTTTCATTTACTGTAAGTCCGATGGGGCTTAAGGCGCCCATGCCTGTGACGACTACCCGTCTCATAAGTTTTTAGTTCACTTTGGTTTTGATATAGCTGATGACATCATTAACGGTTTTAATCTTCTCAGCATCTTCGTCCGGAATTTCTAAATCAAATTCTTCTTCCATGGTCATAACCAACTCTACGATATCAAGAGAATCGGCACCCAAATCGTCAATAAAGGAAGCTTCTGGAGTAACAGTCTCCATATCGACTCCAAGTTGTTCCACGATAATATTTTTAACTTTTTCTTCAACAGACATTGCGTTTCCTCCGCTATAAGTTCTGTGCTTTTCACAAATTACTGATTCGGTGAAGCAGATTAGCAGCGAAAGGTTCACCTTGCAAGCATTCCTTCCCAAGGCCAAAGCTTTAATATACTTCATAAAAAAGATGGACTGGAAGAGATTAAATAAAGAGGTTATTTTTTTGAAAGCGTTGCCCCCGCCTTCGGCTTTACTGTCAAGCCATTGCAAGGAAAAGGAAAAAAGAATTTATCGACTTTTATTACAGGCCGAATGTTTTATACCTGCTCCCTTTAAGCGAGTTTTTTAAGAGATTCAAACGGCCATGAAGTTGGTTTGAGGCGCGCAGTTTATTGGCTGTTTGACAATGCGGCGAATCATAACATAAAACTTCAAGAAAACTTATTAAATCTTATAACCTTGGTCCGCTATAAGTCTTTGCAATTTAGGAATAAATAGTTCGGACCAGCCTCTTAAAAAGCTTACTTAAAGAAAGCAAGTATAAGAATTTAAACTGTTCTCAAACAAGAACGTTTTTTTGGCTCTCGGACAAATTACTTTCAAAAGCGCCCTTAACCCATTGAATCGACAAGTCGATCGTGTCGTTGCCGTCATTGCCATGTTTGTCTTGCGAAATCGATACTAGAAAGTGACTGGGTACCGTCTCTGTGCGAGTCGGATGTCCGGTGTGGAAGAGCGACTGTTCCTCAGAGTCTCAACCCCAGGGTTAACCAAAGGGGCTTTATCCGTAAACTTGGGGGGCTGATGAGGCTTGGCACTTGATTCCTCCGCCAAACTCAATCGAGTGAATCCGATCAAAACTGTCATAATTAAAATCGGGGGTTTCTCTGTTCCAAGTTACAGTTGCTTTATAATCGGACATTTTTAGTCTCGACGTTAAATTATTGCTCCAGCTCTTCAGTCTCAGGCGGGAGTTCAGAGGCGGTTACTATAACTTTAGCTTTCGGCTTATCTAACAAACTCATCACATTGGCTTGAATATTTATACAAATATTTTTTAGAGGAAGATGGCTTAAATTTCTCGGAGAGAATGGATTTTGAATCTCAGCTCCAATTTCATCTAGAGTGAAAAGGGGATAGGACGCTAAAGCCACAACAAATGGGGTCAACCAAACGACTCGGTCCACCAGTCCCAGGGGTAACAACAATAAAAACAGAAGAATAAAGCGCCTTACAATGATTGCTATAGCTAAAGGAATGGGAGTATTTCTAATTCTTTCACAAGCGCCGATCGCATCAATGAGAAGAGCCCTCTCTCTTTCAGCTCTTTGGAACGCAAAATTATCCAATCCTTTAGTTCGCAAAACACGAATAAGTTCTGCAATTTTAGCTCCGACGTAGGTCGGCATGTGCTGGCTGTTTTTAATTCGATTGGTCTCCTCTTCTCCCAGAAGCTCTTTCACTTCAGTGAGCTCTTTTTCAGAGCGAAGCGACTCTCGCATCACATGGGGAAATGCGGCTACCCAACTTAAAAAGGTTTTTGAGAGCGCTTGATTTGCCGAGCTGTACTCGTAGCCGATGATGGCTAAGTTTCGACTCTGGTTCACAATGCTTCCCCAAATTTTTCTGGCTTCCCACCAACGATCTAGCCCGGAATTAATTCTCAAAAGAAGAAAAAGACTCAGTACGGCCCCGGAGTATTCTAGCGGAGTGATGGGAATGGCCACTTGCGGGTAATGATGAAAGACCACGGAACACGCCAAGGAAAAACAGGTCGTAAAGATCACCCGCCGAGTCACTGCAAGAGAGGCAGAACCTTTGATGGCAAGCGCAGTTCTTAAAAAACTCTTCGATTCGCCTTTATTGGTCAGATCAAAGCGAACCTCTTGATGAGGGAGTAGCGGTTTTTCAGTTTTATTTTTAAATAAGGCCATTTTTTTTTCTGTAAGTTAAGCCCTTAATTTGAGTCTAAACACCCATGGATAGTAATTTCAAAGGTCTTATTCTATGAGACTCGCCTCTACCCACGCTAAATTTTATATTTTCAAAATGTTTTTTCATAGAATTCTCAAAGTTAGACAAGCTTGACGTTAACTGTAGTATGCCTTGTTTTAAGGAGCATAATCAAGCCATAAAAAAAGGAACTTTTCTTCATAATCCAAAACAAACTATGGATATTAAATTCAAAGGCCCTATTTTTCGAAATCCGCCCTCACGCAGGTATAAGAATTTAAACTGTTCTCAAACAAGAAAGTTTTTTTGGCTCTCGGTTATAACGG
This sequence comes from Deltaproteobacteria bacterium, assembly GCA_016875135.1. GTDB lineage: Bacteria > Bdellovibrionota > FAC87 > UBA2466 > UBA2466 > UBA2466. The sequence continues at coordinate 46,099 of VGSE01000002.1, forward strand.
GGGGCCGTTTATACCTTCTATCCGTTTGTTAACAAATGATTATGAAACTAATATCAACAAACAGCCAAGGAGCGATAATAACAAACGTAACTTGGGTTAGCCGCTATTGACAGAGCAAGAAGCTCTTGTAGCGAACATGATATCCGTCAGCCCAATCAAAGGCGTCAGTATAAATTCCTTTGATTTGTTTGACTTTCTTTTGCCTAAGACCCACCAAGTCTTTCACAGAAAAATCATAGTAAGCATATTGATCTCCATCGCTAAAATCCAAAACGGCTTTGCTTTTATTTTCATTGGTGCTGATGGTTCCTTCGCTCGACTCGGACTCATTGGCGTTAGTAACCTTAACCGTGCCTTTGTCTAAATCCAATTCAAAAATTATCTTGCGGCCCATTTCGCCGTCACACCACGAGTGGGTATTCACAGGACGATTTACATCTTTGCAACTACGAACTTGACAGTTCAAAGCTTTAGGAAAAAGGATTTTTGATCCAGCCAAGGCTCCTGTTGAAATCAACATTAATGATACAAAAAAAATTCTCATATTGACCTCCGTAATCCGTAAAAAGTTGGATAACTTTATACTGCGGTGCGCCTATATTGGCCAGACTTTTCGTTGGCAAAAGCTATCTTGCTGTTTACAAAGCGTTTTTATAACTTGAGAGTATTCAATGTCTTTACGGGAACTTGATACTGAAACGGCATTTACCTGGTCCGTATCGAGGCTCGCGGCGCCGAACCTAGCCCCGTGAGGGTCTATTAATGTGCTGTTTATTAGCGATAACTTTATTTATGGCCCTTATAACTCAATAAGAAATGGGCTTTTAGGCTGCTTATGCGTCTTCGGTGATTTCAACGCCTTGGGCGGGCGGCCTCCCACCGCGGATCGGCCCCCTTCTTCAGGGTTTCTGAGCCATTCGCCCCACTTCCGCATCCCCCAAATAGAATTATTCACCGGCTCGCCGTTGCAGAAGAGGTCTCGAAGGGGGGATAAACGGGAACTTCCCCGTAC
>VGSE01000003.1 GCA_016875135.1 Deltaproteobacteria bacterium
AGCTGCTGTTGACTGGGCGGTATGCTTACCGAGGGGCTAATCTGAGGCCCTTGCTCACTTCGGTCTGAGTTACCTCGAGAAACGTTAGGCCGCTGAGCTTGACCTAACGCCTGTTGTAAAGCTTTAATTGCCTGGTCGCTCTCACGGTTTCTCTCATTAAACTGCCGTTTAAAAAGTTCTTCGTTTAGCTGTCGCTCTCTCTCTCGATCGTCTTGTGCTCTTAGTAATAGATCCTCTAATTGATTAGTTCGAAAATCCCCAGGAACGATCGCATTTCCATTAGGAACCGTAGTAGGCGGAATAAATCCTCCGAGGGTTCCAGGCGTGGTAGGCGCACTGGGATCTACAACGGGAGGAGTTGGCCCCGTCGAATCTGTAGTGGCCTCTGCGTCAAGCTTGCACATTTTTGCGTCTTCTGAAGAATCTTTTATTGCCTTCCTAGCCGAATCACCGTTAACGCTCTCTTGATCAAACAAATTCTTATCCCAAGCATCGCCCTGTAATAGATTAGCAATAGCCTCTAGCTGTTCAGAAACTTCCTTGTCGGCTTTTTCAAATTCGTTTTTGCTGTTTTCAAACCTAGTTGCTTTTTCCTTAAGGCTCTTTTGAATTCGAACAACAAAAGTATTAATGCTCTTGTCAGTCAGAGTTCCTTTAGTTTCAAACTGCCCAATAACTTTCTGCTCAGAAAGGTGGGTTATAAATTCATTTAGGGTAGTCAAAAGAGCTAATGAGACCTTGTCATCAGTTGAACCCTCGCTACACTTTAACAACTTCTCAGCATATTTTTTTACCTCTTCTAATTTCTTTTTAAGATCATTTATCTTTTCTGTAGTTAAAGTAATTTGACTTTGGGAGGCATCCTCGTCTTTCTTCAGAGTAAAAACAAAGGTGCCGTCTTTTTTGTCACGTAAAACTTTGATTAACTCATCAAACTTTTCTGAAATCTTTGGTCTACCTGTCTCTCGACGGACGCTATTTCCCTGTGAATCATGTTCACCAGGCCCTTCCGCATAGATTGCCTGGCTAGGCAGCAACGAACAGAGAAGTAAGAGCCCTGCCAATTTGATTTGATACCGTTTCATCTTCAACCCCGCTTTCACATTCACTTTAAACACATTGAGCGAAACCCTTAGGCTCCAACTCACTCCTCAACAAAATACACCTATAGAAATTGTATTTTGATAAAGTGCAATGGTCGTTCCACTTACTTGATTAGGCTCGCCTGAAAGCACTAGGAATTGTATTCCTTAAGTTTATTACAAAAATGAATGTCGTTTTTTTTTACAGTTTCAAGTTTTCTTATAACTAGGTTGTTGAATTGTTTTGTAAAAACCCCTCTCTGAGCCTTACAAATCGCTCGTGTTAGAAAAGTAAACAACTCTAGTTCACACAAAAGAATACAGTGTTTTGACTAATGATTTTAATAACTCGGCTATTGAAACAGAAGCAGCTTGGTAATCATCTTTAGTTCAAACCAACGCAAAACTTTTGGCAATTTTTTTAATACCCGCCCCCTTTGAGTAGGCTTTTTAAGAGGTTCAAACGGCCATGAAGTTGGTTTAAGACACCGAATTTGTTAGCCTTTTGACGATGATGTGACTTATCAAACGAAACTCCAAGAAAACTTATCAAATCTTTTAACCTTGGTCCTCTATAGGACTTTGCAATTTAAGAAAAAATTATAAAAGAAGGTTGCTTAACAAGTCATTTTATCACGTATTTTCAGTGGGTTGCGCCGGCGTACAGGGGATGTAATGTCATTGACGCCTAAAACCCCCTGTGTCATAAGTAGTGCCTAATAATTAGGTTTTTTATGGCTGATAAAGAAGATCGTTACGAAGACAATGTCCTCGGGAAGTGGTACGTAGATAAAAAATGTATCCTCTGTAGCGTCTGCTCCGAAGCAGCTCCTAATAACTTTAAAGAAGCTCCAAGTGCAGATCATGATTTCGTGTTTAAGCAGCCCGAGACCCCCGAAGAGATTACGCAATGTGAAGAGGCGATGGTGGCTTGCCCTGTAGAAGCTATCGGAAATGATGGCTGAAGCACCCAAAATCCTTGTGGCCATGAACAGCTTCAAGGGCAGCCTCTCAAACCTAGAAGCCTGTCAAAGCGTCTCAAAATCCCTAACTGAACTAAAAATAACACACTCTATAGTCCCGGTGGGTGATGGTGGCAGCGGGACCGGAACAGCTCTGCAATCTACCTTGGGTGGCGAATTTGTCTCGATGGACTCAGCTGATCCCAAAGGCAGAGCCATCAAGGCCGCAGTTCTTTGCTTTCCCAATTCGATTAATCCCCACTGCATTTACATCGATAGTAGCTCGGTTTGTGGATTCACCTTAATCCCCGACCCTGAGAAAAAGGCATTAGAAGCTTCAAGTCGTGGGCTAGGGCTTTTACTGCGCGAAGTGATTCAACGTTGGCGATCTTCTCTAAAAGACATTTGGATTGGCCTTGGAGATTCCGCCATTTCCGACATGGGAATCGGAATGCTCTCGGAACTTGGCGTGGCTTTTGTAGACTCTCAAAAAAAAGAGCTTTCTCCAACAACTGAAAACCTTTGTCTCATTTCAGATTTTTCCAAACCTAATATTAGTTTCGGAAACATCTCTCTGACTGTTTTATGTGACGTTTCAAATCCTGTCTGTGGGCCACAAGGAAGTGCCGTGACCTTTGCGCCACAAAAGGGAGCCTCAAAAGAAGAGGTCCTCTTAATTGCAAAAGGCATGGACAACTTTGCCTCGAGAATCGAACACAAGCTTCACCGATCGCTTAAATATATTCCCTTAACGGGATCGGCAGGAGGTTTATCTGCTGCACTGCTGGCTTTTTTTAATGCAAATCTTGTCCCTGGGTGTCCCTTTCTTCTTAAACAAATTAACTTTGATAAAAAACTTAACAATCACGATTTAGTTATCACCGGGGAAGGAAGAACCGATCTTCAAACCCTAAAAAGAAAAGCTCCAGCCGTAATTGCTCAGCATGCAAAGAGTCTCAATAAAAAATGCATCATCATTTCGGGCGCACTAGGGGAGGGGGCAAACCAAATTGCTGTTGAGCTGGAACTTTTTGGAATTCACGCATGCGGGAAAGAGCCGTCGGCGGCTGAAGCGTTGACGCAAAAAACCCTCGAGGTTTTTTCTTCATTAAAAGTTTCTAAATAAAGATTAGATTATTTATCCGTTCCTGTCTTCTTCTCGGAATTATCGCCAAGATCGGAGTACATGACAGATCTGACGGTCCATTCTTGGGTCCGCTGATCGAGTTCCGTAGGTTGAACCATGAAAATCGTCTCCCAAGGACAAATCTTTGCACAGGCTTCACAACCAATGCATCTGTCTTGATCCACTTCAACAACTCTCATGAAATCGGGATGCTCAACTCCAGGAACCTGCTCAATACAATCCACAGGACAAACAGGAATACAGGCATGACATCCGGTACACCCGCGCTGATCAATCACCGCATGAGAACGCGGTGGCTTTTTGCGGTCGGCTTTACCTTCTGCTGGATTTCCTTGTTTCTTTTCCATATCGTCGTTCTTATCTTATCAGACAGGCTGAAAGCAAGCTATCCTATAGCTTTTCCCACTCCACCATTTGCCTGTCTAACTCCCTAATATCCCAACCATAAAACCCGCAGGGAGCCGACACCCAAAAGTTGGGTTCCTTCTCTAAAGATTTTGGCAAATTCGCGGTTCCCTTGGTTAAGCCCCCAAAAATGAGGGCCTTGTCCTTTTCCCGCATTAAATTTAGGTAAAATCGTTCTTCGTGCTCTCCCATAGCTTTTGAAGCAAAATCAAAAGCAAAAAAATCCAATACGCCTAGGTGATCTACAAAGGGTAGGGGGCGAAGGGTTGCGCAACTGTGGATTCCAATCCTCACATCAAAATCAACATCCTTCACAGCCTGCAAAAATGCAGTATACCCCTCTACGATGTAAGGTTGTTCCTGTGTCCAAAATGGCTCATCTAACTGAAGCCAAAGCTCTCCCTTAAACGCCGCTTCGTTTAGTTGTTTTCTAAGTCCTTTCCAAAAATTAACCCAAAGAGGGGCTACTTCCAAAAACTTAGCACTTATTGATCTTGAAACTGTAAACGGACCCGCAATTTGTATTTTGAATCTAGGACTATCAACAAATTCATTTTGGAACATTTCAAGACAACTTGAAGCTTTTTCATCCCAGTATCCTAAATCAAACCCTCGCAACACCTGTCCAATCATATCCTCTAAGGGATTCGAATCAGGTAACTGCGGAAGAAAGGGAAGGTGGGGCGAATGCTTTTTGACAAACTTTACGGCGTCAACGGGGTTTCGATGCGGAAGACTTCCCAAAAAATAAAACTTTCGCTTTTCCATTTGTTAATCAACCAACTTTTTATTTATCTTTTTGGTTTCTTTTTTCTTAAGCGCCTTAGCAGCATCCTTCGAAACACGGTTAAACTGCTCAGAGAAGTGCTTTATAAAACTCTGCTTAACCTGCTCAACACTGGGACATCCAGATCCTAATTCCTCTTTCATTGAGGTCATCACCGAAGCATTAAAACCACACGGATCAATGTTGGAAAACCCTGATAGGTCATTGCTCACGTTAATGGCTGAACCATGAAAGGTAATCCACGAGGAAATCGCAATCCCGATGCTTGCGATTTTTTTGTTCTTTCCAGAAATCCAAACCCCAGTTGCACCTTCTCGTCTTTCGGCAGCTATTCCAAACTCTTTCAACAGTTGGATAATGGTTTCCTCAAGCCTTCGCAAATGCAGATGGGCATCCTTTTCTTTCGCTCGCAAAGTCAACAAGGGATAACACACCAACTGTCCAACGTTGTGAAATGTAGCCTCTCCGCCGCGCTCGATCGCAAAAGCATTTTTAAGTTTCCAAGGAATGAGTCCCTTGCTTTTTCGACCAAAGGTATAAACCTCAGGATGCTCAACGAGGATTAATCTATCGGGAAAATATTCGTTTTGCTTTTTCTGATGAACCACATCCAACTGCGAGTAGTAAGTGTCATTATAATCGCTAATCCCGCGGTCATCGATTTCAAAAAAAGCTATCGGCACTCTATCCTCGCTTCGGTTTGTAAATGTGAATGGCCTTGTAGAAGGCCGCTTCAACAGCTTCCGGCATCACCTCAGGCAGCGTGGGGTGCGTATGAATCGTCCTTACTAAATCCTCGACAGTGGCTCCCATTTCAATGGCTAAAGCGGCTTCTGCGATCAAATTGGAAGCTTCAGGACCGACTATATGAACACCTAGGATGGCCTCCGTTTTTTCGTCGATAACAATCTTCGCCATCCCCTCAGATTCGTTCATAGCAAGAGCCTTACCTGATGCCGCAAAAGGAAAACGCCCGACCTTAACTTTAAATCCTTTTTCAGTAGCCTCTTTTTCTGTCAATCCCGCCACTGCAATTTCAGGATCACAGAAAACTGCCCAAGGAACCGTTTTGTAATCTTTATAGGTCCGCTTTCCTGAAATAGTCTCTGCAACTAAAAGCCCGTCCATCGTCGCTCTATGCGCTAACTGAGGCGCTCCGGCCACATCACCAATTGCATAGATGTTAGATACGTTAGTCATACTCTGATTATTCGACAGAATATTTCCTCGTGGGTCCATCTTGATTCCAAGTTTCTCAAGGCCCATGTTGTCGGAGTTTGGACTTCTTCCCACGGAAACCAATATCACATCGGCCGAAACCGTCTGGGTTTTTTTGTCTTTGGTTTCAATCTCCAAATTAAGTTTTTTGGCTTTTAAAGGCTCTTTTTCTTTGATTCCGAGTGCTTTAGCCCCAGTGTGAACCGTGATACCAAAATGCTTCATCTTCTTTTGAACCAGCGCCACAAGCTCATTGTCGACAGTAGACAATAGCTGATCAAGGGCTTCAACAATAGTGACTTTCGATCCAAGTTTCGCGTAAACCGTTCCAATTTCAATGCCAATAAAGCCACCACCCACCACCACCATCTCTTTGGGCACTTCTCTTAACGAGAGGGCTTCTGTAGAGCTCACAATGTTTTTCCCGTTGAAGGGAAGGATTGGAATCTGTGCAACTCGAGAGCCCGTTGCAATTACAAAACTTGTCGCAGTTATCGTCTCTTTTCCTGACTGACTTGCCACCTCTAGGGTTTTGCTATCCTTGAAAGTTGCAGTCCCTTTAATGATCTCAACACCATTAGCTTTCAACAGCCCCTGAACTCCAGTCGTCAGTTTCTTAACCACCCCTTGCTTCCAGTCCTGCATTTTGGCCAGATCACAGTCGACGCCTTTGACGCTTATCCCAATCTCCTCCGCTTCATTTTTCATCTTCCAGTACTGAGAACTGCCATAGATCAGAGCCTTTGAAGGAATGCATCCTACATTCAAACAAACCCCACCAAAGTTTTCTTTCTCTATGATAGCGGTTTTTTTTCCTAATTGTGCAAGCCGAATAGCGGTCGGATAGCCTCCGGGGCCGGCACCAATCACAACAGCATCAAATGATTTCATGCAAACACCAATCTTGAGGGTTCAGATAAAAAGTAAATAAGCCGGTTCATAAACCTAGCAGCATCAGCACCATCCACAACCCTGTGGTCAACCGACATCGAAAGGAACATCACATCGCCAATCACAATCTGATCATCTTTCACAACCGGACGTTTTCTTATGGCATTGACCCCGAGAATGGCGACCTCCGGATGATTGATCACTGGCGTCGCCAAGACCCCTCCGATAGAGCCGGCGTTCGTCACAGTAAATGTTCCACCTTTCATGTCGTCGAGTGCAATCTTTCCAGTTCTTGCTTTTTCAGACAACAACTGAATTTCTGTGGCCAACTCCCAAATGGTCTTCCGATCAGCTGCCTTAATGACTGGAACCATGAGCCCATTAGGCGTGTCGGTGGCGACACCGATGTTGTAATCACCTTTTAAAATAATCTCCTGCTTCTCGTCATCCAAGGAGGAATTGAGATAAGGAAATTCCATTAGGGCTGGAATTAAGGCCTTAATGATGAAAGGCAAGTAAGTTAATTTAACGCCTCTTTTTTCTGCTTCCTCTTTGGCTGCGGCTCTTAACTTAACCACCGCTGACATGTCCACTTCTTCGACGTAAGTAAAATGCGCTGCCGTATGTTTGGAATAGGACATCGACTCTGCAATTTTCTTTCTTACCCCTTTTAAAGGAACTACTTGTAAAGCGCCCCTTGCCACGGCCGGCACGTTCGCTCTCTGAGCCACCGGAGCTGCAGTGACCGCCACCGAAGTATGAGATGTTCTTGGCGTCGCAGCTTGATGCCCTTCATACGCCAACTGCACATCCATTTTAGTGACTCGCCCTTGAAGTCCTGTGCCTTTTACAGTTTTAAGATCAACACCCAAATCTCTCGCAAGTTTCCGTGTCGCTGGCGTAGCAAGGATATGGTAGGGTAGGGGCTCTTCACTTGCCACCACAGCTTCAACTATTCTTTCTGAAGACTTTGCCGAAATTGAAGCAGGTGGAACGCTGGCAATTTTGGGCTCTGTTTTTTGTGCAGGTTTAGAAGCCGCTGCCTTCCCAGCTTCTGCGATCCGAATAATCACTTTCCCCACTTCAATTGTTTGTCCTTCGTTAGCTAAAAGCTCTGAAACGGTTCCAGCCACTGGCGAAGGGATTTCCACAGTCGCTTTATCGGTCATCACCTCTACCATGGGTTGATCGGCTTCAAGAGCCTCGCCGGTTTTCACTAACCACTTAACAATTTCACCTTCGTGAACACCTTCACCGATATCTGGTAATTTAAAGTCCATGTTGTTTTCCCTCTAAAAATTTTTTACTTTACCCACAGCCAAAGCAACTCGCTCCGGATCTGGCATATAAATGTGCTCCAATGTGTAGGGGAACGGAGTGTCTAGTCCAGTCACCCTTACAATTGGGGCTTCAAGATACAAAATCGCTTCTTCGTTAATAAGCGCAGATAGTTCAGCGCCAAACCCACAGGTTTTAGGCGCTTCGTGCACAATCACAACTCGGCCGGTTTTTTTCACAGATTCTAAAATGGTCTCTTCATCTAAAGGAACTAATGTTCTTAGATCAATGACTTCGCAGTCCGCACCTCGAGGCTCGCACAACTCAGCGGCCTTCATGCAGACAGGAACCATAGCCCCCCAGCATAAAATCGTAATGTCTTTCCCCGGTCGAACCACGGAGGCCTTGCCCAATTCAACGGTATAACTTTCCTCAGGAACCTCTCCTTTGATCGAACGATAAATTCTCTTGGGCTCCAAGAACATCACAGGATCTTCATCTCTGATGGAGCTAATCAAAAGCCCTTTGGTATCGTAGGGATTTGATGGAACAACCACTTTGAGTCCTGGCGTGTGAATAAAATAGGCCTCTGAACTTTGAGAGTGATAGTGTCCGCCTCGAATTCCTCCACCGTAAGGAGTTCGAATCACCATAGGGCAGGTGAATCCCCCTCCGCTACGGTACCTTATTTTTGCAACTTCGCTCACGATCTCATCGAATGCAGGATAAATGAAATCCATAAATTGAATTTCAGGTACGGGCCTTAATCCATTAACAGCCATTCCCATGGCCATTCCGATGATTCCACTTTCATTAAGTGGCGTATCCATGACTCTCTCTTCGCCAAATTCTTTTTGAAGCCCTTCAGTAGCTCTAAAAACGCCACCGTTTACGCCCACGTCTTCACCCATTAGAACAACTCTTGAATCGTGAGTCATCTCACACATCAACGCATCTCGAACCGCTTGTACCAAAGTTAAATTCGCCATAAATTCCTCTTAAAGTGGAAATGCCTCACTAGTGTTTTCAAACTGCCCACGAAGTTGAACTTCTTGCAGAAGTTCTTCCTTCTGTTTTTTAAGTTGCGGGGTTAGTTCAGCGTAAACATCCTCGAAGAGATCCATAGGATCGGGAGGTGGCTCTGCTTCGGCTCGCTCAACAGCTTCCGCTAACTTTTTCTTTAACTCCTCTTGAAGAGCTTTTTCTTTCTTTTCATCCCAAATTTTTTTGCTTTCCAAATAGGTTCTAAGCCGCTTGATGGGATCTCGCTTTGCCCAGGCTTGATACAACTTTTCATCCCGATATCTTGTCGGATCATCAGAAGAAGAATGCGGACCCATTCTGAACGTTACACACTCAATTAAAGAGGGGCCCTCTCCTCGCCTGGCTCTATCTACCGCTTCCTTGGTGGCCTGATAAACAGCTAAAATATCGTTTCCATCGACTGCTATTCCAGGCATCCCATAACCGATTGCTTTATCAGCCAGTTTTTTTGCTCCCGTCTGCTTAGAGAGTGGGACGGAAATGGCATACTGATTGTTTGTCACAATAAAAACTGACGGCGCTTTATAAGCTCCCGCAAAAGTAAGCCCTGTGTGAAAGTCGCTCTCCGAGGTTCCCCCATCGCCACAGTAGGAGATAGCCACTTCTTTCGTCTTAGAAATTTTGGAAGCCATCGCGGCTCCGACCGCTTGAATCAGTTGGGTTGCTATGGGACTTGAAACGCTAAACATTTTAATCTTGGGAAAACTATAATGGACCGGCATTTGTCTGCCCTTGGAAAGATCTCCTTGATTGCCCCACAAGTTACACAACATCTCGTAAATTCCAGCTCCTCGATACAGGAAGATCCCAGGCTCACGATAAGAAGGAAAAACCCAATCTTTTTCTACTAGTGCTGCTGCCGTGCCCGTTTGAATCGCTTCTTGACCAAACGAGGGGACATAAAATCCGATTCGACCCTGTCGTTGAAGCATCATGCCTCTTTCATCAAAGGCTCGAGTTAAGGCCATATTTCGATACATTTTGAGAAGTAATTCTTTATCTAGTTTCGGATCCGCTTTAGGATCTACCGTACCATCTTCGTTCATCAGCCGGAAACAATCTTCCCTTAGAACAGAACAACTCATCGGCGCTTTTTCTGACTTGGTCGCTTGGTTTTTTATTTTTTTCTTCATTAAATCTGTTCCCGATTGCATAGTTAGTTGGCCCTCGAACGCAATAATCCTTCAAGAAACTTTTCAGCGGCTCTATAAGAACTTCTTACGAGCGGTCCCGATGGAACGCAGAGAAACCCTTTCTCTAGTCCGACTTTTTCATACTCTTTAAAAACATCTGGATGAACATATTCTTCGACGGGCAAGTGCCATGTCGTAGGTCTCAAATACTGCCCAAAAGTCACAATCTGAACTCCAGCAGCTCGCAAATCATCCATCGCCTTGAAAATTTCTTCCCTGGATTCACCCAAACCCACCATCACTGATGATTTGGTGTAAATTTTAGGGAAGTACTCTTTGACCTTCTTTAAGACGTCCAACGACTGCTGATATCCGCACCGCCTATCACGGACTGTTGAAGTAAGTCTTTCTACTGTTTCGATATTGTGAGCAATGACATCCACACCCGAAAGACAAATACGCTCGATACTTTTTTCGTTCCCTTGAAAATCAGGGATTAAAACCTCTACTAAGGTCTCAGGACGTCGCTTTTTTATTTCCTCGACAGTTCGAGCAAAATGATCGGCTCCACCATCAGCAAGATCATCTCGATCGACTGAAGTTAAAACCACGTACCTGAGCTTTAATTCCGCTATTGCCGAAGCCACGTTAACCGGTTCATTAGCGTCCAATTCTCTTTTGGGGTTTCCGCTCTTGACATGGCAGAACCGGCAAGCCCGCGTGCAGGTATCACCCATCAGCATTACGGTGGCAGTTCCCCCACCCCAGCACTCAGCTACATTGGGACAACGAGCTTCTTCACACACCGTATGAAGCTTCAAACCTCTTAACAGCTCTTTAATACGTGAATAATTTTCGCCACCTGGGGGACGAATTTTAAGCCACTCCGGCTTTGGGGTTGTATGAGAAACTGAGGCCATAGTTACTTGAATTTGTAATAGAAAAAGGGGGGTTAGGCAATCTGCACGGTAGCGAAATTTCTAGGATATGAACCCTAAACCCCTCGTTGGTCCTCTCCCCAGATCTCTTTATGTTGTTGAGTCTGAAGAGTTACGGGTGCCTTAGCCGACAAAATCCAACCGGCTAATTCGGCGGGTTTTACCAATCCGAAGGCTGGAGAATAGAGAACAGTGCACCGCTCATGAAGGCGGTTTTTGTGACAAATATCTTGCGCCCATTCAAAATCCTTTTGGGAAGCGACAACAAACTTGAACTGATCCTGTTTTTGGACCAGATCAAAATTGTCCCAGGCCATCTTTTCAGATTCGCCGCTGTCGGGGCACTTAATATCAATGACTTTAATGACTTCCTGAGGGACATCTTTGACAGAGAAACTGCCGTTCGTTTCCAAAGAGACAATGTATTCCGCTTTGATGAGTGCGTTTAACAACTCTAAAGTCCCTCGCTGACTTAAGGGCTCACCACCGGTTACACAGGCATATTGAGTTTCAAACGGTTTTATTTTTTCTAAGATTTCAGGGACGGTCATTAGGGTCCCTTCCCAATAGGCATATTTAGTATCGCACCAAGTGCAACGGAGATTGCAATAGGATGTTCGGATAAATGCCGTGGGCTTCCCAGCTAATAGACTTTCGCCCTGGATACTATGAAAAATTTCATTAATTTTTATTTTTACTTCATCCATCAGCATTAATGGGAAATCTGCTGTCGGACTAAGGCGCGTTCTAACTTAAGTTGTTGTTTTCTAAAATCAGGATCACTTAAAATACCAATCAAAGCCTGTTCAGCTCGTTTCTGAGCTGTCTGAGCCCGAGCTTTATCAACATCCTTTGACTCTTCGACGGTATCTGCAAGAACTAAGACCTTGTTATTTCTGATTTCAGCGAAACCGTAACTAATAGCAAACTTACGTTCTCTACCGTCTTTGGTAAATACCAAGGGTCCTGTCTTTAACAGTGTTAACAGATCTGTGTGTCCATCCAAAATTTCTAGCTCGCCTTTGGCTCCCGGCAACTTAATGTTGTCCGCAGTAGCTCCTTCGACTAGCTTTTTCGTTGGAGTCACAATGTCTAGTTTAAGCATGAATTACTTACCTCGAAGTTGCTCAGCTTTCGCCATCGCCTCTTCAATGGTTCCAACCATATAGAAGGCTTGCTCAGGAAGATCGTCGTGTTTACCATCGATAATTTCCTTAAATCCTTTTACGGTATCCTTAACCTCAACGTATTTTCCTGGGTTTCCAGTGAATTGTTCTGCCACGAAGAACGGCTGAGATAAGAAGCGCTCAATCTTTCTTGCGCGAGCTACAGTCACTTTGTCTTCTTCCGACAATTCGTCCATACCAAGAATTGCGATAATATCTTGCAGGTCTTTGTATCGTTGCAGAATTCTTTGGACTTCCCGCGCAACAGCATAGTGTTCTTCCCCGACAACTTCGGGTGTTAAAAGTCGTGACGTTGAAGCCAAAGGATCCACTGCAGGATAAATTCCTTTTTCAGCGATTGGGCGAGACAGGTTGGTTGTCGCATCTAAGTGAGCAAACGCAGTCGCTGGAGCTGGATCGGTATAATCGTCGGCAGGAACGTAAATCGCTTGCACCGACGTAATCGAGCCTTTTTTAGTTGTCGTAATGCGTTCTTGAAGCTGTCCCATCTCCGTTGCAAGAGTAGGTTGGTATCCTACGGCTGAGGGAATACGGCCCAATAGCGCAGACACTTCAGAACCCGCTTGAGTAAATCGGAAGATGTTATCGACGAAGAGAAGAACATCTTGTCCTTCTTCGTCTCGAAAATACTCAGCTGAAGACAGAGCGGACAAAGCAACTCTTAAGCGCGCTCCAGGTGGCTCATTCATCTGACCATAGACAAGGCTTGTCTTATCGATAACGCCAGATTCTTTCATTTCCATCCAAAGATCGTTTCCTTCACGAGTTCTTTCTCCTACGCCGGCAAAAACGGAGAGACCACCATGTTGTTGCGCGATATTATTGATGAGCTCCATGATGATAACCGTTTTGCCGACGCCGGCGCCTCCGAAGAGACCAATCTTTCCACCTTTTGCATAGGGCGCCAAAAGGTCCACCACTTTAATTCCGGTAACCAGCATTTGAACCGAAGTGCTTTGCTCTTCAAATGTGGGCGGCTCTCTGTGAATGGAATAATGTTTTTTTGCTTTAACAGGTCCCATTTCATCTACAGGTTCACCGATCACGTTCAGAATTCTTCCTAGCGCCTCTCGCCCCACAGGCATTTGAATTGAAGATCCGGTATCTCGAACTTTCATGCCACGGATTAGCCCATCTGTAGAATCCATCGCAATACAACGAACAACACCATCTCCAAGATGTTGTGCTACTTCGAGAGTTAGGTTCTCAGTCTCTTTTCCCAAACTGGGATTTGAGAGCTTAAGTGCATTGTAAATTGGAGGAAGGTGTCCTGGAGCAAAAGCTACGTCCACTGCAGGCCCTACAACTTGTGTAATTTGTCCAAAGTTTTCTACCGACGCCATTTGTGTTTCTCCTTAAAACTAAAAAATCCTTTATTTCATGGCCTCCACGCCACCTACAATTTCCATCAGCTCTTTTGTAATCGCTGCTTGTCGTGCTTTGTTGTAGAGCAAAGTGAGGTCCTCAATCATCTCAGATGCATTCTTGGAAGCATTCTCCATGGCTGACATTCGAGCCCCATGCTCACTGGCAACTGATTCCAGCACGCAACGGAAAAACTGCATATAAAAGTGTTTGGGTACAATTTCGTTTAATATTTCTTCCTTGGAAGGTTCGAATATGTAGTTTTTAAATCGTTCGTCCTCTCCAACTTTTAATATTCCGACGACTCCCTCAGGCACTTCTGTGGCCACGGGTATCAATCTCTCAACAGTGACTCTTTGCTGAATAGCAGATTTGAATTCATTGTAGACCAAATAAATGGCATCAAACTCTTCTTTTAAGTACGCATTTAGTATCTCTTGCGCGATATGAACCGCCTTAGCGTAGGTTACTTTGGCGAGAAGCCCTTCATGATACGTTGCTATGGGCTGTCTTTTCTTGAAAAAATCATTCGCTTTTTTGCCGATAACATCAAGTGTGACTTCGATCCCTTGGGCCTGTTTCGACTTAATAAATCGTTGCGCCTCTTTAAACACGCTCGCGTTATAAGATCCACAAAGACCTCGATCTCCTGCCACCACGACTAATCTAATCTTTTTTTCTTCTCGGCTAACAAGAAGGGGATGTTGAATACCTTCTTTTTTAAATAGAGAAAGCAAAATGGAGTAGATTCGATAGGCAAAAGGTCTGGTGTTGAGAATGGCCTCTTGTGCTCGTCTTAGCTTAGCAGCAGCCACCATTTTCATCGCCCGAGTGATCTGGCGAGTGTTTTGGACTGAGCTAATCCGCTTTCGTATTTCCTTACGATCTGCCATGGTACCTTCTCATTAAGCGAAACTTGCCCCAAATTCCTCTAATGCTTTAACAAGCACTGGTTTGACTTGGTCATCGATCGCTTTTTTCGTTCGAATGTCTTCAAAAAGCTTCGGATACTTTTGCTCAACAAAATCGAATAGTTCTTTTTCATAAGCGCCCACTCGAGAAGTGGGAATCTTGTCTAGGTACCCGTTTGTTCCAGCGTAAATAATCACAACCTGTTTCTCTACGGGCTGAGGGACATACTGCCCTTGCTTCAAGACTGCAACCATACGCTCGCCACGGGCCAACTGATCTTGAGTAGCTTTATCAAGATCGGATCCAAATTGTGCGAATGCGGCCATTGCTCTGTACTGAGCTAGCGACAATCGCAAGTTACCCGCAATAGCTTTCATCGCTTTTGTTTGAGCGCTACCGCCCACCCGCGACACTGATAAACCTACGTTAATGGCAGGTCGAACCCCTGAGTAAAACAGATCGGTATCTAAGAAAATCTGGCCATCAGTAATTGAAATCACATTGGTTGGAATATAAGCTGATACGTCGCCAGCTTGAGTTTCAATGATAGGCAAAGCAGTTAAGCTTCCGCCACCTTCTTTATCGCTGAGTTTAGCGGCCCTCTCCAATAACCGGCTGTGGATATAAAACACATCTCCAGGATACGCTTCCCGACCGGGTGGCCGTCTCAACAAGAGCGACAATTGACGATAAGCTGCTGCTTGTTTTGTTAAGTCGTCATAAACTATCAAGGCATGCTTACCATTATCTCGGAACCACTCACCCATTGTTACGCCCGCATAAGGAGCGATGTACTGAAGGGGGGCAGAAGCGCTGGCAGTGGCAGAAACTACAATCGTGTAATCCATTGCTCCAGCAGCCCTTAGCTTATCTACAACTAGCGCTACTGTTGAGTTTTTTTGCCCGATAGCTACGTAGATACAAAATACACCTTGGCCTTTTTGGTTAATGATGGTGTCGATTGCAACTGCGGTTTTACCCGTTTGTCGGTCACCAATAATAAGTTCTCGTTGACCACGACCAATTGGAACCATGGCATCAATAGCTTTAATGCCGGTTTGTAACGGCTCCCTAACTGATTGTCGCTTAACAATACCAGGGGCTTTAATTTCAACGTTTCTAAATTCTTTAGAGTTAAGAGCACCCATTCCATCAATCGGTTGCCCTAAAGCATCAACAACTCTTCCTACAAGAGCCTCACCCACTGGAACTTGCAAGATTCTTCCGGTTCTTTTGACAATATTGCCTTCTTTGACTGCAGCAACATCACCAAACACCGCAACCCCGACACTCTCTTCGTCAAGATTTAAAACCACACCATATAGGCCGCCCGGGAACTCAACCATCTCTCCGGCCATGGCCCCTTGGAGCCCATAAATTCGAGCAACCCCGTCACCAACATTAAGAACAGTTCCAGTTTCTGCAACTTGAACCTCTTTATCAAAATCTTCTATTCGCTTTCGTATAATTTCACTAATTTCATCAGCGCGAATTTGTTGCATGTTTCCTCCAATTAACCCGATATTAAATTTTCTTCGAAGCTATGTAACCAGCCCATTAATGAACCATCGTAAGTTCTTCCCCCGACAGTAGCTTTAATACCGCCGATTAAAGTGGGGTCCACTTTATACCTAGCTTCTACTTTTTTTCCTAAAATCGTCCGAAATTTTTCTTCTATTTTCTTTTTTTCGTTCGCTTCTAAGTTAGTTGCTGTTTCGACATTTAAAGAAACCACATTGGCAGATTCCAATACAATAAGCTGGAGTCGCTCAGCTATGGAAGCCACATGGTCTAATCGTTTGGCAACACAAAGAACTAACAAAACTTTTTTGGCCTCAACAGAAAGCTTGGCCCTTGAAACTAAATCCTCAACAATCAAGTTTCTTTCGGCTTCTGAATACACATGGCTAGTAAGAACGAAAGTGAGTTCTTTGTGGCCCTCTAAAATGAAAGCAAACTCTTTAAGTTCAGAAATAAGAGTGCGAGCCTTTGCCTCGTCTTTTAAATAATCAAAAATTGCCTTTGCATATCGCTGTGAAACTTTATCTTGTGCCATGGCCTACCAAACCTACAAACTCGGTCACAAGCTTGTGTTTTTCTTGTGCCGGTAAATGTTCTCCCAAATAAAGCTCCGCAAGCTCTACACTTCTTTCTATCGCTTCAGTTTGCAGCCCTTTTTTTGCTTTTAAAATTTCTCCGGAGCTCAAGAGCTCGGCTTCTTTTTTTATTCTTTCTGCTTCGTGAGTAGCTTCAAATAAGGTCTTGTCTTTAAATCTTTTCAGGCTGGCAACACCATTATTTTTATCCTGTTCAGCATGTGAATGGGCCTGCCTCCAGTTGCTCTCCCAAGTAAGCAATTCCTGTCGAGCTTCTTGCACCAGCTTCTCAGCTTCATCAATGGCTTTTTTTACCGCCTCTGATCGCGAGACCAAAAAGCTTGCAAATGGTTTTCTGCCAAAAAAAACAAAAATACCTACCATTACACTAAAATTGAGAACGCTTGCTATAACAACACTAGTTTCCATCGTTATCCTTGCACCACCGGACGCTCAGCTTTGTTTTTTTTTAAATCAACCTTATCTCCGGTAATGTTGACCGCTTTTCCTATTAACTTGCTCGCAATTCGACTAGCAAAATCCGAAATCATTGGGGTCAATTCTGTACGCGCCTTTGTCGTGTCGGTTCCGATCTGTCTTCTTAAATCCTCTAACCTTTTTGAGGCTTCGTCTCTGGCGCTTTGAACTATTTTTTGCTCTTCGTCAGTTATTTTTTTCTTTTCTTCCTCAAGCCAAGTAGAATTTTTTTTGTGCTCAGCCTTGATAAAAGCCTCATAGTCTTCTTTTAACTTCGCCACTTTATGTTTGGTCTGTTCAGCCTCTTCTTTGAATCCGTGAGTTTTGTGTTCTCGAATATGAAAAAGTTCAATTAATGGTTTGAAAACCAAAATTTTCATGACGGCAAAGCTTGATAGAAATAAGGCAAGCTGAATAACAAATTCGATCCCGAATTGTTTATCTAAGACCAGCCCTTCCATAACTTCCATGACAACCCTCTATTGACATTGTTGTGGCAGTTTCAGTTGCTTTGATTTACAGCCCAAGCGCAGGCGTGTCAAGAAAGGGGATGAGTTTTTGCGCAGTATTTTTGGGATCTTAGTCGTTAATTTGGTGCTTCTTGTCTAGGACGGCCCGAAAGGGGCCCGAGCATTTTGGTCTTTCCATCAAACACAGCCCCCTCTTCAATTTGAAGAATGGCCGTTTGAACCGTGCCGCGAACAACGGCCGGAGCCTGAATTTCAACCCTCTGAGTGGCGTAAACATCGCCCGAAAAATGTCCTGAAATTACAA
The DNA here is from genome assembly GCA_016875135.1 of Deltaproteobacteria bacterium. Taxonomy (GTDB): domain Bacteria; phylum Bdellovibrionota; class FAC87; order UBA2466; family UBA2466; genus UBA2466. The sequence goes on from VGSE01000003.1 coordinate 17,697, forward strand.
CTACATCCGCCTCAATTTGCCCCGAAACTTGTGCATCGTCCCCAATAATGAGAATGTCAGGAGTAAAAATTTCTCCTTTAAAACTCCCATCGATACGGGCAGTTCCTTCAAATTGAAGTCGCCCTTCCAGGTGACACCCCTTTTGAAGAACTACCGTAACTTCGTGGCTAACCAGCGGTAGGTCAAATGGATCCGGTCGGCGATGGAACATTTTCACCTTTTAACTCATCTGCTAGGCGCATCAAGTCTTCACGCGATGCGTAGCTAAGTTGAATGAGCCCTTTTGTCTCGTTTCCAATGATTTTTACCATTGTTCCGTAAACTCGCTTCAAATCGTCTTCTAAAGCTCGAATGTGAACACTTTCTGGGCGCTCCGCATTATTTGGCCCATTTGCGTTATCTCTTAATACCTCGTTTACTTTACGCTCCGTTTCTCGAACGGACAGCTTTTTTCTTACGATCAATTCTCGAACGGCTAATTGATCCTCTGCCTTCTCCAAAGAAAGAAGGGCTCGAGCATGACCCATCGTAATTTTTCCGGCTGTGATATCTTCGCGAATGACAGCAGGCAGCTTTAAAAGTCGCAAAGTGTTCGCGACAGTAGCCCGATTTTTTCCGACTCGTGTAGCAATGTCTTCTTGAGACAATTGAAACTCATCCATTAATTGCTGGTACGCAATGGCCTCTTCGATGCAATTAAGATCTTCTCTTTGAATGTTTTCGATAATAGCCATTTCCAAAGAGGCTTGATCTCCATCGATTTCTTTTACCACAACCGGAACCTGTTTTAATCCGGCGCGTTGAGCAGCTCGCCATCGACGCTCTCCAGCAATAAGTTCATATCGGCCGTCTTTTTGCCTAACGACCAGCGGTTGAATTATGCCATGAACCCGTACCGACTCGACGAGCTCATCAAGCGCCTCTTTCTGAAAAATTTTTCTCGGCTGATAGGTGTTGGGAACTATTTTTTCTATGTCACAGAAGAATAAATCTTTCTTTAGCTGCACGCCGGGCAATGTCCCTTCAGGGCCTTGAGCCTCAGGGATCAAAGAAGCAAGACCCCTTCCAAGTGGTTTTTTTCTGTCGATATCAAGGGTTGCCATATTCTACGCCTTTCTTTTCTGTTGGTCCGATGTCGTTTAAAACTTCAATTGGAATTTCAGGAAGCTCGTCTGAAATGACTTCTTCAGTTAAAATCTTGGTCTCGATTTTTTCAACCGCCTTATCCCCACCCTCAAGACGCCTTATAACCTCCTGCGCCAAATTCAAATAACTTTGGGAACCAGTCGAGCTAATATCGTAAAGAAGAACCGGCTTACCATGACTGGGACTTTCACTTAATTTCACATTTCTTGGAATGACCGTATCGAAAACGGTGCTCTTGAAATGACTTTTTACCTCTGTAACAACCTGTCGAGATAAATTATTTCTTGAATCGAACATCGTAAGAACGATACCTAACTGCTGAAGCTTTTTATTAAGCCCCTTACGAATAAGTTCTGCTGTGTGAAGGAACTGCCCGAGCCCCTCCATCGCATAGTACTCACACTGCAGGGGAATCAAATAATAATTTGCAGCTGTCAAAGCATTCAAAGTCAAAAGACCTAAAGATGGTGGGCAATCGATAAAAATATAATCGAACTTAATCCCTTCAGATCTTTCCAACTCTTCGAACGCATTTTTTAGTCTTAGCTCTCTAGCGATAGCCTGAACTAATTCAATTTCGGCTCCGCTAAGATTGTTGTCAGAAGGACAAACTTTTAAAAATTCAAGCCCTGTAGGATAGATCGCTTCTCGAATTGGCAGCTCATCAATAAGAACGTGATAAATGTTTTTATCGGGAAAAAGCGCCTTATCTAAACCTAAACCACTTGAGGCATTTCCTTGAGGATCCAGGTCAACCAATAAAACTTTTTTTTCTGCCGCTGCTACGGATGCCGCGAGATTCACTGCTGTTGTGGTTTTCCCGACGCCACCCTTTTGATTTGCAATTGCTATGATATTTGCCATAAATTTTTTCGGATTAAAATTAGATTATGTGATTGATATTTCTATCATATTTTTTTTTAGTGTACAAAATTTTTTACAATAAAAATTTATTTCGCCCACTTGATTTTTGGGGCATTGAGCCATTTGAAGACAAGAAAGACTGTCAAGTGAGCCACCAAGAAAACTTCTATACCAGCTCCCTTTAAGTACTGTTCCACGTGGAACAAAAAACCGACTATTTTGTTCCACGTGGAACGAAGTCAAAACTTTCGACTCTTCGGCCACCGCTCTCCATGGGAAGCTCATAGCAGAGCTCTCCGGTTTTTAAAAATTCCATCGGGGGATTTAAGGGTTCGCGACTTCCTCCCACATTAACTATGAGGGTACTTCCTTCTGTCATTCTTTTAGACATAAACTTAAAAAGCTCGGGTGGCGGAAGAACCGCTCTTGCCAAAAACAATCCCTTTCGTTTTTCAGCAAGCATATCCCCCAAGAGAGTAAGGTTATCTATATTTAGGCTAGTAAGAACAGCCGAAAGAAATGTCTGCTTCTTAAGGCTGCGTTCAAATAATGTCACTTTAGCCTTTGGATATCGAATCGCGTAGACCACACCAGGAAAGCCGGCGCCAGTCCCAAGATCATAGACCTCTCTCTCTTTTCTTTTAGATTCTGCAAAGTCAGAGATAAAAATGCTGTCCATGTAGTGTGTAGCAAACGATTTTTCGATACTCTTTTTCGAAACCAGCGCCATCCTCTCGTTCCAGTTTTTTAGCAGTGAAAAATGGCTCTCATAAAGTTCAAGTTCTCGGGGATCTAACTTTGAGAGGTTAGAGATACTCGGCGAGTGGGATAAAAACTTTTCCTTTAACATGTTATTTCTGTGGCCGCGCTTTTTTGTCGAATGTGAAAGAGCAATGCAGACATAGCTGCCGGAGTTACTCCCGAGATCTTTGCAGCATCCGCTAACGTTGTCGGTTTAAATTTCTCTAGTTTCTCTTTGATCTCAATTGAAAGGCCAGAAACGCTCCCGTACTTTAATTCAGAAGGAATCATCATCCCCTGTAGCTTTCTGAGGCGCTCAATTTCTTGCTGTTGCATGGCCACATAGCCTTCGTATTTAACTTCAACCTCTATCGTTTCAGCCGTTGCTTGATTAAGACTGACTGGGGGTTGGATCTCAGAGATCTCTAACACTTCAGACAATGAAAGTTCAGGTCTTTTCACTAATGCATCTAATGACTGAGCCTGACTAATTGGGTTTAAGCCCTTGCTCTTAAAAAGTTCAGAAACCAAAGAAGTCGGTTTTACGAACGTTTTCTTTAAAAATACTTTAGTCTGTTCAATAGACGACATTCGTTCTTTTAAAATAACCTTCTGATCCTCACTTAACAATCCCAAGTCCCCAGCATAGCTACTCAATCTTAAATCGGCATTGTCCTCTCTTAACGACAACCGATATTCCGCTCTAGAAGTAAACATTCTGTAGGGTTCATTAACCCCTAAAGTAGTAAGATCGTCTATCATCACTCCCAAGTAAGCTTCTGTTCGAGACAGTATGAAGGGCTTTCGAGTTTGGCTTCTTAACGCAGCATTAATTCCAGCAAGCATTCCCTGTGCGGCGGCCTCTTCGTATCCAGAGGTACCATTAACTTGTCCCGCCAAGAACAAACCGGTTATGCTTTTGGATTCGAGAGATGCTTTTAATTGACGAGGATCAATACAGTCATATTCAACGGCATAGCCATACCTTGCGATCTTTACCTCCGCACATCCTGGAATCGCTTTAATAAAAAGCTCTTGAACATCGGCGGGTAAACTGGTCGAGATTCCGTTTGGATAAATCCAATTAGAATCTAGCGCTTCGGGCTCAAAAAATAGCTGGTGTCTTGGTTTGTCGGGAAACTTTACCACTTTGTCTTCTATCGACGGACAATATCTAGGACCAATTCCTTTGATCTCGCCACTGTAGAGCGGGGATCGATGAAGATTGTTCCTAATCACATTATGTGTGTTCTCAGAAGTAAAGCTTAAGAAACAGGGAACTTGGGGAAGGGCAATAGCACTTTCCCAAAAACTAAATTTACTGGGAGGATCGTCACCTCTTTGCTCCTCCATCTTCGAAAAATCGATACTCTCAGCAATTAACCGAGCGGGCGTTCCAGTTTTAAGTCTGAGCAAAGTAAAACCAAGCTCTTTCAAAGAGTCTGAAAGCCCTAGGGAGGGGGCTTCACCAAATCGGCCCCCCTCTGATCTATCAAACCCTGTGTGCATTATAGCTCTCATAAAGGTGCCGGCAGTAATCACCACGGCTTTAGCCCGAACCTCCTCTTTCACACCCAAGGCATCTTGAACTACAATTCCCAGAATCGCAGAGCCCTCGACGAGCAAACCCTTTACTTCACCATGAAACACTTCTAGGTTTTTGGTGGTCTTAATGATCTTTTGCATTCTTAGAGCGTATTGCTTTTTGTCAGCCTGACACCGAGAAGATTGGACCGCGCTTCCCTTTCGGGTATTAAGGCGTTTGAATTGAATGCCTGTGAAGTCGGCATTTTTTCCCATCTCTCCGCCGAGCGCATCAATCTCTTTTACCAATTGACCTTTGCCCACCCCCCCAACAGAGGGATTACAGGACATCTCGGCAATTTTGTCAGGGTTCATACTCACAAGAAGGGTAGAACTCCCCATACGAGCGGCCGATAGGGCGGCTTCGCAACCAGCATGGCCTCCACCGATGACAATGACATCAAAATGTTTCACGTGGAACATTTTTACTTTCCGATACAAAAATCACTAAAAATTCTGCCTAAAACCTCATCAACTTCGACTTTCCCTACCACATTTTCCAGCTTAACCATAACTTTTCGGTTGGTTTCCGCAAGAATCTCTGGAGGGATTCCCATAGACACTTGAGATTTCAGTACTTTTAGGGTTTCTGTTACCCCTTCTAGCCTAGCTGATTGAATAGCGGTTGGAGTGGGTCCCATGTGAGAAAGTCGTAAAGCTTCCACCTGATTTTCCAGCGCTAGCCAAAAGGGTTCAATCCCCTTATCGCCTAAAACCGAACCCTGAACCGTAATTGAACTAAGTTCTTTAGGCTCTTGGCTCCAATCTGAACGGTCTTTTTTGTTCCAAAAGATAAGATGGGGGCTCGACTCAAACTTCTTCAGAAGAAGCCTTTCATCTTCTGTGATGCCTTGCGTCCCATCGACAACCAAAATCCAAATCGAAGCGCTGGACAAAAACGCAGCACCCAACTCGATACCCTGTTTCTCAATTTCATTTGGAGTTGAACGAATTCCAGCGGTATCGGCTATCATCCATGGTGACCCCAAAATTTCTATCTGTTCTTCGATGACGTCTCTAGTAGTTCCAGCTTCAGCAGAAACAATGGCACGGTAACGTCCCAACATGGAATTAAAAAGTGAAGACTTTCCAGCGTTGGGCCGCCCTACCAAAGCAATTTTTGGGAGCGCTTTCGAGCTTTTAAATCGTGAATACCTTTGAGTAACCTCTGAACACTCATGAATAAGCTTGTCAATTTGTTGTTCTGCTTGCTCAGAAACCGCCGAGTACTCTTCGGCAAAATCGACGGCCGTATCTAGAACCGCTTGAAGCTTGATCATCTGCGCTCTTAGATCGTTTACCTTTCTCTCAAGCCCGCCATCCCGCCTAGAGTAAACAGCCTCTAAATCCACAGAGTGAACGGCTTTAAATAAGTCGGCTAGATTTTCAAGATCGGCCGGGGTTTGCTTTCCATTAAGTAAACTCCGATAAGAAAACTCTCCTCTTTCGGCAGGCCGCGCCCCCAAAAATAAGAGTTCTTTTTCAAGAGCCCTAATGATTGCTACCGATCCATGGCAATGAAATTCAATGGTGTCATCGCCTGAGTGGGAGTTCGGTCCCACAAAAGAAAGCGCCACAATGTCATCTATTTTTTTTCCGTCAACGCAGTGAAGATCTCCAAACCAAATGTTTCGAGTTTTAGAGAATGGTTCCCTGCTCGGAACAAAAAGTTTATCAGCAATTGAAAAAGCCTCAGGTCCGGATAGTTTTAGCACAGCAACTGCGGTAGGTAATGTCCCCGTGGTTAACGCAAATATTGTGTCCTCTAAACTTAAGTTCTTTCGCAACATAATTACGACGGTTGCGGAACGACTCCCTGCTTATCTTTCATGGAAACTTGCTGAATAACTCCTAAGATCGTGCTTACGAAAATATAAAGCGTTAATCCGGAAGGTAAGTTAATCATCATGAAGGTAAAAATAACCGGCATAAAATACATCATCTTCTGCTGAGTAGGATCCATACCAGCGCTCGGAGTCATTTTCTGTTGCAAGAACATCGCAATCCCCATGAGAACGGGATAGATGTAAAATGGATCTTTTGTCGACAGATCGTGTATCCAACCAAAAAATGGAGCATGAAATAACTCAATCGAGTTTCCTAAAACCGCGTACAAAGCGATGAAGACCGGCAATTGAATCAACATTGGAAAACAGCCTCCAGCCGGATTTACTTTGTGCGTTTTGAATAGGGCCATTTGCTCTTCATTAAGCTTTTTTTGATCGTCTTTATATTTTTCTTTAAGTTCCGCAATTTTGGGCTGAAGTTTTTGCATTGCTTTCATCGACTTCATACTCTTTTGGGTCAAGGGATAAAATAAAACCCTTACCAAAATCGTCAAAAGAATAATTGCCACACCATAGTTATGAATAAATTTATAGAAAAATCTCAGTAACTCTAAAAGCGGATAGGCAAAAACTGTAAACGTGCCGTAATCGATGAGTTGTTTTAACCCGGGACTTTTACTAAGCTCTTTGTAATCCTTCGGCCCCAAATAAAATTTAAACGAAAACTGAATCTCTTTTTGGCCTTCTTTTAAAACAATCGGATATCGAAGATAGGCTCCATTAAAACTTTCGGTTTTTTTGATAACAACATCCGGATTGATCTGTTGTGTTTGATTAATCACAACACTTGAGAAATATCTGTTTCCGAAAGCCAGCCATTCTGTATGTCCCTGATGCGCCACATCATTTTCGCTCCGTATCTTGTCTAGTGTTATCCTCTTAATTTCATCATTTTGATAATAAACCGCTTCCCATGACTTTAAAGGCTCCTGTGCATCAAAAGTCTCTGCGTCATGGGTCCCTACAGGTATGAGTAAATTGCCCCATTCCTTTTTGTTGTTCTTCAAGAAAGTCAGTTTAAAATTAACGTCTATAAAGTTGGACTCTGGAGAAAAGCGATACTCTTTTACTAAAACAGCTTCTTTCGTTTTTTTAGAAAAAGAAAATAAATTGCCCTCTTGTTTGGCCTCAAACAATCCCCTCGAAAAACCACCCAATTGATTGTCTGAAAATAACGCTGCTGTTGTTAGTGAGCTCCTCTCAGGCGATACAAGCGTTACTAAAGGAGATTTATTATCGATAGTTTCGTGGTACTTAGGCAGTTTCGCCGACATCAGCTTTCCGCCGACCGCAGAAAAAACAACGCTTAGGGAGGAAGAAGTAAACTCGCTGGAAGCCACTTGCGGAACCGGACTAAACTCAGAAACAAACCCGGACGAACTCTGCGAATTTCCAGCCAAAGAACTATTTACTTGAGCCCCTTTAGGGTTAGATTCTGAAGTTTGAGCTGCATTGGTAACCGCACTCTTTGGATTCTGTTCAACGGGAACTGGAGCAAACCATCGAAGCCAGCCAAACCAAATCAACAACATTAAGGCGACAGCTAACCAAGTCCGCGATGCCATAAATAACCTCTACCTTTCACCTATCGAATCATAACCAGATCCACCCCCAGGGCGGCACTTAAACACTCGCTTCAATCCCAAGTAGGTTCCTTCTAGCAATCCTTTTTTCTTAATAGCCCCCGCAAAATAGTGAGAGCAGGTGGGCTCAAACCTACAACAGCCACCAAAAGCAAAGAACTGATGAATACCTCTTGCAAAAAAAACAACCAAATCCGGCCAGCTTTTTAAGATCTTACTCATCTGCCTTAGCTCCTTTTAGATACCCCTCAAAAGCCTCAAATTGTTGGCTTACAACAATATAGTCTAATGATTTCCAGTGCTTGGAAAGGCCGGCACTCCCCAAAACATTCAGATCTATTTGTAGAAAGTTTTCCGCTCTTCTTCTAAAAACCTCCCGAAGGAGCCGCTTTATTCGGTTTCTAGCAACAGCTGAGCTTAACACTTTCTTCGACAACGATATTCCCAATCTTCCTTTGCCCTGTTTAGTAAAAACAAAGCAAAAAAGATCGGTCTTAAATCGCTTAAATTTCGAGAACTGGAAATCTTTTTTCTTTTTTAATCTAAGCTGTTTAGCCAACTTTTGGCTCTGCGTCTCTCGTTGGTCTTGGGTCTTCAAAACAAAAGTCTTATTTTCCAGAAATAGTCGCTACAAGTTTTTTACGTCCCTTACGGCGACGCCTAGCTAGAAGAAGTCTTCCATCTTTACGGCTCATTCGCTTGAGCCAACCATGAGTTCGCTTTCTTTTTATCCGACTAGGTTGATATGTTCTTTTCACTTTAAACCCCTACTTAAGTTTATACGTACGTTTAAACCGGAGCATATTATGGGTTCCTGCCTCCCGTGTCAATTTTCTTTATTTCCTTACGCATATCTGTCAAAAGGCTTGTGTGTAACCGCCCCCTTTAAGCCTCTCTTTTTCAGAATTAACCTGGCTCTTTCAAGCCAAGGTAAGTCGTCATTCTTTACCCCCCTCGTTTGTCAAGAAAACTAAGTTAGCAAATATGGTTCGAGTGTGTTGCCAAAAGATAGGGGCTTTGCTAACTCACTCAATTCGGTAAATGGATTTTATATACTATGGCTTCAAATTCCTGGACCCAAATAAGAGCGCATTTAAAGACCTCGCTCCCATCTCATGTTTACTCTTCTCTCGTAGAACCAAGCTCTTTTTTTGAAAGAGACGATGCTTTAGAGATTCACTTTTTGGACAGATTTTCCAAAGAAAGTTTTGAGGAGAAGTGCCTTTCTCCCTTAAAAGCAGCTCTTAACGATCTTGCTCTAAGCTCCAAACGCGTAGAGCTTTTAATTCTCAAAACTCCGACGGCTCCAACTCAAGAGTCCGCTATCAGCCTTAGCTCTTTCAGCAGATTTGATCCTAAATACACTTTTGAAACTTTTGTCATTGGGTCCTCAAATCAATTCGCTCATGCTGCTTGCCAAGCGGTCTCAAAACAACCCGGCCAATGCTATAATCCACTCTTTATATTTGGCGGTGCTGGTCTTGGAAAAACCCATCTTCTTCGAGCCATCGGTTATGAGATTTCTAAATTTCAAAGTAATTTGAAAATACTCTTTCTAACAAGCGAGGCTTTCACCAACGAACTGATACAGGCTATCCGCATCGACCGAATGCGGGAGTTTCGAGAAAAATACCGAACGGGGTGTGATGTTTTACTTCTCGATGACATCCATTTCTTAGCTGGCAAAGAAAGAACTCAAGAGGAGTTTTTTTACACGTTTAATTATCTTCATGAGTCTAGAAAACAGATCGTTATTACTTCAGACCGGTATCCTAAGGATATTCAAGGGTTGGAAAATCGACTTCAAACCCGCTTTGAATGGGGCTTAGTTGCGGATGTTCAACCGCCCGAAGTTGAAACCAGAGTGGCTATTTTGAAAAATAAAGCAGACGAGCAAAAAATATTACTTCCTGATGAAGTTGCCCATTATATTGCCTCTCATGTCACTTCTAACATCCGTGAATTAGAGGGATCTTTACATCGTCTCCAAGCCCATGCTTCATTAAATAATTCAAAGATTTCTCTAGATCTAGCACAGCACACCTTGAGGGATTTGGTTCCAAAATTGCGACATGAGTTAACCCCTGATGGAATTTTGAAGCTCGTGGCCCTAACTTTTGGTTTAAAAATCTCTGAACTAAAATCGGATAAACGAGCGAGAAATCTAAGTGTGCCTCGACAGATCTGTATGTACCTTCTTCGTAAGCATCTCATGATGTCTCTGCCAGAAATAGGTACTTTTATGGGAAATAGACACCACACAACTGTTCTTCATGGAGTCAATGAGATCGTGAGCAGATCTAAAAAGGACCCAGAGCTCGAAATCAGCATTTCGAAAATTGAGGGTTTGTTTCGTTAAAAGCCCTACCTTCTTTGATATCGCGCTGGGCAACTAACTTTCGAGGAGGTCTTTTTAAAAAAATACCCGTCTGTCTGGTAAAATTGATATACGTTACTATTGCCATATGTGGATAAACCGGTATGCTTAAATTCTTACAAACTGTTAATAACTATGTTGAAAACATTGTTAATTGTTTGTTAATTGTTTGTTGAAAACTTGTTGATAACTTTTTATCCACAGTTCATCCACAGGTTTTAAAAAGTTATCAACAACGCTATCCACAAGAGGATCGTAAATGTTTTTGAAGACTTAGGTGAGTTATTAACATATTAACAATGCTAATTACTACTACTATAGATCTATATATCTATATAGAAAGAATAAAGATAATATAACGAAGATTTTTGGGGGATTCATGAAACTGCAGATTTCGAAAAGCCAAATGTTGTTAGGACTCCAACGTGTACAAAACGTTGTTGAGAGAAGAACAACTATGCCTATTTTGTCAAATGCGCTTTTAAAAACTGAAAAAGCTGGTCTTTCGTTGTCTGCGACTGATTTAGAGGTTGGAATTCAGTCGGTTTTACCGGCAGAAATCATGGAAATTGGCTCGATAACGGTTAAAGCTAGAAGCCTTTTAGATATTGTTCGAGAACTTCCGGATACTGTGATCCAATTTCAAACTAAAGAGAACAATCGTTTAGAGATCAAAGCCAATAAATCTGTTTTCAATATTGTTGGTTTACCTGCGGAAGATTTTCCCGAAATTCCTAGCTTTTCCTCTGAAGAACACCAACAATTTGTACGAATGAACGGTCAAGCTGTTATGGCTATGCTAGACAAAACTTTATACGCCGCTTCTACCGACGAAGCGCGTTACCATCTTAATGGTGTTTACTTTGAAACTTTAGAGAACCCGCCTTCGGGAGATCAAAAGAGCAAAAAAGTTTTTAGAATGGTAGCAACAGATGCTCACCGTCTTTCCTTAGTCGATAACCCCGAGACACTATTTGATGAAAACGCATGGAAGTTGTTTCAAGAGGGAATTATTGTCCCGCGTAAAGGATTGAATGAACTTAGAAGGCTACTCTCAGAGGGTAAAGAGGACTTTTTTGTTACTATCAGAGGTAAAATGCTTTTTGTTAAGAGAGATAATATCTTTCTATCAATGCGATTAATAGAAGGAAAATACGCTGATTATCGTCGTATCATTCCTGATCAATCGATTAATACTATTATGGTCGACCGAGAAGCCTTTCTAGCATCGCTTAAACGAATTTCTTTGATGTCATCAGATAAATCCCGTAGTCTTACTTTTTGCTTAACACCAGGGGTTTTGCAACTTTCAAGTCAAAGTCCAGAACTGGGTGATGCGAGTGAAGAAATCAATGTCGATTATGAAGGCGAGCAATTTAAGATAGGTTTTAATTCCCGCTATTTGATCGATGCAGTCTCTACGATGGAAGGAAAAAAGATTGTTTTAGAAATTCGAGGAAAACAAAATCCCGGGGTTATTCGATCCTCTGATGGGCCTAATCACACCAGTGTGGTGATGCCGATGAGAATCTGATTTAGTAATAAAACCTAAAATAGAAATTTAAAAAAATGCCTGTAGACAACGAAACGACAGAAGTTCGAAAAGGTTATGGTGCGGATGCTATTCAAGTCTTGGAAGGACTAGAGGCTGTACGAAAGCGCCCTGGAATGTACATCGGTGATACTGGTTTAAGAGGTTTACATCATCTGATTTGGGAAGTCGTTGATAACGCTATCGACGAAGCCATGGCCGGTTACTGTAAAAATATCACTGTTACAGTGCATGTAGATAACTCCATTACAGTAGAAGACGATGGTCGAGGGATTCCTGTCGATATTCACAAAACTGAAAAAGTATCTGCACTCCAAGTCGTAATGACCGTTCTTCATGCTGGAGGAAAATTTGATAATGATGCCTATAAGGTATCAGGTGGCCTTCACGGAGTGGGTGTTTCTGTTGTTAATGCGCTTTCCGAAATTTGTCAGGCTGAAGTTAAACGTGATGGTAAGGTCTATCTTCAAAAATATGAAAAGGGTGTTCCTCAGGGGCCTGTAACAGAGATAGGAGTTAGTCAAAAAACAGGAACAAAGATATTATTCAAACCTGATAAAGAAATGTTCGAGATTCATGAGTTTAGCTTTGATACCATTTCTAACCGTCTTAGAGAATTAGCCTTTCTTAATCGAGCAATAAGAATATTTTTAGTCGATGAGAGGTCTGAAAAAAACCAAGAGTTTTTCTCTGATGGTGGAATTAAATCGTTTGTTGATTATTTAAACCGTTCTAAAACAAAACTTAACGATGAACCCATCTATTTTTATGCTGAAGCTAAAGGAATTTACCTTGAAGTGTCGATGCAGTGGAATGATGGTTATAAGGAAAATATTTTTACCTTCGCAAATAATATTAATACTATCGAAGGCGGAACTCACTTAGCAGGATTTAAAGCGGCTCTTACAAAGTGTGTGAACAAATACATTGAAGCAAGTTCCTTAAATAAAGAACTTGATGAGAGCTTGATAGGTGAAGATATTCGAGAGGGTTTGACAGCAGTTATCAGTGTTAAGATCTCAAATCCTCAATTTGAAGGACAAACTAAGACAAAGCTGGGTAATTCCGAGGTCAAAGGGCTTGTAGAAAATTTGATGAATGAAAGATTCTCAATTTATCTAGATGAGAACCCTGGAGTAGCAAAGAAAATTGCTCTTAAAGCGATCGAAGGCGGCAGAGCAAGGATTGCAGCTCGAAAAGCAAGAGACCTAACTCGACGTAAATCTGCTCTGGACCTGGGTGGATTGCCTGGGAAAATGGCCGATTGTCAGGAAAAAGATCCGGCTTTGTGTGAGCTTTATTTGGTTGAGGGAGATTCAGCCGGTGGTTCTGCTAAACAAGCCAGGGATCGTAAGAATCAGGCCATACTTCCCCTGAAAGGTAAAATTCTAAACGTCGAAAAAGCACGTTTCGACAAAATGCTGGAATTTGCTGAAATACGGACCCTCATAACAGCTTTAGGAACTGGAATTGGTCAAGGCGATTACGACATCAATAAAGTTCGTTATCACAAAATTATCATCATGACCGATGCTGACGTGGATGGGGCTCATATCCGAACTTTACTTCTGACTTTCTTCTATCGACAGATGCCCGAGATAGTTGAGAGAGGGTATCTTTATATTGCTCAACCACCGCTTTACAAAGTTAAAAAAGGCAAGGTTGAAAGATATTTACGAAATGATTCTTTCCTGGAAGAATTTTTATTAACGCAAGCTTTAGAAGAAGTTGCGATCCATTCCGGAAAAGAAAAAATTGATCCTGGAATGGCCAAGAATATTTTCAAAAAAGTAACTCAGTTTGAAGGTATTCTTAATTCTTTAAGTCGACGTGCAGACTCAGAACTGATTCGTTTAGTAGCTATGGATGACAGCTGGTCACCCGAAACTCTCAAAGAAGAAAAGAAACTAAAAGAGAAACTCGATAACTACGCTGAAATTGTAAAAGCTAGAAACAATAATTCTTCTTTTGCTTATCAAATTGTAAAAGATGAAGAGCATGCCTGTTTACAAGCAGACTGTGTTTCCATAAAAAATAATTTGAGGACGACCACAAAAATAACCTGGGAATTTTTGAATTCAACTCAACTTCAAGAGATGAGAAAAATTACTCAGTTCTACTCTAAACTGGGTGCAGCTCCGTATGAAGTTGTAACAAATACCAAGGCAGCAGAGACCTTCAAGACTGTTGAAGCACTTAAAAAACATGTTGTTGAAGTTGGACAGACTGGTCTTATGATTCAAAGGTATAAAGGTCTTGGCGAAATGAATCCTGAACAGCTTTGGGAAACTACAATGGATCCCCAAGTGCGGTCACTGTTACAGGTGACAGTCGAGGATGCAGTAGAAGCCGATAATATATTTACAGTTCTTATGGGCGATCAGGTTAAACCTAGAAGAGATTTTATTGAAGCAAATGCTCTTAAAGTAAGAAGTTTGGATATCTGATGGAAACAAAAGACTTACAACTTAGTCAGGTTAGCATTGAAGATCAGATGCGGGATGCCTATCTTGAGTATGCCATGTCCGTGATTGTCGGAAGAGCACTTCCCGATGTTCGAGACGGGATGAAGCCGGTACACCGACGAGTTCTGTATGCCATGTATGACATGAGCAATACTTATGATAAAGCCTACAAAAAATCGGCTCGTATTGTTGGGGATGTCATCGGTAAATATCATCCACATGGGGATACTGCGGTTTATGAAACCATGGTTCGGATGGCTCAAGATTTCAGTTTGCGTTACACTTTGGTAGATGGCCAAGGAAATTTCGGTTCTGTTGATGGAGATGCTGCAGCGGCCATGCGATATACTGAAGTTCGGCTCGCTAAAATAACAAACGAAGTTTTAGCCGATCTTGAAAAGGAAACGGTCAACTTCAATCCCAACTATGATAACTCTTTACAAGAACCAGCAGTTCTCCCGACTAAAATCCCCACTCTTTTGGTTAATGGGTCGTCAGGAATAGCTGTAGGAATGGCAACTAATATTCCTCCTCATAATCTCGGAGAGATTGTAGACGGAATAAAAGCAGTCGTAGCTAACCCAGCGATAAGCATTTCTGAGTTGATGCAAATTATCCCAGGGCCTGATTTTCCCACAGCGGGATTTATTTATGGAAGAAAAGGGCTTAAAGAGGCTTATCACACTGGGAAAGGGATTATCCATCTTCGCGCGAAGGCGGACGTAGAAGAGATAAAAAATGATAAGCAAAGAATAGTAATTACCGAAATTCCATATCAAGTAAACAAAGCGAAATTGATCGAGAGCATTGCAGAGCTTGTACGAGATAAAAAAGTTGAAGGGATCTCTGACATTCGAGATGAATCTGATCGGGATGGAATGCGAGTTGTTTTTGATTTAAAGAAAGGCGAAGACAGCCGAGTTATTCTCAACCAACTCTATAAAAATTCTCAGATGCAGGTTTCTTTTGGAATAAGTATGCTTGCGTTGGATCATCAACAACCTAAACTCTTAAATTTGAAAGAATGTTTAGTTGCTTTCTTACAACATCGAAAAGAAGTTGTAACAAAGCGAACCGTTTTTGACTTAAGAAAGGCCGAAGAAAAAGCACACATTTTAGAGGCTTTGAAGAAAGCAGTCGAAAATCTTGATGAAGTAGTTTCTTTGATCAGAAAAGCCGCAAATCCAGCAGAGGCGCAAGAAAAGTTAATCGCTAAATTTAGTTTTACCGAAGTGCAGGCAAAAGCAATTTTAGAGATGCGGCTTCAAAGACTGACAGGCCTTGAGCGTGAAAAAATCGTTGCCGATTACAACGAGACCATGACGCTAATTGCTGACCTAAAAGCAATTCTTTCAGATGAAAAAAGGGTTCTTGCGATCATTGAAAAAGAGTTAGATGAAGTTAAAAAGAGTTTTGGAGATCCTAGAAGAACCGATTTTATCGAAGAACAAGAAGAGATGAGTGACGAGGACTATATCGTTGAAGAAGAGATGGTAGTCACTGTCACCTACTCAGGATATATCAAACGATTACCGGTTGATGCTTATAGAGCTCAGCGACGAGGTGGTAAGGGTGTTATTGGGGCCGCAACTAAATCTGAGGACTTTATTCAGGATATTTTTGTTGCTAGCACCCACGAAAACATTCTTTGCTTCACCGACCAGGGAAGAGTTTACTGGCTTAAAGTACATAAGATTCCCGAAGCCGGTAGGGCAGCTAAAGGCAAACCCATTGTTAATTTATTGAATCTAACTACTAACGAACGAATCCAAGCAGTTCTGCCGGTAAAAGAGTTTAAAGAAACAGAATTTGTGACCATTGTGACTCGACAGGGAACTATAAAAAAGACAACGCTAGGGGCTTTTGCTCGACCAATGAAAAAAGGAATCATCGCCATTACTACCGACGACGGAGATTCCTTGGTTGATGCTAAGATCACTAACGGAAACAATCACATTATTTTAGTCAGTAAATTTGGACAAAGTATCCGCTTTGAGGAACAAGATGTTCGTCCTATGGGTCGAACAGCTCGTGGAGTGGCCGGGATGAGGTTAGACGAAGGGGATCTAGTGATTGGGATGGCCGTTGTTGCTCCAGATGATGCGACAGCGCAGGTTCTTACTGTTACGCAAAAAGGTTATGGCAAACGGACACTCTTGGATGAGTATCGTGTTCAGGGCCGCGGAGGATCTGGAGTCATCACCATGAAGATCACCGATAAAAACGGGCCGGTTGTGGCGGTTCGACAGGTAAAAGATGAAGACGACCTAATCATCGCTTCAGACCGAGGCAAGGTGATTCGAACCCGAGTTTCCGAAATTTCGGAGGTTGGACGAGTTGCTCAAGGGGTTAGACTTATTACGATGGATGAGGGAGAAACGGTTGGAGCTGTTGCTAAAATAGTTGAAAAGGATGAAGAACAATCGGAATCAAAAATGCCTGAAGTAAGTCTAGAAAACAAACCCAAATCAGGCGAGGATTCTGGAAATGGTGCCTAGGTTTTTTTTTTACTCTGCATTGTTTTCTTTATTGGGTGTACTGAAAAGAAACAAGAAAAGCTTTTAGAGGCCTCAGAAGTTAAGTTAACAGAAGGAAAATACTCCGAAGCGGCAGAGATCTTAAAGAAAGTTATTTCCATTAACCCTGAGAATAAGCTAGCCGTAAAAGCAATGTACAAGTTGGGCTTTACCCTTGAAGTTTACGGCAAAGATGTCGATGCAGCCATTTTTAACTATCAAGAGGCGATTCGGTTAAGTTCAGACCCTGTTTCTGTCTATGAAATTCAAAAGAGAGTAGCCAATTTATTTTTTGAGCAAGCCAAAGATATCGAAAAAGCAGTGGAAGCTTATAAAAAGCTTGTGCAATTTAACCCCAACAGTTTAGAGCTAGATTTTTTCCAGCTTCGGATTGCAGAAGCGTTTTTTCGACAAAACAACTTTGAACAGGCTAGATTGGAATATCAAACGTTGATTGATAAAAACCCTAGGAGTGCCTACGTTCCAAAAGCACGTTTTGCTATCGGCAATAGTTACTATATGGAAGGCAAATACGATATTGCGATTGAAGCCTTTAAACAGCTAGCCAGGGCTCACTCCAGAAGTGAGCATGAACTAGAAGCTGAGTTTTTAATGGCGCAATGTTTGGAGCAGACCAACAAGCTGAAAGAGGCCATGCAAGTGTATGAAAACCTCAAACAAACGTACACCAACCCGAAAGTTGTTGAGTTTCGGTTGGCCGAGCTAAAAAAGAGATTAAAAAAAGAGGGAAAATGATAAAGCCGGACGCCAAAAAGTTACGTGTCGCGATTATGATGGGAAATGCAGTTATGACAAAGGCGCTCATGATATCGGCCGGTTGGTATTTTGGAAGTAAACTGGACAAAAAGTATGGAACGGGACCTTATGGGATGATTTTTCTGGTGGTTTTAGCTATGGGTTTAGGGGTCTGGTACATTCTTAGAACTGCAAAAAAGCTAAACTTAACCGAGTAATAGTTTTTAGAGTGGGGTTGATAGTCGTCGATCAACCTGGGATTTTGGGTTGATAAGGCAGGATCACCGTAGGCACTAGTCAAATCAATCCTTTGATTGAATCTTTATTGAAATATCAAAATATTAGGGGTATTACAGGCTGTTTAAAGTTGGAGTTAGAAAAACATGCAAAGTCATGGTTCTGCACATCATGGTCCTGAAAGCTGGTTAACCAAGCTTCCCTTTCTACCACATGACCGCGCTTGGGAAAGCGTTAATGGCGCAATCTTAGTGTTTGGCTTTATCTTTGTTGTTTCGGTTTTGTTCAACAAAGCGATAAAGGGAAAAATTCAAGAAAACGTCGTTCCAAGAGCCAAATTTGGACTTTTTGCTGTTGTGGACCTTATGGTAGAAGGGCTTTATAACTTGATAGTTGGCATTGTGGGCCATCACTACGGGGCCGAAGCCTTTCCCTATATTGCTACAGTATTTATATACGTTCTTTTAAATAACTTATTAGGATTGCTGCCTCTATCAGCTTCTCCTAGTTCGTCCTTTCCCATAGCTTTCGCGTTGGGTTTGTCTAGTTTTATTTTTTACAATTGGATGGGAGTGAAAGCTAACGGAGTTTTGGGTTATGGTAAGCATTTTCTGATGGGGTTGGGGGTTTTTGGGGTTCCTATAGCGGCTTTTGAATTGGTATCTCATGTGATTCGCCCTTTTACTTTGGGGCTTCGTCTTAGAACCAACATGCATATTGATCATATGTTGGCTGGAGCTTTTGCGGACCTATGTAAGTGGATTGTTCCAGTTCCGTTGTTGCTTTTTGGGGTTGTGGTCTGTACGATACAGGCCTTTCTTTTTGCAGTTTTGACAGCTGTTTATGTACAGATGGCAACGGAACACGAAGAATAATTTTTTTAGGAGGTAAGGAATGAAGTTAATCAGTATGTCTAAGTTGGCGTTAATCGGAATGTTCATCTCCTCAGCAAGCGTATTTGCGGAAGAGGGTGCTCATGCAGCAACAAGTGGATCTTTTGGTCCCGTTGCAGTAGGTCTTGCAATGGCTTTGGCCGTTATCGGAGCTGCTACTGCTCAAGGTAAAATTGGGTCAGCATTCATGGATGGTGTTTCCAGAAATCCAGGAGCACAAAAATCCATGTTCGTTCCTTTGATTCTTTCTTTAGTGTTTGTTGAAACACTAGTGCTATTTACCTTCCTAGTAGCGCAAAGCTTGCTCGGAAAATTCTAAACCAAATAAGTAACAATTTGGTTTTAAAAAGAGTTTAAAAACCATCTGGATCTAGTGATTCAGATGGTTTTTTTCCTTTTAAATAGGCGATAGGGATTACTGGTTTAGAACCGACTTTAGATAGTGGCCAGTAAAAGAATTTTCAACCTTCAATAGCCCTTCCGGGACACCCTGAAATAAAACGTCTCCACCTGCTTTGCCACCCCCAACACCAAGATCAATAAGGTGGTCGGCTTGTTTAATAACATCTAAATTATGCTCGATAACAACAACAGTATTTCCGTGGTCGACTAAGGTTTGAAGGATCTGTAGTAGCTTTCTAACATCTTCAAAGTGTAATCCTGTCGTAGGTTCATCTAGGATATAAATAGTTCGCCCGGTTGCTCTCTTGTTAAGTTCTTTAGCAAGTTTAATTCTCTGAGCCTCTCCCCCTGAGAGTGTGACAGCATTTTGGCCCACCTGTAGATATCCTAAGCCAACATCGAGCAGTGTTGTCAGTTTTGCTTTAATTTGAGGAACGCGTTCAAAGAAAAGAGCAGCCTGTTCTACTGTCATACTCAAAACATCGGCTATACTTTTGCCCCGATAATGAACATCCAAAGTTTCTCGGTTATATCTTGCCCCACGACAAATCTCGCACTGAACATAAACATCGGGAAGGAAATTCATGCTGATTTTTAGATTGCCATCTCCGCTGCAAGAGGAACACCGCCCCCCTTCAACATTAAAGGAAAATCGACCGGCGGTATATCCGCGGACTTTGGCTTCGGGAAGACCGGAAAAAAGAGCCCGGATGTCTGTGAAAAGGCCTGTGTAAGTTGCTGGATTCGATCTAGGCGTTCTGCCAATCGGACTCTGATCGACATAGATAACTTTGTCTAGGAACTCTATTCCTTCAATACCAACTAAGTGGTGAAGTGCTTGAGTCCTTCCGGAGAACTTTAATTGCAAGGCTTCCAATAGGGTATCGATAACCAATGTGCTTTTTCCCGAACCAGAAACGCCCGTAACACAGGTTAAAGTTCCTAAGGGAATGTCTACGTTAATGTTTTTAAGGTTGTTTTGTTTGGCCCCAATAATCTTTAAATATCTGTCATCATATGCAGACCTTCTTGTGTGCGGAATTTCAATCCTCATTTTTCTAGAAAAATATTGTGCCGTTAGCCCCGTCTTTTCATTCTTTAAGTCCTTTGGGCTGCCACTAAAAAGGATTTCACCCCCATGCTCTCCAGCACCAGGGCCCATGTCGACAACGAAATCGGCTCTTTGAATGGTCTCTTCATCATGTTCCACAACTAAAACAGAGTTCCCTTGGTCACGGAGAGCCTCAAGAGTTTTAATGAGTTTGTCATTGTCTTTCTGATGCAGACCAATGCTGGGTTCATCCAATACATACAAAACCCCAACCAGGTTAGATCCGATTTGAGTTGCTAAGCGAATCCGCTGGGATTCTCCTCCGGATAGCGTCGTGGCCGACCGGGATAAAGATAAATAAGACAAACCAACGTTAATTAAAAAATTCAACCGGGCGCTAATTTCTTTAAGAATGGGTTCGGCAATGACTAAATGGTGGTTTGGAAACGAGAGTTGTTGAACAAAACTTAATGTCTCCAAAACTGGCAACTGAGAAACTTCGGCGATGTTTTTGCCACCAACTAGAACTGACAAGCTTTCTTTTTTGAGCCGTGAACCCTGACAGGTTATACAATCTCGAAAAGTGATGTACTGCCCAAGTTCTGATTCTTCGATTGAGGAGCCTGTTTCTTCTAAGCGCTCTTTTAGAGTCGGAATCACTCCTTCGAATTTTTGTTTGAAGGCATGGGTGGAGCCCCATCCTTTGGCTCTAAACTCTATTTCTTCCGAACCCGACCCGTAAAAAATTAAATTTTGAGCGGCTTCCGGTATGTTTCTAAAGGGGTCGGTTAAGCTAAACGAATACTTTTCTGAAAGGGGTTGAAAGACTTTCTCTAACCAGGATTTTGATTTTTCTGCCCAGGGTAATATGGCTCCTTGCATGATGGATAAGTTCCCATTCGGCACGATTAGAGCTGGATCAAATGTCGGTAAAGAACCAAGGCCATTGCAATTGGAACATGAGCCGTGGGTGCTGTTAAAAGAAAAGCTTCTGGGTTCTACTTCCGGAAAGCTGGTCCCGCAATCTGCACATCCGTACCGGGTTGAAAAGAATCGGCTTGAGGGCTTGTCGTCAAACAAGCGAATTTCGATAAGCCCGTTAGAAAGCTTGTTAGCTATTTCTAAAGCCTCCATCAAGCGACTTTCAATCCCTGTCTTTAGAACCAACCGATCAATGTAAATGGAGATATCGTGTTTAAAGGTTTTCTTTAGTTTGATTGGCGCAGAAAGGGAGACCTCCTCACCGTCGATTTCCGCCCGGACAAATCCCTGACCGCGGATATCGGCAAGTTCTTTTTGAAACTCCCCCTTTTTTCCTCGTGCGATTGGAGCCAAAATCGCAAATTTGGTGGAAGGGACTCCTCCCATGATCTGCTCTCTTATTTGATCGAGAGTTTGGCTTTGGATCGGTTTGTGACAAACGTAGCAATGAGGAGTGCCGGTTCGCGCGTATAACAAACGAAGAAAATCATAGATCTCAGTTATCGTCCCAACAGTGGACCGAGGATTTCTAGAAACATTTTTTTGTTCTATCGATATCGCAGGGGAGAGACCCTCGATACTGTCGACTTCTGGCTTTTTCATTTGCTCCATAAATTGGCGAGCATAAGCAGAAAGAGACTCTAAATATCGTCTTTGCCCTTCTGCATAAATGGTGTCAAAAGCCAAAGAGGATTTTCCGGAGCCACTAAGGCCAGTGATAACGACAAGTTTGTTTCGAGGAATGTTAATAGAGACATTTTTTAAATTGTGCTCTCTGGCACCTTTGATGATGATCTCTTTACTTCCCATAACAATGCTATACGAGCTCTTTAAGCAAGGAGCTCACAGTGTTCTCTAACTTGGAGCGAATCTCATTTAGTCTGTCTTGTGAGGATGCCTCGAACCGCAATACCAAAACAGGTTGGGTGTTTGAGGCGCGAACCAAACCCCACCCATCGCCAAACTCAACTCGAGCTCCGTCGATAGCGTTAACTTTAAGGCCCTGAGACTGAAATTGTTTTAAGGCTCGTTCAACAACCGTAAATTTAATTTCATCAGGACAATCTTTTCTGATTTCCGGTGTGGAAAAAGATACGGGGAGGTCGGTAATTAGCTCAGCAGTGGTCTTTTTGTTGATCGCTAAAATCTCTAGCAACCTAGCAGCAGCATAGATCGCATCGTCAAAACCATAGTACCGATCATTAAAAAAGATATGTCCTGACATTTCTCCAGCTAATAAAGCCCCCTCCTCTTTCATTTTTGCTTTGATAAGGCTGTGGCCGGTTTTCCAAAGAATGGGCTTTCCCCCATGAAGAGCAATATCATTGAACAAACGATGAGAAGCTTTAACCTCAGAAATAATAGTTGCCCCAGAGTTTTCTTTCAGAATTTCTCTTGCATAAACCACTAAAAGCTCATCGCCATAGATGGGTTTTCCCGAGGGATCGACAACACCGATACGATCGGCATCCCCGTCAAAACCAATTCCGACGACGGCGTTAGTTTGCTTAACCTTTTCTGCTAAGAACGAGAGATTTTCGATTACTGTAGGGTCAGGGTGGTGGTTTGGGAAGCGCCCATCAAGATCAGAAAACAACTCTACAACTTCACATCCGAGCTTTCGAAAGATTTCGGGCCCGATCATTCCACCCATGCCATTCCCACTGTCGACGCAAACCTTCAAATTGAGAGGATGTTTTATGTTCTTGAGAATCATTGAAGTATAGAGAGGCTTGATATCTTTTTCACTCAATGTGCCCTTACCGGATTCATACGAATCTTTTTGGACAATTTGTTTGAGGTATTGAATTTCTTCTCCATGAATCGTTGTTTTGCCAACGCAAATTTTAAAGCCATTGTGCTCGGGCGGATTATGGCTTCCAGTGATCATGATGCCGCCGTCACTGTTTAATTCAAAGACCGAAAAATACAAAAGGGGTGTCGGCACAAGGCCGATATCAATAACATTAATGCCAGTAGCAAGGAGACCATCGATTAGTGATTGTCGAATTCTGTCTGAGCTGATCCGGCAATCTCTACCCACAGTCAGAGTTTTCCCCCCCTTGCGTTTGACATAACTACCTATAGCCCTCCCCAACTTGGAGACAACGTTATGAGGCAAATCTCTATCTGCAACGCCTCGGATATCGTATTCTCGAAAAATTTTTTCA
>VGSE01000004.1 GCA_016875135.1 Deltaproteobacteria bacterium
GGAGACAACATAGTACATTTTCGAAAAGTGAAAGCGTTCAAATCTCTCAATGGCTGCTGCAATGTCTCGGGTGAGATATAAAGTGGTTCCATCTTTTTTTTGAATTAACGCCGGAGGTTCAATGTCGGGAAGTGTAACAATATAGGCCCCTTCGCTAAGTTGCGCTCCTGATTTGGTCTTGATCTTCTTAAGCCACCCAACCAGTTTGGGGATGTAAAAACTTTCTCCTTCAGTGTGATGAAAAAAGACATTCATTTTGTTTAACGTCTTTTCCATATTGGCCACACTGATGTCTCGGATGAGTTTCCAAAGGTCTGTCGCTTCGGGTTCTTGGGCTTCGAGTCTTTGAAGCCATTTGGAAGTTTTTTCTAAATAGGTCGGATTGTTTTCTAATTCGTGATGAAACTTAATGTAAATATCTAAAAGGTGTTTCATCGAGCGATCGATATCGTTTAACGAGAGAAGATCTTTTTGTCCCCAGAGTTCAAAAGCGGCGAGAAGTCTCGCAAATTGTGTTCCCCAGTCCCCGACAAAATTGATCCGTTCCGTTTTAAAGCCCAAAAAATCATAAATATTAGCTAAGACATTTCCGATCAACGTGCTTCGAATGTGATGAAAAAAGAGTGGCTTAGCGATATTTGGAGAGCAGTATTCAAGAACGATGGATTGAGGAGCGGGTTGAGATTCACTTCCGTATCGATCTTTTTCACTTAGAATTTTTGAAAGTGTCGTAGTGAACATCTGTTCCGGTTTGAATCGAAAATTGGCGTAGGGGCCGGCTGCCGAAGCTGTGGCAATGGGACTTTTAAATTGTTGCGCGAGTTCTATGGCGAGTTTTCCGGCCGGTTTGTTTAGAAGTTTTCCCAATTTAAAGCAGGGTAAAGCTACATGCCCCATCTCAAGATTGGGTGGGGTTCCTAATTCTTGATAGACGCTCTGTGGGGTAATTTCCGGATTCGAAAGTGAATGGGCTATCTGTTGCGCAAGTTTTTGTTTTAAATTGTAAAAGGGCATCGGAAGGTTTTATCGAATTCCATTTAAGACTTCAAGGAGAGGTTGGAACGAATGAAGGTTGTACTTTAGAGTAGTTTTGGAGGGTTTTTTTATCAAAAAGGTCGTTCAAAATCTCTCTGGCGCCAGTTAAAGGCCCTAGAGGGTAGGGTAGGAAACAACGCAGCGCAGGCAATAGGGAGTAGACGCCTACTTTGCGGGTTTTTACTTGAAGCAATGAGTGAGAGTAGAGTTCTCTGGAACTTGATTCTAGCATTTCAATGAGGTTTTTCCGATGTTCCTCGCAATAACAGCTTTCAAGCCCCAAAGGGACCGATTGGTTAATGAGCTTTTTTAAAGCCTCGGGAAATTGAGCCTGAAAGCGTTTGAGGGCAAATTTAAAGTGCTCTGAGATAGATTCTAAAGAAAATTGGGTTCGATCGGTGATCCAGAGTGTGATTTTCTGAGCCTGAGAATCTCCGGAATTGATCATAGGCCAGATTTCTCTATCGGGTTCGGGAAGGACATCCTGATCGAGAAAAAGTGTTAAAGGGCTAATGTTCTGTGGCAGTCGAAATTGGGAGAACTCTAGAAAAATGGGGTAGTGGCTTAAAGGACTTAGAAGATCCAAATCGCTAAACAGAGTTTCGCGCCAAGAAGGGTTGCTTAGGCCAAAAAGCTGTTTCAAGGGCAAGTTAAAAACTAAATTTTGAGTTAAAATCTTTTCGCCCGTTGGCAAAGTGCATTGATAGTGTTTAGTTTTTGAACCCGCTTCTTGGCCCTTTACCTCTTCAATGATGAGAGCCCTTGCACGCAATGGAATCTCCCACGTTTGAAGTGATAAGATGGGTTCGACTAGGTCTAGGGCGGTCTCATAAGATAGCTCGGTAGAACAAAGTGCCGCCCAAATCATATTTTCCGGTGTCATTTGGCGGCATCGACCCAACTGTTTCCAGAGTGCCTGGGCATAAGTGAGGAGCTCGGGGTGAAGTGCCAACGCTTTTTGGATAGTTCTGCGATCTTCCGCCTTAAGAGAAGCTAGATTTTTAGCAAGGTTTTGTACCAGCTGGGCGGAGATAGCCGGAAAGTCTTGAATGATTCTATCCAGAGACCATTTCAATCGGCTTTTAGGTAAAGCTATTTCAGGAGAAACAAAAGAAGTTGCGGAGATGTTAAAGGCCTCAGCAATGGGGCGACTGAGAAAAAAGGGGCTAAGTTCAGTTTCGGTTTTAAGCCATCCCAGTTGAGGAGTTGTTCTAATGGGCTGTTTTGAGTTTCTTTTCGAAAGATTTCTTGTGGGGTATATTTTTTCAAATTCTCGAAGCAGCCAAAGGCCGGCCGGTTCGTTGCCTATCACTAAAAGGTCTAAAGGTTGGGGTATATTTTGCATTCCGATTTAAGCCCGTTTAAACTCTAAAAGATAGTACAGAAGGTCCTAATTGGAAAGGGAAGCTCTCATGATAAAAAAAGGGTTCATTCTTTTAAGCTTTTTAAGCTGTGTTTTCGGATGGGGAGCTGTGCTTTCAGAGCCTGGAGTCTATCTTTTGCCGATGAACTGTTCGGAGCTTTTACCCGACCCAACCCCTTTTACAAATTATCTTGAAGCGGTGGGACGGGGTTTGGTTTCTTCTAACTCAAAATTATCTTCCAGGATTTTTAAAGTCCTAGCGATTCGACAAAAAGTTGGGGATGCTTTTGATAGACAGAGGGATCAGCATCCCGTTGACGTTTTGGTTCGAAAGACTCTTTGTTTTTATCGCGACACTAAAGAGCCTTTAAAACCTGTGACCTATGACGACACTAATTTTGTTTCCTATCTTTCTGCTTCGATGCCGGAACTTGAAAAAAAAGTAAACGATATTGTCTTTCAGTTTGAATTAGAAGAGGCGAGTCGAAAACAATTTGAAAAGATTTTGGAGGGAAATTCACAATTGATTAGAAGGCTCAAAACAGACGCCGAAGAAGCGGCCCAAGCCGAGATAGATAAAATTGCCAGAAAAGCTCGTTCACAAGTAAAGGGACCGTAAAATGCCCGTTAAAAAAAGGGGGATTCCCAGTTCAGCTTTCATTATCTCTCTGGCCAAGGGGGCCGGTGGGATATTGATGAAATGTTTTGACAAGCCACATCAAATTGAAGTGAAACCCAATGCCGGGATTGTGACCGAAGCCGACAAGGCCGCCGAGCGCTACTTGGTGAATAAGATCTTAAGAAAATTCCCTAAAAGTTCGATAGTAACAGAAGAAACTGGGGAGTATCCGGGGGATTCAGGACTCTTGTGGGTCATCGATCCTCTTGATGGGACTTCCAATTATGCTCATGGTTTTCCTTGGTTCTGTGTTTCTATAGGTTTGTATTTTGAGGGGAAACCTAAAGCTGGAGTGATTTATCAGCCCTTTACTCGTGAACTCTATTATGCCGAGAAGGGGAAGGGGGCTTTTCTCAATGGGAAAAGAATCCGAGTTTCAAAGACGAAACGACTTGAAGAATCGCTGGTAGGGACCGGGTTTTATTACTCAAAAGCTAGGTCTCTGGCACGAGAAGTCGATGTTTTTCGTCAAATGAATGAAATCGCTCTGGCAGTGAGAAGGCCTGGAAGTGCAGCTTTGGATTTGGCCTGTGTGGCTGCTGGGCGTTTTGATGGTTTCTGGGAAAGAGGACTTTCCTCTTGGGATGTTGCTGCCGGCTTTCTTTTAGTTGAGGAAGCTGGAGGAAAAGTGACAGACTACGGGGGTAAAGAGACGTCTATTTTTGGTAAAAAATGTTTGGCTTCCAATGGGCGAATCCACCGAAGGATGCAGGCCATTGTGAATAAAATTAAATAGGACCTAAAAACAAGGACGTTTCAGGTCTCATTAGGCGAAAGTCAAATGGGAAAAGTCTGGATCGTTCTTATCAATAAATCCCCACGAGGGCCTCTCACTCTAGAAGAGGTCGAATCCCTTCTTTCGGAAAAGATTCTTAAGCGTTCCGATCTTGCTTTAAAACTCAATCCCGAACTCCCCGATGAAAGAACTCATTGGAAATTTCTATGGCAGTTTGAGGAGTTCGATCGAAGATTAAATAAGGATCAACGATTAAATAAGGATTCTAAGGCAGAGATTACACAAAGGTTGTCAGACCAACCAGAGGAAAGACGAGCCCCCCTCTCAGAAAACGAGATCAAAGGTCAATTATCAGATCAGCTCCCCGATGAGTTTGCTGGGATCAATCCTGAGGATCTGGTGGTGAAGAGCCAAAAGATAAAAGATCGGGGATTAGGTGCTTTATTCGTTTCAGATGGGGAAAAAGATATTGAAACTTTGCCGTACGAGACTCAAAGTCCCAAAAGCCTGTTGCCGAGAGTTGCCCTGGTTGCTTTAGTGTTAGTCTCGCTATTTGCGTATTTTAAACCCAAGGGGAGTTCAGTTCTAGTTTCAAAAGAACTGAAGCCGGTTTTAAATGCTACGCGAAATCCGTCTGAAACTCTAACCCCCCCGCTGCGTGAGAAGCCTTCCCAACCCATCGAATTACAAAAGAGTGTTTCTCTAGAAAAGGTTCGCCAGGAACCCTCTCAACTTCCCAAACAGAACGAAATAAGCCTCGAAGATTATCGTAAGTTAAAAGAAGAACGACAAGAAAAGGAACGCGAAGAAGAACAAGACCGGGAGCGAATTAAAGAAGCGGAAAGACGCCTATCTGAAGAAGAGGACGACCCACGAGAAATTGCAGAAAATGAAGGGGAAGATCAAGACGCCTCTCTCCAACTTCCTTTAAAGAAGTCGAAAAAGGCTAAAGCTAAAAAGAGAGCTAAAAGACGAATTCAGGCGGAAGAAGAAAGTGATTTAGACTCTCAACAGCGTGAAGATAGCCAATCAGAAAATCAAGTCGAAAACCAAGAAGAAGATCAAGACTAAAATCTGTAAATATGTTAGCTCCTCAATATGGAGTTAATTCTTAAGACAAATTTAGAGCGAATTTTGGGCGAGTTTCAGAGCTTTCGTTTTGTCATCGCTTGCTCCGGGGGAGTGGACTCCATGGTGTTGTGCGAACTGGCAAGTCAGTTATTAACTAAGAACCAGCTTGTGATAGCCCATTTCAATCATCTAACCCGCGGGGACGAATCTCAAGCCGATTTGGAGTTGGTGAAGAGTTTTGCGCAGGAAAAAGGGATTCTTTTTATTTCGGACAGAAGACAAGGAGACAAAGTTGGTGAAGCTGACCTAAGGAAAGAGAGAAATGCTTTTCTTGAAGGTGTACGGGAATCTTATCAGTGTGATTTTATTCTTTTGGCGCACCATTTACAGGACCAGCTTGAGACTTTTTTGATGCGACTTCTTCGAGGAACCGGACTAGACGGATTGTCTGTGATGCAACCTAAAAACGGCAGATGGATCCGCCCCTTTTTAAATCTTTCCAAAGAGACACTTCTTGAGGAGGCTAAGGAACGAAACATTTCTTTCCGTCATGATTCTTCAAACTTCGAACCCGGCTACTTCAGAAATCAAGTGCGACTTAACTTGTTGCCCGAAATGGAGAAATTGGCCCAAGTCTATGGGGGAAGAGAAAAGTGGCTTCAACGATTACCGCTTCTTTTTGACGAACTTTTGTGGGCTAAGAAGGAACTTCTTTCCCAGACTGAAGAATGGCTTGGGGAGGTGTTAGTCGAAACTGAGTATTGGGTGAGAATCCCTAAATCCTCTTTTGAAGCCCATTCCCATTTTCAAAAGGCTCGGGCTTTAAGATGGATTTTAGCACGCTGTCGAGTTGAACCTATTTCTCAGCAAGAAATGAAACAGGCTCTGACGAGAATAGAAAAAGGGGTTAAGAGGTTCTCGGTTACTGGAGTCGATATCTTCTATTCATGTGGTTATCTTTATTTTTCTCACCAAAGATCGGCAGATTTACGACCGAAACTTAAGTTTACTTTCACAGAAAATGAAGCTCGGTGTTCTCAATTAGGGTTAGTGTTAAAGCCACAAAACAAATGGAAAGGGGTTGAATTGAGAACTTATCAACCGGGGGACCGTTTTGAAGGCAAAAAACTCAAAGAGTATTTTCTAAAAAATAGAATTCCTAGACCTGAGCGAGATTTAATACCTCTCATTGCCAAAGAGAAATCAAGCGAAGTAATTTGGATTCTTTCTAAAAAGAGTGATTGCGTTTTAATTGAAAACCTTAATTTCCCCTTTTCGTTTCTTAAAAAAGAGGAAGTCTAGATTAGGCTCGTTTCTGAAAAGTTTGAATCAACCGTCTCTGCTCGGCCATGATGATTCGTAAGGGAATAGGCTTTTTTAGTTCAATACTGACTGTGTTAGCGTTGACTCTTTGTATTGTTCCAAAAACCAGAAAGGATTCGCCTGACTGGAAAGTCAAAGAGCCGGCAAAGGTGTTGCCCGATTTAAAGTTAACTGTTGATTTTGGCTGAAATCTTAAACCTTGCTCTGAGAGATCAAGAACTTTAAGAGGCTCTCCAGAAGAAAGCAACTTGGGGGCACTTTCTGAGGGATACTCGACTCTAAAATGTTGTCGTCTATTTTCACTCACCGATAGTTCCCCTTCAAAAGTTAGCTTTTAAGGCCAAATTAACGCTTTGAGGTTCACTTCTTTTGTTTCGGAATTTAAACAAAAAATATTTAGTTTTGGCCTGGTGCGGATATTAAGATTTGGAGCGGTGTTACAAACTTCAAAATGAGTTAAGGCAAAATCGAAAAAATCCCGATAAGACAGTTAGTAAACCTTCTGGAAATAAATATGAAATCTTCTCAAAAGACAATATTTGCCTGGTTTTTACTTGCCATGATGGCCATCGTTCTCTTTCAAACGGCAAAAGTAGCTCAGGGAAATCATAAGATAACTTTCAATAAATTTATTGAAGCCGTTAAGAAAAACCAAATTGAAAGTGTGACTTATAAATCGCATGGACGCATTGAGGGGCGTTTTAATTCTTCTGCTCCGGAGCCGGAAAAAGGACAAGTTTTTGAGACGATTGGAGACACGTCTTCAGAGTTTTACACTAAGTTGCTCAATGAACATGACTTGATTCCCAATTATGAGTCGGATGAAAATAGCTCGATGTGGATGCAATTCCTCATCGGATGGGGCCCTATGCTTTTTGTTCTTGGCTTATTATTGATTTTCTTACGCCAAATTCAAGCCAGCGGTGGGAAGGCAATGCAATTTGGGCGTTCGAGAGCGAGACTTTTAACTGAAGGGAACACAAAAGTTAATTTTTCTGATGTTGCAGGTTGTGATGAAGCTAAAGAAGAGTTGAAAGAGGTTGTTGATTTCTTAAAAGACCCCAAAAAATTCACAAGATTAGGAGGAAGAATTCCTAAAGGAGTTTTATTAGTAGGAAGTCCGGGAACCGGAAAAACTCTTTTAGCTAAAGCCGTCGCTGGCGAGGCGATGGTTCCGTTTTTTAGTATTAGTGGCTCCGATTTCGTCGAGATGTTCGTGGGAGTCGGGGCTTCTCGAGTGAGAGATTTATTCGAACAAGGAAGAAAACATGCCCCATGTATCATTTTTATAGATGAAATCGATGCGGTAGGTAGACAAAGAGGAGCAGGACTTGGCGGAGGACATGACGAGAGGGAACAGACTTTAAATCAATTATTGGTGGAAATGGACGGTTTCGATTCCAAAGAAGGGGTCATCTTAGTTGCTGCAACCAACCGACCCGATGTCTTAGATCCGGCATTGCTTCGTCCTGGACGATTTGATCGGAATGTGGTCGTA
The DNA here is from genome assembly GCA_016875135.1 of Deltaproteobacteria bacterium. GTDB lineage: Bacteria > Bdellovibrionota > FAC87 > UBA2466 > UBA2466 > UBA2466. The sequence continues at coordinate 7,706 of VGSE01000004.1, forward strand.
GCTAAACCCGATGTGAGAGGGCGAGAAGGTATTTTGAAGGTCCATACTCGAAAGACTCCGATCGGAAAAGATGTCGAACTTTCGGTTATTGCCCGCGGCACCCCAGGATTTTCAGGAGCCGATTTGCAAAATTTAGTTAACGAAGCTGCTTTAGCGGCTGCCCGAAAAAATAAGACCATTATCAACATGACTGAGTTTGAATATGCCAAGGATAAAGTCCTTATGGGAACCGAACGAAAGTCGATGTTGATTGGCCCCGAAGAGAAGAAGGCTGTTGCTTATCATGAAGCAGGACATACGATCGTTGGGAAGAGCTTAAAAGGTTTAGATCCGGTTCATAAAGTGACTATTATTCCTCGGGGGATGGCTTTGGGTGTAACCCAAACCCTACCAACGGAAGATCAACTGACTTTGTCTAAAGAAAAGGCTGAAAATATGATCTCCTTTCTTATGGGGGGATGCATTGCTGAGAGTTTAGTCTTTGGGCAAAAGACAACCGGAGCCGGTAATGACATTGAGAGAGCGACCGAGCTTGCTCGAAGGATGGTGTGCGAGTGGGGGATGAGTGATGCTATTGGTCCTGTAGCTATTGCCAAAAAGGAAGAGAATGTCTTTTTAGGTAGAGAATTTTCCCAGCGGCATGATCTAAGTCAAAAAACGGCTGAGATCGTGGACAGTGAAATTCATCGCCTTATCACTGTGAACTACGATCGAGGGGTTGAGATTTTAAAAGGCAAAATGGAGGTTCTTCACGCTATGGCCGCAGCCCTGTTGGAAAGAGAGACTCTGGAGCGAGTAGAGATTGAATTAATAATGGAAGGTAAACCCCTTCCAGCTTTTGAGATTGAGCCAAAGTCTTCCCCAGACACCAATAACGCAGCTAGCGTAGGAACCGAAGGATTTCCTCAGGTCTTTCCGAACGTCAAACCGAAATCCGAAGTTGCTTAATTGACACATTTTTCTAAGTCTTTTTGTCAATAATGACGAAGAGTTTGTGTTCGTGTCTCTACGGTTAATGCGACGAGTAATTTTATGTTTGAGTTCATCGGGAACATTCGAGAAATCTTAAGGTGGCAAGACCTTTTTGATATTTTATTGGTTTGTGTCATCGTTTACCGTGTTCTACTGTTGATTCGTGGAACACGAGCGGTGCAAATGCTCACCGGGTTTGGCATTATCCTGATTGGGTATTATTTAGCAGAGCAGTTAAAACTCTTCACGCTACATACGATTCTGATCGAATTTTTTAATAATCTTATTTTGATTTTAATCATCGTATTTCAAGATGAAATTAGAAAAGCTTTAACACAAGTGGGCCGAAACCCCTTCTTTACTTCAACCAATTCCATAGAAGAGGTAGGGATTGTCGATGAAATTTGTCGAGCGGCTCTCATGTTAGCCGGACAAAAAGTGGGGGCACTTATTGTTATGGAGAGAGAGACTGGATTAAAAAATTACATCGAGGCGGGAATTCAGATTGATTCAAAAGTCACTGAGGATCTTCTTGTGAGTATTTTTCATCCTACGTCTCCGATCCATGATGGGGCTGTGATTATTCGTAATTCCAGAGTGTCAAGTGCAGGTTGTTTATTGCCTATCTCGCGAGACCCCTCTATTAATAAAGAATTGGGAACCCGGCATCGAGCTGCTCTAGGACTGACTCATGAAACCGACGCTGTAGTTATAGTAGTCAGTGAAGAGCGAGGAGAGATTTCGTTGGTTCACCATGGGACTATCATTCGAGAACTGGATGTCAATAGTCTTCGAGCTCAACTTCTTCAGCTTTTGGGACTAAGAGGATTCGAAGGCCTTTTCGAGAATCGGGAGGGAACATGAAGTTATTTCATTCCCCTTCAAAAAAGTGGCCTGTTTTTAACAATAAAGGAAGTGTGCAATGGAGTGAAAGCTTAGCCTTGAAGGCTGTAAGCTTACTTCTTTCATTGATTTTGTGGGTTACGATTTTGGGATATCGCCGAGAAGAGGTAAAAAAAATGGTGAGGCTAGAGCCTCAATTACCCCCGGGTATGATGATAGTAAATAAAATCCCTCTGGCTATTCAATTTACTCTTTCAGGTCCCAGGGTGATGCTTGAGGCAGCCCAAAAAAGAATTCAACCTATTCGATTAGATTTGACCCACACCAGGCAAGCGACCAATGGTTTTAGTGTTACCGAAGACCTTTTAGGAGAGCTTCCTCCCGGTGTTCGAGTGACGTATATCTACCCTCCGCAGGTGCTGATCCGTCTTGAAGAAGTGGTAGAAAAATACGTTCCGGTGAGGCCAAGCCTTGCCGGAAAGTTAAGGCACGGATACGAAGTAGTGAGTGTGAAAGCAAGCCCCTCTAAAGTCTCGGTTTCGGGACCTAAAGGATTGTTAGAAACACTTGAATTTATAGGGACGGAGGCATTAAATATCGAGGGTCAGAATGGCAACATCGACGGCGTAGTTGATGCTGAAGTGGATGAAGTGCAGGGGTTTCAACTTTCTAGAGACAAAACGGTAAAAGTCCGGGTAGTCGTTAGAAAAGTAAATTTAGAAAATTAAGGAAGTGAGAGATGGCTAAGGAGAGTAAACTTTTTGGAACGGATGGGGTGAGGGGGATTGCAAATCAATACCCCATGACAAGTGAAGTTGCGATGGAGATCGGACGCGCCACGGCCTATCTCTTTTGCAAGAAAGACAATCGAGGGCTACCCAAAAATACCAAAGTCGTAATTGGAAAAGACACTCGCCGTTCAGGTTATATGTTGGAAAATGCACTTTCGGCCGGGTTTTGTTCAATGGGGGCTAAAGTCTTTTTAGTAGGGCCACTTCCAACTCCGGGAATTGCTTTTATCACTAGAAGCATGAGAGCTGATGCCGGAGTTATTATTTCGGCAAGCCATAATCTCTATCACTACAATGGGATTAAGATCTTTGATCGAAATGGGTACAAATTACCTGATTCCACAGAAAAAGAGATCGAGCAAGTGATGTTCTCCGAAGAACTTAATCGGTATCGACCCACCATGGATTTTATTGGAACGGCCAAAAGGATTGAAGATGCGATTGGACGATATATCGTCTTCATCAAGGATACTTTCCCTCATGAGCAGACCTTAGATGGCATCAGGGTAGTTTTAGATTGCGCCAATGGAGCCGCATATAAAGTGGCTCCGATCGTGTTTGAAGAGTTGGGGGCCGAAGTTTTTACGATTCACAGTTCTCCTAATGGCGAGAATATAAACGATCAGTGTGGAGCCGTTTATCCACAAGCCATGTGCAAAGCGGTACATGAACACCGTGCTGAGATTGGAGTTGCTCTAGACGGAGATGCCGATCGCTGTATTCTTTCGGATGAGAACGGAGAAGTGGTCGATGGGGATCAGATCATGGCTATTTGTGCGTTACATATGTTGGAAGAGGGGACGCTTAACAAGAACACACTTGTAACGACAGCAATGAGTAACATGGGATTAACCGTTGCCGTGAAACGTGCGGGTGGAAAAGTGATTCATGCTCAAGTGGGTGACCGTTATATTGTTGAGACCATGAAGAAACAAAAACTCAATTTGGGTGGGGAACAATCCGGCCATTTGGTTTTTTTGGAACATAATACAACCGGAGATGGCATGATGGCGGCTTTAAAAATCCTATCCATTATGAAAAAAACCGGAAAAAAACTTTCGGAACTAAAACGTCAAATGATTCAATATCCTCAAGTTCTCGAAAATGTGATTGTGAAACAAAAAGATGATTTTGAGCGTTTCCCCAATATTATAAGCACCATAAAAAAAGTCGAAGCCGCACTTGGAGAAAATGGCCGAGTTTTAGTGAGATATTCCGGAACGGAGCCTTTGGCTCGAGTGATGGTTGAAGGCGAAGATTATTTGAAGATCAAAGAATATGCTTCCGATATTGCCCAAACGATACGAACCCAGCTGGGCTAATGCTATTTTATGCAACCCTTAGTGACCTCTCATCAGATGCAGGAGATTGATCGGCGGACTATTTCCGACATGGGATTACCCGAACTCCTTCTAATGGAGCACGCAGCTTTAGGCGTGGTCAAAGCTCTGCAACAAAGATTTGGGGACCTTTTACCGAGAACTCGGGGAATTATTTTAGCAGGCATGGGAAACAATGGGGGAGATGCTCTTGCCGTCGCTAGAATTCTCGATTCGATAGGAGTAAAAAAAATATTTGTTGGCGTTTTGGGAACTTCTAAAAAACTTAAGCCTTCAACCAAAGCGCAGAGTCAGATTTTAGGAAAATTAGGGATTCCCGTTTTTTGGCCTAAAAAACCTGATCTCGAGCTTTTTGAGTCTTGTGATTGGATTATTGACGGTATTTTTGGAACAGGTCTAACCCGAGATGTCCAAGCTCCCTATCTTCAATGGATAAATTATACGAATCAATATGAAGGAAAAAAGTGGATTATCTCCATTGATGTTCCAAGCGGTCTTGATAGCGATACGGGGCAAGTGTGTGGCAAAGCTGTTAAGGCGTCTCAGACTGTGACGCTAGGGTTTATCAAGAAAGGGCTAGTGACAGGCTCTGCTGCGGATTATGTTGGGCTTCTGACTCTAGAGCCAATTCAAATTCCTAGGTTAATTCCGTTTTCGGTGAATGCTTTTCTTTATGGAGCCCAAGATGCAATTAAGCTCCCTCAGAGGCGACCTACCAGTCATAAAGGAACTTTCGGCCATGTTTATGTTTGGGCTCCTGAAGATGATAAACAGGGAGCCGGGATATTGACCTGTTTAGGAGCTTTAAGAAGTGGAGCAGGGCTTGTAACTTTAGTGGGAAGCAAGGAGCGTTTAAAAGCGATTCGAGAGCGGCTTCCGCCTGAGATAATGACCGAAGAGGCCAGCGAAAACCTTTTTAAAAACAGCTCTGGAGTCTGGGTTCAAGGTCCTGGAATGGGAATTAAAGACATTGAACAGAGCTTTGCTTTTTTAGAGAAAGCCATACAGGTCGGCTGGAAATGTGTCCTTGATGCCGATCTACTTAATGCTGCCTCATCGAATCTTGCGACCTTTTTAAAAATTATAAAGAAATCGGGCGTCGATCAAGTAATTCTGACTCCACATCCAAAAGAAGCGGCTCGATTACTTGATGAAGAGGTCAGAGAAATTGAAAGAGATCGATTTGCTTTTGTAAAAAAATTGGCTGAAAAAATTAATTGTTCGATTGTTTTAAAGGGAAAAGGGACCTTAATCCAATCTCCCGAGCGGCCTTGTGTGGTCGTGTGTTCTGGTGATACGGGCCTTTCAAAAGGCGGTACCGGGGATTTACTGGCTGGAGTTTTAGCCAGCTTTTTAGCCCAGGGACTCTCTATTGAATTAGGAGCACCGTTAGCAGTTTATATTCATGGGAAGGTTTCGGAACGAGTGACTCAAGTTTTTGGCCATGAACGATCCACATTGGCTGGTGACTTAGCAAACCAAATCATTGAAGTCCTTAGAGAGCTGGAGTCGCAATGACTCAACAAAAAGGTCTCATTCTACCGTTAGATTTGATTGAGTCCGTGAGCGAAAAAATACTCAAAGAGTTTCCTGAAGGGGCCATCGTGGGGCTAAGCGGAGAATTAGGGAGTGGAAAGACAACTTTGGTCCGCTCGGTTATCAAGACTATCGCTAAGCGACAAGGATTAAAGATCGATCGGGTAGTCAGCCCCTCGTTTGTGCTTCATCAAAGTTACGAGATGTTAAAACCCATGGTTCATCATTTTGACCTCTATCGACTGAATAAAGTTGATGAAGCGATGCTTATAGAACTTGAATATTTCGACATTATTGCTAAGGCGGAAGAGGCCAAAGGATTTGTTTTTGTGGAATGGCCTGAGTTATGTGTGGATAAGAGAGTTTTACGGTTAAGGCTTCAAATCAGTATTCAAATTGAAGAGAATTCTCGCCAGTATCTGTTTCAGACGATTAAGTAAACGAAATGGGGGGTTTTTGCCTATTAATGGGGTCAGGGTCTACTTTTTTGTCATTTTGGCAATGGTTAGGGATATTTTTCTATTACGTCGTATAAGTAACATTATGTAAATATAAATAAGGGTAGGGGCCGTCATCCGAGGGCTGTTTCAATCTATCCTCCTTAATAACTTAAACAGCCCTCGGAAACTCTTTTTTCAAGGGGAAAAGTCCTAATAGTCGACCAGGGTTCTAAACCAGATATCGACAAACAATAACGGTTGTTCCTTTCCATCGAGTTTTCTGATGTAGGTCGAACGTTCACGAGTTTGATTTCCAAATTCATCCATTTCGAGAAGCTCGATGTAGTTTAAGTTTAAGGATTGAATCCGAAACCTTTCTAAACGTTCGAGTTCCTTTCTTTGACTATAACCATCAAAGTTACGATCAAACCACAATCTTAGACTTGGCCACTCCTTGTCTTTCTGAGTCAATAGGCCATCCAAGTTGGAATCAAATTCTTTTAAAGCTTCAAACCCATTGGGAGCGCGTTTTCCCGATTTTAAGCGAGTTGCGGATCCAAAGAGTTCACTGCCATCGTCTATGATCCCATTACTATTATTATCTCGCACAAGGAAAGCATTATTAGAACCGCTGATCCAGCCCGTGTAGATTTCTCTACCGTCCGCATTAAGATCAAACTGAACACCTTCTTCAGGGCCGCTTAATTTTATCCCTTCACCAGTGAGATCTAACACAATCGGACTGTATTGCTTATCACAAGCCTCTTCATTAGTGCCTTGAGACAATCCTCGACCGTTCCAAACATCTAAAGCAATTTGCTTGGGGATTCGGTTGGCTTTAAATGTGGCCGGAACTACACTTAGAAATTCGCTTTTCTTAGCGCCAAAGCAACTTCCATCGCCATCGGAATCTTCACACACGCTAGTCACGATGGCAGCTTTTAACCAATCTCTTCCAAGCTTGCGCTTTAGTTCTTTTAAGTTAAAAGATTGTATTTTCCTGTATTTTTTCTCGTAGAGGCTCACACCTTTTAAGTCGTAGGAAGCAATCAAGAACCTCTCTTTGTTTTGGTTTTCAGCGGAGAGAACTCCCCACTTTTGATAGACCTGATGGTTGCTATAAAGATTGCGAAACATTTCACCTAAGCCAATCCGACCTTTAGGGACGATGGCTTCAATGGCTAAAATAGGATTTTTCGCCTCTTCAAAGAAGAGATCGGTTGATCGTGATCTTCGAATGCTGCAAATTCTTCCCAAATTTACAATCAACTTTCGCTCGTTGGGCTGGCAAGTTCCGTGAAAAGGGTTACAAGCTGTACAAGGGCAAGATGGGTCCTCATCGTTGTTGCCCACGTTGGAGTTTGGACATGTCCCATTTGAACCGGTATTTGAACCTCCTCCTGTGTTATTTGAGGAGCTGGAAGAACCGTTTGTTCCATCTGAACTTGGTGTTGAACCGGAATTATTGGAACCGGACGTAGTTCCTCCCGAATTGGAAGTATTTCCGGAATTAGCATCCGAACTCGATGAACCATTAGAATCGGGCACCGTTACAACGTTATTCGAAGAGCTAGAAGTTCCTCCAGGTGGTGTTACACTTCCATTATTATTTGAAGCACTCGAAGAGGAGTCTGAATTAGGAAGAGGTCCACTGTCATTACCTCCGGGAACTGAAGGATTTGAACTGGGAGGGCTCCCCGAATTGGAACCTGGAGAGGAATTGCCGGTGCTGCCCCCGCTATCAGAAGAGCTTGAGCCTCCGCCAGTGGAGTTAGAGGCTGTATCAGAGGACGAACCCGAACCTGCAGAGCCTGACCCTCCTGGGACATCTGTGTTATTGGTCGAACCGGTGTTTCCGGTAGTTGAACCAGGAATGCTGCCATTGTCATTTCCAGAAACCGTTCCTCCGCCCGGAATAGTTCCAGAATCGGTCCCACCGGGCTGAACTATGCTTGTTCCTCCGCTACTTGTCCCACTAGAATTGCTGCCGGTTCCCGAAGAAGGCGCGCCACTGTCCGAGGGGTTAGAAACCAAAGGCAAAGTCGTAGTTGGAGTTGTAGTAACATTTCCAGTTGATCCTGAGGAGGACCCTGAATCTGGGGGAGTTGTACTAGGAGGAACGGTCCCTGAAGTTCCGCCCGTACCAGGCTGGACAATAGTACCTCCGTCACTGGAACCCGTTCCAGTGTTCCCTCCCGGAATAAACCCGCCATCGGAGTTGCCTCTAGTAAAAAGAGAAAACGAAGCTAAGCTTGAGTTTTGACTCTCCTGTAATAAACTGTTTGAGCTTTGAGGTGATAACTCCACGCCTGGAGCAGTTTCTCCTGGATTAAAAGAGCTGTTTCCTAAAATTATATTCTCTTCAGCGCTTCGAATGGAACTTCCTTTTGAGCAAGAAATAAGGGTGAAACAGACCAGTGCGGTAGCTAAGATTGTTATCAAGCTTACTTTTTTATTTTGCGCTTCCATAACGCCTCCTATGAAATCATTCGTTTCCGTGAACTATTCTTTCCGAGTTAATTTTTTTGTGAATAAACCACTTCTACTATTGCTCCTTTTTGAGGAGATAGTCCTGTAAATACTATGGAATTTGTTTCTGCTTCATAAACGTAATTTTCCGGAGCAAAGGGTATCAACACTTGATTGACATAAACGCTAAGCCCAATGCCAGTCGAAGGATGAGAAAGTTTAAAAACACTTCCCCTATCAGCGATAACTTTAGCAACTCCGTTGAAGCTTGAAGCAAGATTTAAATTACAGACGCTTCCGCTTGAACTTAATCCTCCTACTGCTTCTTGAAGAGCGATATAGCGACTACCCGGGAATTCAACTTCACAGCCCCCTGAGGGAAGTCCAACGATAGGAAAAATCATAACATCCGAATCCTCATTCTTTTTTAAAGTGGAAAAGTAATTGGTGTATCTGTCCATAGTAAAAGGAACCCAGTTAGTGTTAGTCTCTGGTTGAGAGCCCCAACATTCCTCTTTACAAGACCAGTCGTCCGAGTCTGTCATGAAAACAATTATTAGAGGCACACCGGGCCGAGAAAACTCAGAGCCATGTTGAAGGACTGCTTGATAAGCCGCTTCAAGCCCTTGCTCCCAAAAAGCGGTATCCGATTCAGTGATATTTTGCATAACGGCCGCAAAATCGGCTGCTGGAGAAACGGCAGAACTTTTAACCACCTTAACTCCAGTACTACTAGCCACAAGATTACCTCTGACCCCTTTCGAGTCAGGTAAAATGGGGGAAAAGCCACCAAACATATCTACCGTAGTTATCGAGATCTGATAATCCACCGCTTTTCGGCTATTTAAAATATTAAGAAAGGTTTGCATATTGTCTTTAACGTAATCCCTACGATCTTGAAAACTTCCAGAAGTATCAAACACAAACAGAAAGTCATATTTGTTCTCGCTATAGGTTTGAACATAAACATCACTGCGCAGAGTATTGGTGTAGAAACCCTCTTTCGAGTTGCAGTGAGTCATTACGGTTAAGAGTAAAAATCCCAATACGATTTTCCCTAGTCTTTTCATAGCGTCATTCCTAATCATTTAAAGTTACGGAGATTCAAAAGGAGCTCACGGGCAGCGGGAGATGAAGTCGTTTTCTATTTTTATGATACACCGCTTATAACCTTTTTTTTGCGCCTTGCCGAAATAGGTACTGGGAGCTTCTGAAAGTACTTAAAAACTTTTGGGAATTCGAAGTTGTCATTTTATTGAAACAATATTTTTCACAATTGGGATCTATGAATTTATTGATCTTTTTAAGCAAACTGTTCAGACACCCCCTTTTGACCCTGCATGAGTACAAGTTCTACAATGGGGTTGAGTTTCATTTTGTTTTAAAAAAGGTGCTGTATGAGCTTTAAATCTAACAAAGCCGCTTTACCCCCAAAACGTCGTCTTCGCGTCTATGCCCGGATTTTTCTTGAAGGAGAGGTCTATATTCACAATGAAAAAGCTCTCTATATTGCTCCCATCAATAATATTAGTGCCGGGGGTTGTTTCGTAGATCAGCTCAATAACATTCCGGAGGGTTCTGAAGTTAAAATTATCATTAAGTCAGAGCGTCTCAATAACCCGATTCAGGCCACAGGTGTCGTTGTCCGGATTGAGAAACAAGTTCGAAAGGGCTCAGCGATAGAGTTTACATCCATTGCAGAAGACTCCAGAGAAGCGATTCAAACCCTAGTTTATGAAAATAAAATTCAAGATGCTTTAAAGATTATTTAAAAAAGAGGCAAACTATGAAATGGTTATTGAGTGTAATTCTTGCGACTACCCTATCCGTTCATGCTAAATCGATCGACAATCGAATTCGAATCCAGAAGAAAAGCAGTCTTCAGATGAGCGATATGAGCGCTGAAGATTTTAATGAAGAAAAACAGACTTTATTGAATAAGAAACGAATTACACTTATTCAGGATATAAAAAAGTTCATTCGTGAAGCGAGATCCAATGATCAAAAGGCTGAACTAAACCTACGTTTGGGAAGTCTATACATGGAGGAGTACCATTTTCTTCTAGCAAAAGCCCAATCTCGTTTTGAGAAAGAATCCATTGCGGCTGCAACACTAAAAACCAAGGGAATCAACCCCGCTATACTCGACACTTCAGAAGCCATGGCATCGCTCGAAAAAGCGAAAATTATTTATAAGGATCTCATCGATCGCTTTCCCAAGCACTCTCGCAAAGATGAAATGCTTTATTTTCTGTCAATACTCACTCAAGACAAAGGAAATACAGACGAAGCCATCGGCTATTTGAAACGGATTATTTCAGAAACTCCATCATCAAAATTTTTGGCCGAAGCACTCCTTCAGCTAGGAGACTACTACTTTGAAAAAAACAATTTCAAGTTATCTGAAGAGTATTTCGATCGAGTTCTAACTGCAAAAAACCCAAAAACAATTCCCTATGCCATGTATAAAAAAGCATGGTGCGCATACAATAACCAGCGGCATCAAGCCTCAATTGATCAGTTTAAATCGGTTATTGAACTTGAGTCTGCTGATAACTCTGCCTATTTAATGCGCTTAAAAAACGAAGCTTTGAGAGACATCGCCCTCCCCTTTGTCGAACTTCATAAAGGCGAAGAGGCTTTAGCTTTTTTCTTAAGCCAGCCTGAACCCTTCAACCGAGCCGGCTTGGAATCTATGGCCAATCTATTTTTGGAAAAGGCTGACTATAAAAATACGATCCTTTTTAATGAACACTTACTTTCTATTGATCCTAATGGCCCTAAGAATCCGGATTATGATCTAGCGGTTATCGAGGCTTTACGTCTAAGCGGAAATACGGCAAAGGCAATTGAAAGGCTATTTCAACAGCTGCCTCTCTATCTGCAGGGGTCAGGATGGTATGAGCTAAATTCAGGCTCTCTCGCTTTAGTCAAAGGGGCCGCCAATCGTTATGAGGAAATTGCAAGAAAATACGCTTTAGAATTACACGCTGAGGGGCAAAAAACCCATAATGATAAGCTCTATGAAAATGCTAAGACACTTTATAAAAAATACTTAGAATTCTTTGCCGGATCCACTCACTCCCCTACTATCCGTTTTTATTTGGCCGAAATTCTCTATAAGCAGGAGCAATATTTAGCCGCTGCGGACCAATACTATATGGTCTATAAAATCCCAACCGCCGGTAACCTAAGAATCGATTCCATCCACTATGCTCTTATCGCTTTAGATAAAGAGATGAATACCCAACGAAAAAAGGATGGATTAACAGAAATATCTAAGTCCTCGAATGCGAAACTCAATAACACGGAAAACGACTCAAAACCCACTGCTCTTAGCCCAGTTGAAACTAAATTTAGTATCGTGGGCGAGGATTATATTTCGAAGTTTCCAAAAGCAAAAGATACCGCTGATATTCTGTACCAAATCGCTTATCTCAAGTACTCCCACGCACAATTCCCCGAGGCCTATCAATCTTTCTGGGGAATTGTTCAAAGCTATACGGGACACCCAACAACTTATAGCGCGGCAGGACTCATCCTGGATATTTTAAACCGAAAGAAGGATTACAAAAAATTAGTCACGGCTTGCCAAAAATTTTTGGCTACACCTACCCTTACCAAGACCGAATTTAAATCAGATGTTGCCAATATCTTGCGCCATTCAGAGCTAAAAAGAATTCAAATGGTTGAAACTAAGGGGTCCTTCAAAGAGGCTGCGCAGGCTTATGTGGAATACATCAAGGCCTATGGCGGCCAGGATGAAGCTTTGTATGAAAAAGCTTTATTTAATGCTGCAGTGAACTTTTATAAAGTCGGAGCTACCCTAGAGGCTTTAGAGCAACAAGAACGCTTTTTGCGTCGGTTTACCCAAAGCCCTTTGAGAGAAAATATGCTACTTCAAGTGGCTAAAACCTACGAAGGGTTGGCTAATTTTGAAAAAGCAGCTCAGTATTTCGAACAGTTCTCAACTCAATATCCTAATAACAAGCAGGCATCAACTGCACTAAGATTGTCCGGACTTTATTTTTGGGGTGCTAGAAACGAGTCAAAGGCGGAAGCGGTCATGAAGACCTATCTGGCCAGGTTCCCCAAAGAATCATCCATCGTCACTAACGATTTATTGGAACTCTATGAGAGCACAGGAGCAAAAAATAAATTGGTGAAATATTATTTAGAGTCTCGGGCTCAAAGAGGAGCCTCTTATGCTCAGTACCTCTCAGACACTCTAAAAATCGCTGAGTTACAAGGAGCTTCCACAGGTCGCTTGCCCGTAAAAACAATGGAAGAGGCTCTCGGGGTAGCGCAAAAATTTCAAAGGGATCTCTTAAAAACAAAGGGTGGAATCGAACAAACGGCCAAAGTTTTATTCTGGTTTGCTTCTCAAAAAGAAAGTGTCTTTAACCGAATCAAACTAGCTCTTCCTCAAAGACATCTAGAAATCAACTTAAAAAGAAAACTGGCTTTACTTAAAGAGCTTGAGCTTGAATTTTCTTCGATTGCTAAGCTGGGTGGAGGCGAATGGGGACTTGGAGCTATCTATAAAACCGCTAGCGCCTATCGCACTCTTGCGATGGATGTCAATCAAGCGCCGGTTCCGGCCGAGCTCACTGGAGAACAATTGGAACAATATCGAACCGAACTAAAACGACAAATGGTAACTCCGTTTAACGAGAAGGCTCTTAATTTAGTGGGGCAATGCTTAGATAAAGCCCAGGAGTTTAATCTCTTATCTCAGTGGACCTCAAAATGTTATTCCTTAGGTAATGAGCTAAATTCGGAACGCTACCCGTCCATGAAAACCTTCTATCTTCCCTCTTACAGAGTCGCAAGTTGGCCCGACTTTAAAAGTAATCGGCTTGAATCGGGGAAACTAAAAGCTTATACCTATCCGTTTGAATCAACGGCTTTATTTAGTCAAAACGGTTCGAGAGCCATTGCCAGCATCCCCAACGGACTTCCTGCTCTTTTTGAAGGGGGAACCGCCTTTGGTTCTGAATCCAACTATTCGACACCCAATCTGTTCAACTATTCTCTTTTGGATTCTCGAAGAAGGGATTCTCTTTCCAAAGCTGTGGATGAGAATAAACCGGCCAAGGGTTCTAATTACGCTTATCTCCATTACTTAAGAACGGTTAACCCTCAGCGAGCATTAAATTCCATTCAACAGGCGATTCAGTTAGATGCTGGGAACCCTGCCCTGCTTAATCTTCTGGGGCTTTGTTACATGGACTTAGGGCAATATGTCTCTGCAAAAATCACATGGATTTCAATGTTAGCCCGCGGTGAAGATTCTCCGGAAATACAAAACAACTTAGGGGTTCTTTATATGCTTCAAGGGAAAGAGAAAGAGGCCCTTGAATTTTTTAGAGAAGCCGCCCAAAAAGAAAATGCGATGGCGGCCTGGACCAATCTTGGCTTTATTTCGTTAAAATACAGAAACGGTTTTGAAGCTAAGCAATTCTTTCAGAAAGCCACTACTTTTGAGGAGATGGATATCCCCAGCCGCGTAGGCTATGGAACGGCACTGATTCAAAATAGAGAATTTGATACGGCTAAAGAATATCTTTCTGAAACAGTTTCCAAATTCAAAACCGATCCGTTTGGAAAACTGGCTTATACCTATCTGCTCTTAGACTTAAATGAAGAGACTCAAGCTAGACAACTCATGGAAGACTACGCACAAAAGCAGAACGATATCGATAGGGATTCTAATTTTAGGCAAGCGATTCAAGATCTCAGACGTGGGGCAAAACCTTCGGCTTCATCCAGCGAACTCCCCTCGCTTTAATACCAAACTACCCAAAGGTATGGCTTTACTTTTGGCAGTCCTTAACGCTTAAAGTCACCAAAAGTAAAGCCATACCTTTGGGTAGTTATTTGTTTTTTCGGGCGATAAGGAAATCTCTTAAGTAGTGGTAGCCAGAAAGAAGAGAAGTGAATAAAGCGATATAGAGAATCCATGTTCCTACTTTTACCGCGGGCAAACCAAAAGCTGTTCCGTACCACATCAAAAAACCAAGACCAATCATTTGAAATGTTAATTTAACTTTTCCCGATTGTCCGGCAGCAATCACTAGACCCTCCCCGGCCGCTACAGCTCGAAGGGCCGTTATCAAAAACTCTCTTGAGAGAAGAACTATTACTAACCACGCGTCTACCCTGCCTAACTTCATCAACATAATTAAACTAACAAGAAGAAAAAGTTTATCAGCGACAGGATCCAAGAATTTTCCTAGCAAGCTTTCTATCTCCCACTTTCGAGCATAGTAACCATCTAGAAGATCTGTGACACCAGCAACTATGACAACAAAAGCTGCCAACCGTCCAGGCGAAAACCGAAACATCGTATCAAGCTGAAAAGGCAACTGTTCCGTATCGCTATCTAAAAGCAGAGCTAAAAAAGGTATCAATAAAATTCTAAGGATCGTCAAACAATTAGGTAAATTGAGAATGTTGGTTTGAGATTTAAATTGTTTTAGGAAACTCATGGAATTTGGATACTACTCTACTCCGAGTTAATTCAAAAGGGGTCTAAATTCTGGTTCCTTTTGAGGTTCGTATAATTGTTTTTATGTTTCCACGAACATTAAAATCTCCGAAAACCTCAATCCAATGAGGATCAATAGCCTCAAGTAAGTCATTCATGATCTTATTCACTGCAGCTTCATGAAAAATCGCCATATTTCGAAAGGAATTAATATACAGCTTTAGCGACTTAAGCTCGACACACTTCTCTTTCGGCTGATACTTAATATGGATTGTTCCAAAGTCGGGAAACCCGCTACGGGGACAAACTGCAGTCCATTCCGGGCAAGTAAACTCGATATCATACCGTCTAGTTTTCTCGGGGTTTTCAAAAGACTCAAGGCCGACAAACGGGGTAGTTCCAAAATCAAATTCATTCATTTGGTGGTTTTACAATAAACCTAAATCAAAAGCAATTTGAGCTCTCAGACCAAAAAGGCGCCCCTCAGAACTGCTGGGCAAATTATAAAACAGATGAAAAGCGGCTTTGATTAAAACATTCTGTTGGATTTCGAAATCCAATGTCCCACCGACCAAAAGCAACCAAAGCTTGTCGGCCTTGATTTGAAGGGCCTCTGAAAGCTCACTTGTCTGGTTGGCTGAAATTGGAAAGAGTATTTCGGTTCCGATATCGCCCCAAATCGAAGGGTCTGACGAATTCTTAAATCCCCCACCCTGTTCGACTAAAAACTGCGCTTGGGTACCGACTCCAATATACCTAATGGTCTGTGTGAATTGTGCGTTGGTAGCATCCACATAGATGCCTCCCCCATCGATAGTTCTTCCTAATCTAAAATACTGATAGGAAGAGCCAATCCCCATTCTAAAAAAGGGTGTTTGATAGTACCCCGACAGACCTCCGCTGTATCCTAGCCCGCGCGAGAGCTTGTCGTTGTAGGCCACTTTGGCAAAAGGGCCATCAAATTTAATATTAGCCCCAAAAAACCAAAGTGCGCGCCTCTTCTCTTTAACCGAAGCAAGCCTTCGTCTATAGCGCCGTTTTTTGGGGTCATTAAGCCCCCGAATCCCACCCGAAGGACTTTTTGAATTAGAGAAAGGAGAGATTTTTGAATCAAGAGAGGATTCTCCAAGCCCCGAATTTCTGTCCTCGGCCCTCACAAAACTTGAAAACAAAGCTCCTAGCAAACAAGCTAAAACGAAAACGCGTTTCTTCACAGGGCGATCCTTTTTTTACAAACTCTTCCGACCTTGAGCGTGACTAACGCCCAAGTTAACAAGCAGATAAGAGAGTAAAGATAGGAACTGCCATTTCTCTTAAGAGCAACTGAAGAACATCCTTTAAACCCAACATAGGCTTCTAAACTTGCAGGATTTTTAAAAGCCCCTTGAGCAGAGCCTAAAAATTTAACTTCAGAATATAAGAGTTGTCGGATGCGCTCAACGTGCGTTCCCCCATATAGCGCCTTATCGGCCTTCACCAGCGACTCGACCGAAGAAACAAACCCCGGATTTGCTCCATGAAATGTTAAACTTTTGAGCATGAGTTTATCGGTATCATCTTTTTCAAATTCCTTACGAAGCCTCCAGAGCGCTGAGGCCCATGACAAACCCGCATAATGAGGATCTCTAACAGCATCCGTCTCTTGATAAGCTAGTAAATTCGCCACATTCCTTTGAACCCCAGAGCACGCTGGAAATGAAACCAAACCCTTCGTAATATCTGTTCCATTAAGAGAACTCAGCTGAGACGCGGCAGCATAATCTGAATAACCTTCGTGAATGATATCTCCCACACCACTTCCAAACTCTATCCCGGAAAACTGGTCCGTTAAATAATGTTGGTATTCGTGCACAATCACAAAACCCTCCCGGGCCAAATTATTCAAGGTCTGAGCCCCCGAACAACCCGAGATTGACTGCGTGGTTCTAGAGGGAGGAAGGAAAACCAAACACCGTTTCTCATCGGCCCCATCTCCGCACGCCTCATCAATAAATCCCGCATTATCAAAACCATCTCCAAAGGAGACAAATTTTGAATTCACCACAACAAAAAGAGGATCATTGGGCAAAGAAAGCCCGAGAGCAGTCAAGTAAGCACTAATTCCTACGCGAAATTGCTGAAGGTGATAAAAAACGTTCACGGCATCAAAAGCCTGGTTGGCGCAATCCGAATCGATTCCGGTACACGTGTCGATATATTCTGTAGGGACGGTTTTAAAACTTGACTCCCCGCTGTAATCGGCGGGAGTGACATCCTTTCGGACATAAGACCTTACTGTAGTGCGCGACCCTTCTTCTCTCACCACTTTGTGCGTGGAGGTTTCGAGTTTATTATTATTATTATTATCGTTGACCGTAATATCCACCGAATCGAGTGGGTTATTTGAGACAATGCTATCCTTATACGCCTTCACCGTGACTGTTGGGCGGGCCTTACGAATTCGTTGAAATTCCGACAAGACATTTCCCGAGTCGGCATCCACCACAAGGTAAGTCGCAAGTCTCGTGTTTTTAGGAACTATGTTTATCAAGTAAGAAGACCGGAAGGGCTTAAGAGCTTGCCCCCTAAAAAGAATCGGCTCCCACTGCCAAGACTTGATCTGAACCCCTCGAGGTTTAACCCATTTTTCACTAACAGTTCGAGCAACTCTAGCTCGTTGCTCAACCGAATCAGAAACTAACGAAACTGATAGGGACGATTCCAGATCGCTTGAAGCATACTCGATTCCAGTCTCACGGTTATAATGAATACTTAAACCCACCCCATCAACGCGATAGCCTTGATAGTATAGATGGTAATGGGTGTGGAAATGCGTCGCATCCTCTACCCTTTTTCGCTCGCGCCAAACATACGAAGGGCCTAGGCTTCCAAAGTTTTCCGCAAGAAACTTTTTAATCTCACTCAACTCATCGCGTCTTGTCGCGCCGGCTTCTTTCGGTCGATTAAACTCCCACTCTCGACCCAGGCCGCTGGAATAACGCTGAATATCAGCTTTGCTCATCGAGGATAAAAAAGCGTTGAACAAAACCCCTGCAATGAGCACAAAGTTTGTCTTGTTAGGTTTCATGGATTATCTAATTTAAAGTCTCGACAAATTTACTAAAAACGTCAACTTCAGCAATCAATTTAGGACATAAATCTTAAAATGGTTTAAAATTAGGGAAACCTAACAACTTCAACCCAGGATTCTCCTATGTTTATGACCCGCTGGCTCTACCGTTTGTTAAGTTTTTTTGAGTCGCATGGGACTCCACAAGGAACCAGTCTTGGAATATGCTGCGGACTGTTATTGGCGTTAGCTCCCATTAACACCCTCCAATTTTGGGTTTTTATTTCTTTTATATTCCTACTGCAACTTAACTTAACGGCACTCCTTTTTTCCTGGGGGCTTTTTCTCATCCCTAGCACCCTAGCTACCCCCCTATTTAAAAAGTTAGGGCTTTCGTTACTTATTTCAAAACCCTTATTTTCACTCTGGGCTTTTCTCTATGATCTTCCTGTGCTCCCTTACACAGATTTTTACAATCCCGAGGTTTTAGGGAAACTTACCTTTGCCCTTTTTGGTGTGATTCCCATTTTTGTTTTTTCGTTAAAAGCAACAATTTGGTTAGAACCTATCGTCTACCACTGGTGGAGAACAACCAAACTTTATACCCTTTATCGAGGATATAAACCCTATGCAACAAAATAGACCCCCGTTTTTTAGAAAAAAAGGACTGCTTCCACTCCTCGTTATTTGGGGCATTCTAGGAACGACAATTTATTTTGAGTTTGAGACCTCAGTCAAAGAATGGCTCGAAAACAAGGCTTCTCTTGCCTACGGAGCTAAAATTGATATCGATAAAGTTTCAGTAAATCTACTTAAAGGCAGAGCCTCACTAAATAAAGTTCAAATCACTAACCCCTCGCAGCCCTTAAAAAACTTTTTAGTCATCTCTTCAATCGATATTCGATTTAGCCTTAAAGAACTCTTTAAAAAGAAGTTGGTCATTTATTCCATGGAAGTTACTGGCATCACCCCATCCACGCTGAGATCCTATTCAGGAGCTTTAGAAGACGGGGATACCAACGGCGTTTCTCCGGTACTGTGGGAGAGAACGGATACCGGGGTTTTCTCTAAGACTCGTAATCAAATAAAAGAAGGCGCCTTTAAACATGTCTCACAAATCACAACCGGGGCCTACACTTTGGGAAAACTTCCCAACCTTAAAAAAACCTTGACCTCCTTAAAATATTTAGAGGAGTTAAACCACTCTTTTGGCAAAGCGACACAAGCCTGGAGAACCCAGGCTAACACCCTTCCCACCCCCTCCCAAATGTACAAATGGCAGACCGAAATCGCGCAGTGGCGAAAGTCAGATCGAGAGATTGCATCCTCTGAAAACCAGAATGAACGACGTAAACTTGCAGCACTTATCAGAGAAAAACACGACTCGCTCAAAGTACAGCTCCGATCTGCCAATGAACAGGTGGGACAATTTAAGACTAAATTGGAACAACTGGAGCCTCTTTTAAATCAGGACATTGAAATTATAAAAAAAGAGCTCAGTCTTCCTAGCAGCGAATCGACCGATCTCTCTTCTGAGCTTTTCGGCCTACAACTTGTTTCCTTGCTAGAAAAATTATCTTTCTGGTCTCAAGCTTATCGATTTTATGGTCATTCTATTTCGGAAAAGGCGGGTTATAAGTTGGTTTCCGTAGAAACAACTGATCATAAGACCTTATTGCACTTTCTAAACGCTAAATCTTATCCTCCATTTTATATTCAAAAAGCCACTTTTTCCGAGGGAAATGCCAATTCACCCACGGACAATTTTGTTCGTGGTGAAATAAAAGATTTTCTATTTTTTTCCCCTTTCTATAAGAAGGATTTTAAATTTAACCTAGAAGCCTCTTTTCCATCGGTAGAGTTAGATTCTCTAAAAACAGAACTTACTGCTAGTTACCGAGACAATACTCCGGTAGAAACTTTTCAGTTGGAAATATCAGCTTTGCCCATCACAGAAACCGCTATTCGACGGACTTCAGACTTTGAAATAAAAATTTTAAGTGGCATAGCTCGATTTGAGACCTCTGGAAAATTTGAGGGACCTAAGTTAGAGGCAAGTGGAGAATTCGAATTGACTGGAGCCAAATTTTTTACGCAATCCCAATTTCAACCTTTTCAAAATATGTTGGATGACTTAACTCATTATCGAACTAATTTGTTAGCTACTGCCGAAGTCAGCTCTGAAGCCGATAATCTGACTATGAACATAGAAAGTGATTTTGGTAAAAAGCTAGCCTCTTCAATTAAAGATACTTTTACCCAGCAGATTACCCAAATTGACGACACCTTACGGTCTCATATTTTAGATAGCCTCTTTCCAATCAGACAGACTTTTCAGGACACGCTTCAAGATGCTGAAAATATTTCTTTAGCTCAAATGCGGAGCACTCTAACGGAGCTTGAACTCCTGATTAGTTTTACAAGAAAATACGATCCGCATCCCAGGACGGTCAGCCGTCCGGCGAGCGCTGGATAATTTGTTTAACCTACCGTTTTTAAGTGCCTCAATAATCCAAGATCTTGCTTCCGCCTAGCAAATTCCAAAGCCTCTACAAGTTCATCCGAATCTTGAAAAAACTCTCTTGGAATTTGCATTAGAGTCTTAATCGCTTGTTCATCTCTTCCGCTATCTCGCTCTAAAGTAAAACGATAGTAAGTCATCCAAGCAGAATTAATCGCATCGCCCGAAGCCTTGGTGCTCCCAAAGTTCGCCCGATTAAATACCTCCAGAGCAGCTTCTTTGGCTCCAACTTTACTATAACACCGACTTAAATGAAAACTCATGCTACTATCCAGGGGATTTAGATCATGAGCTTTCTTCGCATAAACTAGGGCTTGCTCATAAACACCTATTTCGAGATAAAACAATGAAATATAGAAATCGACCTTCTTCTCCCAGCCCTTCTCGCACCTTAATTTATCATAATACTCAAGAGCCAGATGATCTTTACCTAAAATAAAGTAGCTATTGCCGATAGCTGCTAAACCCAAAGGTAACCAGTCCTGATTCTTGCAAATTTCTTTGATAGCCCACTGGTGGGTTGCTTCGTCTTTCGTTTTAGCTGCAACATAAGCCAGATTAAAAACACCGGCCCTTAAACGTGAATTAATCTCCAGAGCTTTTTGATAACAAAACTTCGCTTCTTCAATGCGCCCTGCACAAAAGCTTAAATTCCCTTCGACAACGTATAAATACTCTCTTGAAAACTGCAGCTTCTCATGTTTCCAGAAACGAACCCAATTTGGCCTTTCATCGTAAATTTTACTTTTTCGTCCTGTTAAAGCTTCCAAGACGAATTGAAAAACCCCATCAGTCCATCCTTCGTAGTTTTCCCACAATACAAGAACAGCCTCGATCAAAGCTTCTTTAAACAAAAAGCCCTCTTCTGCAATTTCATTGATCGGACCAAATTCACTAAAAAACTGGCTATCGATTTCCAAAAACCCTGCGCGATCGGGACTCACAAAACACAAGTGGTAAAGCGATTTAATAGCCTCGTCGTGAGTTAAAATCTCTTGTTTTTTTTCTGTTGAAAACCAGTGGATCTCGGCAAGCCAGTAAAGCGTTGATTTTAGTTCTTCATCGCACTCAATCTCTTCAGCTAATAGCTTTCGCCCGAACTCTCTTGCCAAAGTTATCTCTCCTCTCCTAATGAGGTTAAGCATTAAGAATGGAATGCCCGATTCTTTTTGTATGGAATCAGATAATCGGTCGATAAAGCTTCTTGATTTAGTGATTTCAAAAGAAACTCCCAGAATTTTTTCGATGAGACTTCGCGCCTCAATCCCTACAATTGAATCCTCTTTTTCAGCTAAAGATTGCACCTGCAAAAGAAGATCGGAAACACTTAGTGCTGCTTCTAGTATTTGTTCCTTAGATAAGTTTTGAAGTAATGCCTTCTGAAAAGGGTCTGCAGCCGTATTAACTCTAGACTGAAAAAGAATATTCTGTTGCAAACCGCGGTTGCCTCGCAAAGCCGTTTTTGAATCTATCAAAAGCTTAAGTTCAAAAAGGGTGCGATACTTCTTCGCCCATTGCTTCTGGTCTTGCTCAGGTGAAGATCCCAGCCATTCCGAAAGCCTTAAACCGGCAAGAGTAAAAGCATTTTCACTGGCCTCATGATACCAATGCCAGAAGACTTCCACTTCAGATTCGGTTTTGTTTTTTCTTGTAAATTGTTTTCGTGAAAACTTATAGATCCTAAGCCACGGCTGCAAGCGCATCAAAAGTGTTTCAGCACAGAGCCATGCAATAAAAGCAAAAATGAAGAAGTACTGCTCAAAGTAGATTCCCACACCCAACATCAGTGTCGTTAGGAGACTAAGCCCTGTCCACACCCAGCGGCGCCTATTTTCCACTAACATCCTCCGGTCAACTCTCATACGTATCTCACGCACATCCACAAACTCCTTAAGGCATGGGTTCCCAATCCCTTAAGGAGTACAAAGAAAGAGCAACCTCAATGCCAGGCTGTTAATACGACTTAGGCATCCGTATTCGCTGCGAATACGATCTTATTAAAACTGAAAGCCCAAAGATGGCAGGTAGAGTGTGTACAATTACCACAGTAAGCCTAATCAAGAGGGGCAGGGACCTTTGACTGTTCGATAAAAATCTCCTAGTTTTCCTTTTAATGTCTTTAAAAGGAAAACATGCGTTTATTACTGGTTGTGGCAAGCGGCTTGGTCGTTCTATGGCCGAAGAGCTCCTAAAGCACGGCATGGATATCTCCGCCCACTACCGAAACTCACAAAAAGAGGTTCATGAGCTTCAAGAATGGGCTCAAACGAACGGACTTGGGCAAGTTCTCCCTATTCCAGCTGATCTAAGAAGCAGCGAAGCTATTAAACGGGCCGTAGAGGCCGCAACTCAAAACTTGGGACCGGTTGACCTGCTCATTAATTCGGCGAGTGATTTTTATCCAACCCCTATCGGATCGGTCACGACAGAAATTTGGGACTCTCTTTTCGAACTCAATTTAAGGGCACCGTTTTTTTTAACTCAGCAAATCGTCAAAACGATGAACCCTGGAGCCAATGTTATTTTTATCTCCGACACCCATGCCACCAAACCCATCGCAAAGTATGCTCCCTACTGCGCAACTAAAGCAGCCCTTGTTTCTCTTAGCCGTTCTTTAGCCAAAGAGCTATCTCCCGATATTCGTGTAAATTCGATTAGTCCTGGAACTCTTCTAGCTCAGCATGGAGCGACCCAAGAGGAAACAACGAGAGCCGCTCAACGAACACTCCTTGGCCGAATCGGGTGCCCAAATGATTTAATTCAAGGGCTTTTATTTTTAATTCGCAGTTCTTATATCACCGGTTTTGATCTTGTTATTGATGGCGGAAGAGGGCTCCTCTGATAACATCATTATTCCTTTTTCTCCTCGTCCTCATGCTTAATGGCCCATCTATTAATGGCGGGTAGATACATTTGGGATAAATTCCAGTTTACAGTGAAATAAGTCATCTGGGTTTCTAACCAGTTTTCCTCATCCTGGGCCACAATCAGCCGTTTACTTGCCTCTTCTTGAAGTAATATCAAAGACAAAACCAAACGTGGAAATTTACCCTGGACTTCTTCATCTTTGACTAACCCCTTGTTGATAACTTCCTCTAACCACAATGGGTTGATATCTACAGCCTCTAGACCCAGAAACCCTTTTACCCAGGGTTCAAAGAACTTTTCCTTTTTTTGATTAAAAGCGCTTATTTTTAGTTTTTTGGTGATGACCAAAGAGTTAGACTCCTTCCACGCTTCCAGAAAGCCACTCTGAAGCGCCCATGCAATCGAAGGATGCATTTTAGCGCTACTGAGGAGCTTCTCTCGATCTTCTTTGGGAAGAAACATGGCATCAGCAGTTAAGCTGAGGGACAAAGCAACAGCTAAAGCAGTCTGGTTCTCAGAAGCAGAAGTCACTTCAACCACTTTTCTCCATAACCCTTTTAAAACCGTTTCATCTAAAGCTTTGCCCTGCAAAAGAACCTTCAGAGCTTCATTAACTTCCTGAGTTCCTGGTTCAATCGCCGGGCTATATCCCACTGAAGCATTGGCCACAGAAAACCCTGCTTTAAGCAAGTTGTTTTTTTCATCAACTGTATATTCCCGAATCGACTGTTTCACACCACGATTAAAGGCTCCGGCCGAATCATTAAAAACCAAAGCAAACTGTTCGGCTTCTCGAGCAGCTAAAGCTAGTCCGGTTAGTACTTTGCCTAATGAGTCCGCTTGCGACGAGGCTGCCATATTCTCTACTTTTGCCGATAGTTCTTGGACTATGAGCGGCTCGTCGGCTCCAAACCTTTTTAAAATCGATATAGTATCCACTGCGGAGGACAGATCCCTGCCCTCTATTAATCCCCTTTTGCCTTGAAGTTCTTGAGAAATCATCTCTTGAGTGATGAGATAAGCTAAGGTCGACCTTGCAGCTTTAGGACTCAACAAGGCTAACTGCCCCAATACAGGCAGTAGCTCTCGACTGGACATAGGCTGTCTTCTTAATTGGTCCTCCATTTTATTTTCTATTGCAAACTCAATCTTTTTCTTCCCATCCACTGTTAAGCTTGAAAACCCGCTAACAATTTCATCAAAGCGAAATGGAGTGCGGTTAAATTTCACTCCCAAAGCCATCTCTGAAGCTACAATCGCATTTCGAGCTACTGCGCAGTCTGGACTTGCTACTAAATTAACCACCGACCGAAAATTAAACCGCTCACCATTGGCGAAACTAGCTATATCCCCTGCCTTAACACGGCAGGCACCATCGTTTAGGGCCTCATTTGGCTCGTTCGTTTTTCTACTTGGATTTTTTATTTCTTTTCCTGGAAGATACTCATCATCTTCGTGACTTCCTTCTTTAGCCGATAGGCTCTGAGCGGCAATAGTAAAAATCAACATCGCAAACAGCACCTTAGTATTGATAATGTTTTTTTTAGTTTCCAAAAAGTATTTCATAAGGAGTTTTAGGTTTAAGTTTTTGTTGTTTTTCTAAGAGTAGCGGGTCCCCAAGCTTTTTTGTTTTTTTGTTTAATATTTCACTTTCTTTCGGCTCTGAAGTTAGTATTCTACTTGGAAGGGGCTCCCCAACTTTGTCATTTAATTCGAGCATTTCACTTTTAGACTGAATTAGTTCGACACTTTTCTCGCCATTGACTTTCCAAAAATACTTTCCAGGCTGCTCAAAAAGAATTTGAGCCGTATTCGTTGAACTTTTTGTTTTTATGCTCTTTTTAAAGGCCTCATCAATGGCCATTTCAAGTTCATACTTCACCCCTTTTAAAGGAACTCCTATCCATTCAAAGTTAACCCATTGACGTTCCGAAAATCGATAGAGCCCCCTCTGGGGTGTTTTCAATAAGATTTGATAATCGCTTAGCCTATTTAGAACTAATTTAGGACTTGTCACAGATCGCATTGGCTCAAACATAACTTGTCTATTAATTAGGTTTAAGGCTCTATCGGTCAGTTCGCTATGTTTGATAACCAAAGGATTGATATCGGGTAAAAAGGTTAACTCTGCTTTATCGAAATACAATGCCTTGGGAGTCATCTTACTCATATTTAAAAAACGGGCTGATTCCGGATCGATTTTAAGCTTTCCCTCTAAAAGAGTTATTTCAAGCGAATCCAACATGGCCTCGTCGAACTGAACAAGGGTCTCAGGCTCCAAAATAAACTTCTTATCTTTCCAACTGAATTCGGCTGTGGCGCCGCTCGGAATATAAACCATATCTTTTAGAAAAATATCGGTTTCCGTTGGACTATTACCCCAGCGAAGACTCTTAGCATGGCGAACCCGAATCGGCTTTGTCGACTTCATCACCCCGATTTGAATTAATCCCTCGGCCCAATAAAATTCCAAATGATCCCAGAAGATAAAATAGCCTGATAACAAAGCCACTAAAAGAGCCACGCCTAAAGTCACTCTATCGGCGGTCTCTTGCGGCAGTATAGGGATCTTAGAATTCATTACATAGTCCTTCTTTCTGCTTATCGTCATTTTTAGGCTAAGGGTTTAGCTTACTTAGTTGCATTGGGTCATTTTACTCTATATCAACTTCAATACACTGTGATCTCAGACCTTCACCCTTTTGGGCTTTTGAAGAGGTTCAAACGGCCGGTTTACGGCAGGAGATTTCCCCATAAGTGTCACTTCGTCTTCACTCTTTTAGATAAGCACACATTAACTCGATGATTTAATTCATTGTAATACTTGCAGAATACAAATTCTTAAGTGGCATATACGTTGCTTTCTCTAATTACCGTTGAGGGCTTCAGCCCTGAACGAAATATAATTGAGCCCATGTTGCAGTGGGAACGTTGTGGAGGTTATCAGAAATGGCTCAAAGAGATCGCAATCAAGGTTTTGGATTCATGTATGCCGATATTACGAAACTCATCGCCAAAAAGAGGGAGATAGAAAATACTGAGGGCTTCTCTCCTATCCAGCCCGAAGGCAAGACACTCAATTTCAATCGTGATAAAAGCCCCGTTGTTTCAAAACAGGCATTAGAAATTTCCTCAACCCTCAATACTCAACAAATGATTCAAGATCGAAATAACACGATAGCTACACTCAAAGACAATTTGGATCGCTTACAATCACTACATCACAAACTGCACTCGATGTTAGACGAACTCAATAAAATCACCGAAAAAGATACCAAGAAGAAATAAAACCCAATCACTTTTAGGGAATGTAGGGTTGCAGATGATAGGGAAGCTTAGTGCGCTTTGCGTGGTCTAAATTTGCGGGCCATCTTTCAGGCGGTTCTTTGGGCTTTTTACACACTTTTTTGTGAGAAGTGTCCCCAGGACAATACCAGGTATCCGCCAACTCCACATGAATCACCGTTGGCCCGCCGTAAAAACTCTCGTACTGTTTGGGATCCATCGTGGTTAAAACCAGCCGATCGATTTTCTTTTTTCCAATCTGGTCGTAATGTCTAAGTCGCAATTGGTAAACTCTAAAACTACCCCAAGCAGGGGAGCTGCCCCAAAAAAATAGAGAAAGAATAGCTAAATACCATTTCATCCTTCTCTTTATCGACTTAAGAACGCCCGTTTTTTAAGCAAATTTTAGACACGAGACATCAAGTCATCCAACGAACCAACTGAACACTTAATTCATAGAGTAAAATTAATGGGATAAGAACCAGGGCTAAAGTAAAGGCGTCAGGTGTCGGAGTTATAGCTGCAGCCACCACAGCTAAAATTAAATAGGCTTGAGGGCGAAAGCGCGTCAACCAACTCGATTGAAGAACTCCAAGTTTCGCCAAAATCACCGTAACAACAGGGAGCTCAAACAAGACTCCTATGGAGACCAAAAGCTGTAGAGTCAACGAAAAATAGTCGACCATATTAATTAAAGGCTTCTCGTTGTGGCCGCCAAATTCGATAAGAAATCGATAACCGGCAGGAATCACAAAAAAGTAAGAAAACAAAACTCCTACAAAAAAAGCGGTAGAACCCATGAGTAAAAAAGGAATAGCAAATTTTCTTTCGCTTGGCTTTAAAGCCGGGGAAATAAAATTCCACACCTGTTTTAATAAAAATGGGGCCGTTAAAATCAAACTCGAATAAACACTTACTTTCAAATAAACAAAAAACTTATCGGTAATGCCGGTGAAATAGAGACTCTTCTGTCCTGAAGGTAAAACCGACAAAATCGGGGCTTCGAGAAACTGGATCAGTCGTTCACTGTAAACATAAGTCAAACAGAAGCCTAAAGAAACAATCAGTAGCGATTTAATCAAAACAGCTCTTAATTCTTCTAAGTGCTCCCAAAGCGGCATAGAGGCTTTGTCCAAAGGGGAGACGGTAGGAGGGCGCTCTAAATTTGGAATATCTTCCATGAGCACAAACTATGTCTGCTCTTAAAAAGAATCAATAACTTTTAATGAAGAATTATATAGGGAACTAACCCAATAAAACTCCAAGAAAACTTATCAAATCTGATAAGAGTGGTCCTCTATAAGCCTTTGCAATTGAAGAAAAAACATGTCAAACCAGCCTCTTCAAAAGCCTACTTAAAGGGAGCAGGTGTTTATTTTTCTGCCCTTTTCTCAACCAGTTTTCTATAATGAATTATCAACAAAATATCAGGAGGTTTCCTTGGTCCTTCCATTTCTGATCACCGGCTTTGTCGCGGGCATTTTGTCGGGGTTGTTTGGAATTGGAGGGGGGCTCGTCATTGTCCCGGCTTTAATCTACTTATTTAAAGTCCCGCAACACACTGCAACCGCAACTTCACTCGTGGCTTTATTGTTACCGGTCGGGCTGCTCGCGGTTTACGAATATTATCGGTCCGGAAAACTCACGCCGGAAAATATCCAATGGGGACTCTTAATTGCTCTAGGGCTTTTCCTAGGCGCTTTCGTTGGAGCTAAAGTATCGAATTATTTATCCGAAATCATCCTACGCAAGAGCTTTGCACTCATTTTATTTTTTGGGGCAATAAAAATGTGGTTCCAACTTTAATGAACGCAATTTTCGTCTTGAACTTCTTCTTTTTCTTCTTCGCTCTCGGCAATTTCATCGGCCGTAGCTTCTCTAGCCTCTCTGACTTCAATACTAAAAAACAGGTCCTCACCGGCTAATTCATGATTCCCGTCCAAAGTAGCCACAGTTCCTGCGACTTTAGTGACAGTAAAAGCATGATAATAATTTTCAGCCACTTCGATCTCAACCGCTAGCCCTACGGTGACCTTTTGATTGGCGGGAAATTGGTCTAAAGGAACTTCAATCACAAGCTTATCTTCTCTTTCTCCATAAGCTTCGGAGGCGGGAACTTTAATCTCTTTTTTGTCCCCTTTTTTCAAATCTTTTAATCGAGACTCAAGGCCCGGAATAATTTGTTTTGAGCCTTCCACATAACGCATGGGTTCGCCATTATCCTCTTTGGAATTATCCAACACTTCACCGGCAGTATTTTTTAAAAGATAATCAAATTCGATTAAACGGCGTTTCATTATTTCCCCCAAGAAAGTTGTTTTATCCCGTAATGGCTGAACGGAATAAGACTACACCAAGAGGAAAGTAGGTTGAAAGTAAAAAGTAGATACCTGCCCACTAAAAGGGAACCGGTATAAAAAGTCGGGGCGTCAGTAATTGGGATGGTCTTTTTGATTTATTTTAAACCAAAAATAAAGTTGAGCATCGAAATAAAAGTTCGAGAACGAATGGCAGAGGAAGGCTCAGCAACGTTTTGGATATTTGCAAGTCCCATATCGTACCTTAAATCCACGCCCACAGCGAGCTGAGGATTCGCCCAAAATCCGATCCAGCTTCCAAAAGAAACTCCAAAGTCATTGGCAAAATCACTTTTAAGAGGAGTCGCAGTTCCAC
The DNA here is from genome assembly GCA_016875135.1 of Deltaproteobacteria bacterium. Lineage (GTDB taxonomy): Bacteria > Bdellovibrionota > FAC87 > UBA2466 > UBA2466 > UBA2466. Next base: position 36,983 of record VGSE01000004.1, read on the forward strand.
TGACTTGACGTGTAGCTGCTACCATCATCCCTGCGAGGTAGGGGCCGGCCCTTAGTTGAAACTCTCGAGCAAGATTCCATTTTACCCAGATAGGAAACTCTAAGTACGAGAGGTCGTATTGGATAACAGAATTTTCGGATTTCAGTTGATAACCCTTGGAAGTGTAAAGCATGTCAATGCCAAGACTGATCTGGTTCATGATTTTATAATCGACACCAAAACCAAAGGCCAAGCCCGTTTGACCGGTTACATTTCCCGCCCCTTCACTCTGGTGGCTTGTAAAACTAAATCCACCGTACACCAGGCCGGAAAGTTTTCGTTGGGTGTACCCTCCACTTCCTAGGCGCCTCTCACCCCAAACGGAAGTAGCGCTTAAAAGCATAAATAAAACCAAAATGGATTTAAACTTTACCAAATAGACCTCTCCATGAAACGTATCGGCGACTCTAGCTAAAAGCCTTATAGCTCTTAGCGTTACCGCGAACGGCTATTGAATTATTTTTAAAAATAGACGACACTAAAGGACAAAGAGTTGAACTTTTTTTCAAAAGCACTGTGTTATTGAAGAAGTTCTCCTACTCATTGTTTTTAGAAGCCCCATTGTTTCTAAAGACATTTACAAGGAGCTCTCACTTATGTTCACCCAGAAACCCTGGAATCCCGTCTTTTCATCGCAAGAAAGTTTAACCTCCCATAAAGTTGTAAAATGTGCCAACGGCCTTAAAGAAACCACCCCAATTTCAGAGTACTTTGGAGAGCTGACTTTCACTTTGGGAGAGATGAGAGAAAAGTTACCCAAAGAGGCTTACCAAAATTTAATCAAAGCGCTCGATCACGGCAAAAAGCTTAACTCGGATACAGCTGAAGCCATTGCAACCATCATCAAAGAGTGGGCTGTTCAAAAAGGAGCCACTCACTTTTGTCACTGGTTTCAACCCATGACAGGGCTCACAGCTGAAAAGCACGACGCTTTTATTTCAATTCAGCACTCCCACCACTCAGAGCTAAAGGTCATCGAACGCTTTACAGGGGGCCAATTGATCCAAGGAGAGCCCGATGCTTCGAGTTTTCCCTCAGGCGGAATGAGATCGACCTTTGAAGCAAGAGGTTACACAGCTTGGGACCCCTCCTCTCCTCTCTTTATTATTGATGGAGAATATGGAAAAACGCTTTGTATCCCTTGTGTCTTTTTTGGATATCACGGCGAGGCTTTGGACAATAAAACCCCGCTGCTTCGTTCCTGCCAGGCATTATCTCAAGAAGGCATTGAATTTCTGAAATGCCTTGGAGATCTCGATGCGAAATCGATCACGGCCACACTCGGACCCGAACAGGAATATTTTCTCATCGACAAACACCATGCCCAAGCCCGTCCCGATATCGTGATGACGGGACGTACACTCCAAGGGGCATCGTCTCCTCGAGGACAACAACTTGAAGACCACTACTTTGGCTCCATTCCAAGTCGAGCCCAGGCTTTTATGGTGGAGCTGGAAAATGAACTCTATCGCCTTGGGGTTCCCGTAAAAACCAGACACAACGAGGTCGCCCCTAGTCAATTCGAGTTGGCTCCGATTTTCGAAAATGTAAACATCGCAGCCGATCACAACACACTCACCATGGAAACCATGAAACGGGTGGCAAGCCGACACGGTTTGGTCTGTTTAATCAACGAAAAACCGTTTGCCGGGATCAATGGGAGCGGAAAACACTGCAATTGGAGTATCTCAAACGACAAGGGTGAAAACCTCTTAGATCCGGGAACCACACCACACCAGAATTTGCGATTCCTAGCTGTTGTGTCGGTAGTTCTCCAAGCCGTTCATCGCCATGCTGATGTCCTAAGGGCCGCCATCGCGTCTCCCGGCAATGACCATCGATTGGGTGGAAACGAAGCCCCTCCGGCAATCATTTCCGTTTTCTTAGGATCACTGCTTGATAATATCTTTAACTCAATTGAACGAGGAGAAGCTAATCAAGCAACTGAGGCACAAATAATTAATCTTGGCGTAGGTCATATTCCCAATATCTCTAAGGACTATACCGACCGCAATCGCACTAGCCCATTTGCTTTCACAGGAAATAAATTTGAATTTAGAGCGGTGGGAGCTTCAGCTAACGTCTCGGTCCCGGTCAGCATTCTCAATGCAGCTGTGGCAGAGTCGTTTAGAGACGCAACAAAAAGACTTAAAGAACTTATCACTAAAAAGAAAAACAGAGATGAAGCGGTAATGGATTTAATCAAAGAGTTAACACTTGCTCACAAAACCATTCGATTCGAAGGTAATAACTACTCTGAAGAATGGAAAAAAGAAGCTACAAAACGGAGCCTCCCGATACTAAACACAACAGCGGAGGCCTTAGAGGTTCTAAACCAAGAAAAAGCTACCGAATTTCTCGTCTCAACAAAAGTGTTAACTCGACCTGAGATTCAGTCGAGGTACCACATCGCAGTAGAACGCTACAACAAAACACTAGAAATTGAACTCAGAGCTCTGTGTGAACTGGCAAGGGGCTTTATTATTCCGGCGCTTGAGAACCAAATAAAAAATTCGGGGGACACGCTAAAGATTATACAAACACCTGGAACAAAAACACTTCAAGGCAAGCGACTCACTCAAATGGAAGAAATTTTAGGAAGTCTTCTCAAAGGGCTAGAGGAGCTAACTCTTAATCTAGAACAACTTACTGAAAAAGGAAGTGAGGCCGACATCATGAAGTTAATAGCAACACAGCTTTCACCCCAGGCAGTTCGATTAAGACGCGCCTGCGATGAAGCAGAAACATTAATCTCTGATGCTATCTGGCCTTTACCCAAATATCGTGAAATGCTTTTTTTAAATAGCCAGGCTTGATAGCCTTGGTCCTCTATAAGTCTTTGGATTTTAAGAAAAC
>VGSE01000005.1 GCA_016875135.1 Deltaproteobacteria bacterium
GGTTATGCCTGGCGATAACGTCGCAGTTGAGGTAGAACTCATCACTCCTATCGCTATGGAAAAAGAAGTCCGATTTGCTATCCGTGAAGGTGGCAGAACGGTAGGAGCTGGGGTCGTAACTGAAATTCTGGAGTAGTTGTGCAGAGTCAAAAGATACGCATTCGGTTAAAAGCGTTCGACTATAAACTGTTGGACCAATCGGTATCTGAAATTGTAGATACAGCCAAGCGCACTGGAGCGAAAGTAGCGGGGCCCATTCCCTTGCCTACTAAAGTCAATCGCTACACTGTGCTACGTTCACCTCATGTCGACAAAAAATCGCGTGAGCAATTTGAAATCAGAACACATAAACGGCTCATCGACATTCTCGAGCCCACGCAAAACACTATCGACTCATTAATGAAGCTCGATCTGTCTGCTGGTATCGATGTCAGTATTACTTTGTGAGGTTGTCCCATGCCGTCGTTACCATTATATGATTTAAATAAAAAGAAAGTTGGCAACATCGACCTAAATGATGCTGTCTTTGCAGGCGAAATTCGTCCCCACTTACTCAATGATGCTGTTAGAGCCCAGTTAGCATGGAAATACGAATTTAAAACCGCAAACTCTCGTACTCGCACGGAAGTCCAGGGAACTCGTAAAAAAGTCTATAAACAAAAAGGAACAGGACAAGCCCGACACGGAGACGAAAAAGCTCCTATTTTCGTCGGTGGCGGTAAAGCCCATGGGCCGAAGCCGCATAGAAGAACTCACAAGATCAACAAGAAGGTCATGAAAGCTGCTTTAGTCACTGCTCTTTCCTTAAACCAAAAGGAAGATAGGCTTTTTGTGGTTGATAAGTTGGAGCTTAAAAAGCCTAGCACTAAAGCTGCAAAAGATTGTCTTAAGGCTTTTGAGGTAGACAGTGTTCTTTTCGTCAACTCCGGCGAGGGTGATGGAGAGGAATTTTTCAATAAAAGCGTCAAGAACCTTAACAAAGTTAAGTTTCTAAAGCCTGAAGGTGTGAATGTTTTTGATGTTTTGAAATACAAAAACATCATCGTAAGCAGCAAGGCAGCCAAGAAACTTACGGAGCGGTTAGCCCATGTATAACATTATTAAGCGCCCGATCGTCACTGAGAAGAACACTCTCCGTTCTAACTTTCATAATGAGTACGCTTTCGAAGTGGATCTTAATGCAAACAGAACGGAGATCAAAAAGGCTGTAGAAAAGCTTTTTGGCGTAAAAGTAGTTCGCGTGAACACTCTTATTGCCCGCAAAGAAGCAAAACGCCTCGGTAAAATGCCTGGAAAGCGCATACTGTGGAAAAAAGCCATTGTAAAACTTAAGGAGGGTGACAAGTTTGACTTTGTCGCTAGTTAAAGATGCCTATAAAAGCTTTTAAACCAGTAACACCTGCTCGTCGGTTTCTAACTCAAATCGATTACACAGAGCTTTTAGATAAAAAGCCAGAAAAGAGCTTAACCGAAGTAAAAACTAGCTCAGGTGGGCGAAATAACTGTGGGCGCATCACTTCTCGATTTAGAGGGGGTGGTCATAAACGGAAATATCGTCTTATAGATTTTAAAAGAAATAAATTTGACGTAACTGGAACTGTGGTCGGACTAGAATATGATCCTAATCGTTCAGCAAGAATTGCACTAGTTAACTACAGTGACGGTGAAAAGAGGTACATTTTGGCTCCAGTTGGAATTAAGGCTGGGGATAAAGTGCTGGCATCAGAGAATGCAGATATCCAAGTTGGAAATGCATTACCCTTAAAAAGGATCCCTGCTGGTACAAACCTTCACAATATTGAAGTTCGACCCGGGGCTGGTGGAAAAATGGCCAGAAGTGCAGGTTCGATGGTTCAATTGGTTGGTTTTGAAGGAGGCTATGCTCAACTAAGAATGCCTTCGGGAGAACTAAGAATTGTTTCCGATAAATGCTGGGCCACAGTTGGTCAAGTTGGAAATCTTGAACACGAAAACGAAGTCATTGGTAAAGCTGGTCGCATGCGCTGGTTAGGTTTTAGACCTCACAATCGTGGCGTCTCTATGAACCCAGTTGACCATCCACTTGGTGGCGGTGAAGGTAAATCATCAGGTGGGCGTCATCCAGTAACTCCTTGGGGTAAAAAGACCAAAGGTAAGAAGACCAGAAACTCAAAACGCACAGATAGATTTATTATTAGGAGGCGCAAATAATTTATGGCTCGCTCCATTAAAAAAGGTCCTTACGTGGCCGCTCACTTGCTTAAAAAGGCAGAAAAAGCCCAAGCAAGCAACGATAAAAAAGTACTCAAAACATGGTCTCGCAGTTCAACTGTGGTTCCCGAAATGTTGGGACTTACCCTAGCAGTTCATAACGGTCACAAGTTCCACTCATTATTTGTTACTGAGAATATGGTTGGTCATAAGCTCGGGGAATTCGCTCCCACAAGAACCTTCCATGCACACTCTGGAGACCGAAAAACCAAAGTAGAAGAAGGTAAGTAGTTTATGGAAGTTACAGCGACATTACGTTACGCAAGAATTACTCCTAGAAAGATGCGCTTAGTTGGAGACCTGTGCAAAGGGCTACCAGTTGAAAAAGCTCATCAACAATTAGATTTCTGCCAGAAAAAAGGCGGAAAGTTACTAGCAGTACTTTTGGATTCTGCAATAGCTAACGCCAAAGAAAAAGGTGGCGTTGATCTCGATAACTTGTATGTCAAGCGAGTTACCGTAGATGATGGTCCGATTTTGAAGCGATTCATGCCACGAGCTATGGGTAGAGCGACAAAAATTAAGAAAAAAATGAGCCACGTGACTGTGGTTCTTGATGAAGCCAGATAAAAGAGGAAACAGTGGGACAAAAGACACATCCAATTGGTTTTAGACTGGGAGTTAACAAAACTTGGGCCTCCCGATGGTTCAGTGTTCGAGAGTACGCAAACTTCTTGCATGAAGATTTGAAACTTCGAGATTTCCTAAAGAAAAAGTTAAATCACGCTGGTGTTTCTAAGGTAGATATTGAAAGACTAGCAAGCAAAATCAAAATCAACATTCATACTGCCCGACCTGGAATAGTAATCGGGAAAAAAGGAACTGGGATCGACCAGCTCAGAGCCGAAGTTCAAAAGCTTTCTAAGGCTGAAGTTTTTATAAATATTTTGGAAGTTAGAAAAGCTGAAGCGGATGCTCAGCTCATTGCAGCCAGCATAGCTGACCAACTCCAAAAAAGAGTGGCCTTCAGAAGAGCCATGAAAAAAGCTATGAGTCAGGCCTTCAAATTTGGTGTAAAAGGTATCAAAATTCAATGCGCCGGTCGTTTGGGTGGTGCAGAGATCGCACGAACCGAAAGATATGCAGAGGGAAGTGTTCCTCTTCATACCTTAAGAGCAGATATTGATTATGGCTTTGCAGAGGCGTATACCACCTATGGTCAAATTGGGGTTAAAGTGTGGGTTTACAAAGGTGAGATCATTGAACGAAAAAGCACAATGACTCGCCCTGAGATAACTGCAGAGGCGTAAGAAGCTAATACTATTAAGATTTTAGAGGAATGATATGTTAAGTCCTAAACGAGTTAAATATAGAAGGGTTCAGAAAGGCAGAATGAAAGGGAAAGCCTACCGAGGCTCTGACCTGAACTTCGGTGACTATGGTTTACAGGCCCTTGAGTGTGGAAGAATCACTTCCAAACAGATTGAAGCAAGTCGTGTTGCTATCGCACGCTATGCCAAAAGAGTTGGAAAAATGTTTATTCGTATTTTTCCGGATAAGCCAGTGTCAAGAAAACCAGCTGAGACTCGTATGGGCGGAGGAAAAGGTGCCCCTGAGTATTGGGTAGCAGTTATTAAACCAGGAAGAATTTTGTTCGAAATGGAAGGAGTCGATGCAGCAACTGCTAAACAAGCACTAACACTTGCCAGTCATAAGCTCCCATTGAGAACCAAATTTATTCAACGAGGTGTGAGTTTATAATGGATGCGAAAGAATTAAGAACTTTAGGTGTTGATGAGTTAAGAGCTCGCTGCCGCCAATGGGGAGAAGAACTCTTCAAGGCTCGCTTTATGGCTGGGACCGCTGAAGCTAAAGATACAAGTATCTTTAAGAAGCTCCGAAAAGATATTGCAAGAGCACAAACTGTCCTTACAGAGAAGATTAAAAGTGGGCAAACTTTGTCAGGTCAAACTGTAGAAGCTGGAGTTCCTACTGACAAACCAGTTAGCAAAAGGGCAACAGTAAAAAAAAGTAGCCCTAAAAAGAGCAAGGAATAAGAGGAGTTTTGATCGATGACATCTTCAGAAAACAAACAAGACCGAAGACAGGTAGTTCGCGGGGTCGTAGTGAGTGACAAAATGACCAAGACGAGGGTAATTGAGTTGAAGAGAACTCAAAATCACCGTCTTTATCATAAAAAACTTATCCATCAGAAGAGACTGTTCATTCACGATGAAAAGAATGAAAGCAAAATAGGAGATGTAGTGATGGCGGAGTCCACAAGGCCTCTATCTCGACATAAAGCTTTTAGATTAATAAAGATTGTTGAAAAGCGAGTAGCAGAATGATTCAAAGTGAAACATATCTTAATGTTGCTGACAATTCCGGGGCTCGGCAGGTTATGTGTTTTAAAGTCCTCGGTGGCAGTAAGCGTCGTTACGCTTCGATTGGCGATGTAATTGTTGTAACCGTGAAAGATGCTTTACCTACCTCCAAGGTGAAAAAAGGGGCGGTAATGAAAGCTGTAGTAGTTAGAACAAAAAAAGAAATTCGACGACCTGACGGCTCTTACATTCGATTTGATGATAACGCAGCAGTTCTTCTAAACAACAATTTAGAGCCTGTAGGAACACGTATCTTTGGACCTGTGGCAAGAGAACTGAGAGTCCCTGCAAAAGATGGCTATATGAAAATTATCTCGCTCGCTCCGGAGGTTTTATGACGGGCGTTACAGTAACACATGTTAAAAAGAACGACTTAGTTCAAGTAATGGTTGGAAAAGAGCGCGGAAAAACTGGAAAGATTCTTCGCGTAGATCAGAAAAAGGGAAGAGTTCTTATTGAGAAGTTAAACATGGTCAAGAAACATACCAAGCCAACCCAAAAGTCGGCTGGTGGTATTGTAGAAGTGGAAGGTTGGATTTCTGCATCAAACGTATTACTTTACTGTGAAAAGCTAAGTTCTGGGGTGCGAACGGCTCGAAAAACTCTTGAATCGGGTAAAAAAGTACGTATTTGCAGAAAGACTAAGATTCAATTGGATAAATAGTAGGTATTGAGATGAAGCCAAGATTATTTGAACATTATAATAAAAAAGTAGTTCCGGAACTCATGAAGGGTTTTGAATACAAAAACCCTATGGAGTGCCCAAAGCTCAAAAAGATCGTAGTCAGCATGTGCCTAAAAGAGGCTACTAGCGATATTAAAGTCATGGATCGGGCAATGGAAGAGTTGTCTCTTGTTACAGGTCAAAAACCCAAAATGACCCGAGCCAAGAAAGCCATTGCTGCTTTTAAACTAAGAGCAGGGATGCCACTCGGTGCTGTAGTGACTTTACGTGGTGCTCGAATGTATGAATTCTTGGATCGTTTAACCAACGTATCTCTCCCTCGAGTGAGAGATTTTAGAGGCTGTTCAACGACAGGTTTCGACGGAGCCGGAAACTATTGCTTAGGCATCAAAGAGCAGATCATTTTTCCGGAAATCAACTTTGAGAAAGTAGATAAGACGAGAGGCATGAACATCACGTTCGTGACTAGCGCTAACACTAATAAAGAAGGGTATGAGCTTCTGGAGAAGCTTGGAATGCCCTTCCGGAAAAAGTAATTTAACGAGGATAAATCATGGCAAAAACTTCAATGATGATAAAGGCGGCTCGCAAGCCTAAGTTTAAGACCCGGAAATACAATCGTTGTCCTAAATGCGGAAGATCGCGAGCATTCTTGAGAAAGTTCAGACTATGTCGTCTGTGTTTTCGTAAATTAGCCCTTGAAGGACTTATCCCAGGCGTAATTAAGGCAAGTTGGTAAATAATTATGATGACAGATCCTATAGCAGATTTATTAACCCAGGTTCGAAATGCAAGCAAAGCACGTCACCGTAAGGTCGACATTGTCCCAACTCGATTGAAAATATCGATTGTTGATTTGTGGCAAAAAGCAGGCTTTATTAAAAACTATAAGCTGTATCGACAGTCGCCCACCGACACAAAGGGTTTATTAAGAATTTACTTAAAATATGTTGGTAAAAACCAGCCTGTAATCCATGGACTAAGACGCGTTAGCAAACCTAGCAGACGCGTGTATGTGTCCCACAATAGAGTGCCAAAAGTTTTGGATGGGATTGGAATGGCTATCGTTTCCACCTCCCGAGGGGTTCTCAACGATGATTTGGCTAGAGAACACCAAGTGGGTGGCGAACTTCTTTGCACAATTTGGTAATAATTATGTCACGAGTTGGAAAAAAACCGATAAAAATTGTTTCAGGAGTCAAAGTCAAATTTGCAGCTCCTACTGTTGAAGTAAGCGGAAAGTTGGGAACTTTAAAACGTACCCTACCTTCAAGCGTCTCCGTCGAGGTAAAGGGAGAAGAAGTGCATGTTATCAGCTCTTCGGAAAGCCCTTCTACAAAAGCTCTCCATGGGCTCTCAAGGACTCTTATTAGTAACATGATGAAGGGTGTTCTTGAAGGTTATACAAAAGAATTGGAGCTTCAAGGGGTCGGATATAGAGCCCAAGTTCAAGGCAGCAAACTTAATATGACTCTTGGGTTTTCTCACCCGGTAGAATTCCCTCTACCACAAGGAATTACAGCTACTGTTGAAGCAAACACAAAAATTTGCCTCAAAGGTGCAGACAAAGAATTGTTAGGACAAACTGCGTCGACACTACGAAAAATAAAGCCACCCGAACCTTACAAAGGGAAAGGGATTCGCTATGTCGGTGAAGTAATTACCTTGAAACAAGGTAAGACTGCGGGAGCGGGAGGCGGTAAGTAGTTTATGAGTACAAAAATCCGAACCAACACTAATCCGAGACAAATCATAAGGATTCGAAAGAAAGAGCGAATCCGAAAAAAAATTGTTCGACACATGGGTTCCATCTCTCGTTTGGTGGTCTATCGAAGCAACAAGTTTATCTATGCACAGATCATTGACGATCTAAAGGGCAGCACTTTAGTTCAAGCTAACACCCAAGAAGACAATTTTAAATCTTTGGGATCCAAGAAGAATCTTGAGGCTGCAAAGATGCTAGGAAGTTTAATAGGCCAAAGAGCTGTAGAGAAAAAAGTAGATCGTGTTCTATTTGATCGAAACGGCTATGAATATCACGGACGTATCAAAGCTCTCGCCGAGAGCGCAAGAGAGGCAGGACTTAAGTTCTAATGATGCCAGCTAAGAAAATTAATCCAAACGATTTAGAGTTGTCGGAACGTATTGTTTACATTAATCGCGTCGCCAAAGTTGTTAAGGGCGGTCGCAGATTCAGCTTTAGCGTGATAGTAGTTGTTGGGGATTCGGCGGGTCACGTTGGAGTTGGGCTTGGAAAAGCTAGAGAAGTTCCTGAAGCTATTAGAAAAGCTGGGGAATCTGCTAGAAAAAACATGTTTACGCTATCGCTTAACCATGGAACTTTCCCTCACGAAATAATTGGAAAGTATGGTGCAGCATCAGTCCTTCTAAAACCTGCTTCCGACGGAACTGGGATTATCGCAGGAGGAGCTTGTCGCTCGGTATTAGAACTTGCAGGAGTTCGCAATGCTTTGACCAAATCCTTTGGAACAACCAATCCTCACAACCTAGTTCGAGCAACCATAAATGGGTTGGTTCGAATGAGACTACCCGAGGATGTTTTAAAATCTAGAAGTGCTCAGGAAAGCGCTTACTAGTTTGTGGATGTAGCAATGAGAAACTCAAACAAAACTAGCGAAAAAGATATGAGTGGAAAAAAAGTTCAAGTAAAACTGGTTAAAAGTGTCATAGCGACACCTCAATGGATGAGAACCATCGTAAGAACCCTTGGTTTGCGAAAAATGAATGATATCAATGTTGTCACTGATACCGGGGCGATCCGAGGAATGGTGCGCAGAGTACCTCATTTAGTTCAGTTAACCGAAGTTAAGGAGTAAGCGCATGGCGCAAGAGCAACAATTTCATTTAGGTAACCTAGTAGCTACAGAAGGCTCAAGAAAAGAGCGAGTTCGAAGGGGCCGTGGAACCGGTTCAGGTCTTGGTAAAACAGCTGGACGTGGCGGTAAAGGGCAAACAGCTAGAACAGGTAAGGGCCGTCCCAGAGGTTTCGAAGGGGGACAAAGTCCTCTTGTAAGACGTCTTCCCAAATTTGGTTTTAATAGTCCTAATAAGGTTTACTTTGACGTGATCAATGTAAATGTCTTAGACTCCCATTTTCAGAATGGAGACACGGTAACCTTGACTCAACTGGTTGAAAAAGGACTAATTAAGTCGGAAAAAGCCTTAGTCAAAGTTCTTGGAGAGGGAAATCTCACTAAGAAGTTGACTGTGAAAGCTCACCGTTTCTCTAAGTCAGCGATTCAGAAGATTAATCAAGCTGGCGGGCAAATTGAAGAAATTAAAGTTGAAACTCAGCTAGTGACTGACAAATAAAAAACAGGAGAAAACATCTTGGCAGCAGTGGAAGGTTTAACGAAGATACCAGAACTTCGCCGTCGAATCTTGTTCACCATATCCCTTTTAGCTGTTTACAGGATAGGTTGTCACATTCCGGTTCCTGGAATTAATACTGAAACTCTTTCAAGGTTTTTTCAAACAAATCAGGGAACTCTTTTTGGAATGCTAAATATGTTTTCTGGGCGAGCTCTAGAAAACGCGTCGATTTTTGCTTTAGGGATTATGCCCTACATCAGCTCCTCGATTATATTCCAATTACTCACAGTAGTATGGCCTTACTTGAATTCACTTTCTAAAGAAGGTGAAGCAGGACGACGAAAGATCAACCAATATACTCGGTACGCCACTGTAGTTCTCGCCATGTTTCAAGGTTTTGGGATTGCATCGGCCCTCATGAGTGCCGAGAATGCTAATTTCGTTCTATTTCCCGGAGTTAAGTTTAAGTTATTAAGTGTTATTACCTTGGCGGCTGGGACTTCGTTTATCATGTGGCTTGGTGAACAAATTACTGACCGAGGCATAGGTAATGGAATTTCACTTATTATTTTTTCTGGGATTTCGGCCGGAATACCTGTTTCAGCAAAACAAACCTTTCAAATGGTAAAAGATGGGCAACTTACTCCAATCGCTCTTGTGATCATTATGGCTTTAATGGTTCTCGTAATTGGAGTTATTATTTTCTTGGAACAAGGTCAGCGAAGAATTGCTATCCAGTATGCGAAAAGACAGGTAGGACGTCGACTATATGGTGGGCAGTCGACGCATTTGCCTCTGAAAATTAATACTAGTGGTGTGATCCCTCCGATTTTCGCATCATCACTCTTAATGGCTCCTCTGACTATCATTACGTTTTTACCTCCAAATCCAGTCTCGGATGCTATCAGAGATGTTATTAACCATGGCAGCACACTCTACTATACTGCCTATGTATCACTCATCGTATTCTTCTGTTTTTTTTATACTGCCGTAGTTTTTAATCCAGAAGATGTTGCTGAAAACTTGAAAAAGCATGGCGGTTATGTACCCGGAATTCGCCCTGGGAAAAACACCAGCGAATATATCGATAGAGTTCTGTCCAGGATTACGTTTGGAGGGGCCCTTTACTTAGCTTTAGTGTGTTTGCTTCCGGACTTTTTAATCAATAAATTTAAAGTTTCTTTCTTTTTTGGAGGAACTACACTTCTCATCTTAGTCGGAGTCGCCCTAGATACCGTAGCTCAAATCCAAACATTCTTACTAACAAGGGACTACGAAGGTTTCATGAAAAATGCCAATCTTCGAGGCCGAAGAGGGTAGTCTGTGAACATTACGGTGTTTTTAGGAGCTCCTGGTTCAGGTAAGGGAACTCAAGCCAAACAGCTTTCAGAAAGTTTCGGATTCACCCATCTCTCTACCGGTGACATGTTAAGAGCAGCCATCAAACAGAAATTACCTGTAGGGTTGAAAGCTAAATCCTACATGGACCAAGGAAATTTAGTTCCTGACTCTGTCATGATTGAAGTCCTTGAGGAAGCCTTAGCTCCCTTAAAGGACACAGCTAAAGTTATCCTGGATGGTTTTCCAAGAACTGTGCCTCAAGCCGAAGCCCTAGACAAAAATCAAAAAACACGAGTTAACCGAGCCATAAATTTTCAAGTTCCTGAAAAGATCCTTATTAGCAGGTTGACAGGTCGTAGAACCTGTCCAAATTGTGGAGAGTCTTACCATCTTGTATTTATTCCACCCATTAAAGCTGACACTTGCGATAAGTGTGCAACAAAACTGATCCAACGCACCGACGACTCTGAAGATGTTGTACAGCGAAGATTAGATGTTTTTAAAACTCAAAACCAAGGATTGTTGGATTACTTTTCTGGACAAAACAAATTAATGACCCTCGACGCCGATAAGCCTGTTACTAACATTCAAAGTGAGATACTTAGAGTTCTAGAGAGATAATGATTTACATCAAATCAAATAGAGAACTGGAATTAATGCGCGAATCAGGAAAGTTGGTTGCCAAGGTGCTCATGTCTCTTGCAAAAGCAGCTGTTCCAGGGACAAAACTAATCGAACTCGATCGACTTGCTGAAGAGATGACTTTAAGCTTCGGAGCTAAACCCTCATTCAAAGGCTACATCGGTTACAAACACAGCTTGTGTGCGTCAGTGAACGAACAAGTGGTTCACGGTGTGCCCTCTGAACGAATTTTACGAGAGGGTGATATTATCGGATTAGATTTTGGCCTAAACTATCAGGGTTTTCATGGTGATAGTGCAATCACTGTTGCAGTGGGAAATGTTTCGGATGAAGCAAAACTACTCATGAGTGTTACTAAGATGGCCTTATACGCCGGAATAGATGCTGCGCGAGCTGGAAACACCGTACGAGATGTTGCGACAGCTATTGAATCGGTAGTTAAACCACATAGCTTTGGTATCGTTAAAGAGTTTGTAGGTCATGGCATTGGCCAAAAATTGCATGAAGACCCTCAAATCCCCAACTATGCAGCCGGAGCTTCGAGTGTAAAACTTAAGCCGGGCATGACCATTGCGATTGAACCCATGGTTAATCGAGGAACACATAAGGTTAAAGTTTTAGCTGACCGATGGACTGCTGTTACCGAAGATGGGCAGCTGTCTGCTCATTATGAACATTCAATAGCAATCACCGATGGAGAACCTGAAATTTTGACCGCTTGGGAGAGTGTCCTAAACGACGCAGACTCTCAAGAATTAGTAAATCACTTAAAAGAGAGAAGCAAATATGGCCAAAGAGGACCTAATCCAGCTTGAAGGAACAGTCGTTGAACCACTTCCGAATGCAATGTTTCGGGTTGAGTTACCAAATGGGAAGGTTATTTTGGCCCATATTTCAGGAAAAATGCGAATGAACTACATTCGAATTCTTCCTGGAGACAAAGTAACGGTTGAAGTTTCACCTTATGATCTAACGAGAGGCAGAATAACCTATAGAGCTAAGTAATTTAATATACACAACTATTTATAACTGCGTTAAAACCACAACTGACAAGGCTTTTAAAAGAACCCAGAAAAAACAAATTCTTTTAAAACAGTTAAGCAATGGAATTGACAAAGCAATAGGACTTGTCCTAAATAGGTTTTTACAAAAAGGGTATAGAAGTGAAAGTAAGAGCATCAGTAAAGAAAATTTGTAATAAATGTCGAATATTTAGACGTGGTGGCGTAGTTCGGGTTGATTGCGTAGATCCACGTCATAAGCAAAGACAGGGGTAGTTTGTGGCACGAATTGCTGGAGTCGACTTACCAAGAAATAAAAGAATAGAAGTAGGGTTAACTTACGTTTTTGGGATTGGACGCAGTCTTTCTGCGAAAATTCTAAAAGCAGTAAATGTTGATCCGAACAAAAAAACCGATCAATTAGGAGACGATGAAGTCGGTCGTATCCGTGAACATATCGAGAAGAGCGTTCAGGTTGAAGGGGAGTTACGCCGAACTATCGGAATGAGTATTAAACGGTTAATGGATCTTCAAACTTATCGAGGATTGAGACACCGTAAAAGTCTCCCGGTACGAGGTCAAAGGACGCATACCAATGCTAGAACCCGCAAAGGTCCTCGCAAAACAGTTGCAGTCCGAAAACAACTTAAAGTCATGAAATAAGGATTTTGTAGGAGTCATATTGTGAGCAATCAAACACCTGCTGTGGAAGGTGAAGTTAAAGAAACCACGGAAGCAAAAGAACCAAAAAGGAAAAAATCCTCTAAAAAGGAGATTCCAGTTGGAATGGCTTTTATCCAAAGTTCGTTCAATAACACTATTGTGACGATCACAGACCTTGCTGGAAATGTTGTATGTTGGTCTTCAGCCGGAAGAAAAGGATTTAAGGGTGCTAGGAAAAGCACACCGTTCGCTGCTCAAATCGCCGCTGAAGATGCTGCTAGAATTGCAGGGGACCAAGGAGTTCGTTCATTATCCGTCTATGTTAACGGTCCAGGCGCTGGTAGAGAATCTGCCTTAAGAGGCCTCCAAGCCAGTGGAATTAAAATTTCGTTTATTAGAGATGTTACTCCCATTCCTCACAATGGTTGTCGCCCCTCAAAAAGAAGACGAGTTTAGGAGTTAATTGTGGCTAGAAGTACTTGTTCAGTTTGTAAGTTTTGTCGAAGAGAAAACATGAAGCTCTTTCTTAAGGGCGATCGTTGTTACGGTGATAAATGCGCTTTTGAGAGACGCGCCTATCCACCAGGACAACATGGACAAACAAGAACCAAAGTCTCTGACTTTGGTATTCAACTTAGAGAAAAGCAGAAAGTTAAGCGAATCTACGGACTGTTAGAGAGACAGTTTCGTAAGTATTTTGATGTGGCTGATAGGCAAAAAGGAGTTACCGGTTTAAATCTCCTAAGAAGGCTAGAAGTTCGCTTAGACAGCGTAGTTTACCGTATGGGCTTTGGAGACAGTCGAAAAGAAGCACGACAACTTGTTCTTCACTCCCATTTCCTTGTTAACGGGAAATCCGTTAATATTCCGAATACGATTTTAAGAGCCAATGATGTTGTTAGCGTTAGGCCTAAAAGTCAAAAGCTGACTACTATTTTGCGCTCTATCGAGAACTCGAAAAAGCGAGAAATCCCAGATTGGTTAGAAGTAAATGGAGCGGAATTTACAGGTCGTATCAAGTTTTTACCTGAACGAAATCATGTAACACTACCAATCGAAGAAAACTTAGTCGTCGAGCTCTACTCGAGATAAGGAGCAACTAAAATGGATCTAAATATTTCTCACAAGAACTGGCGAAGTTTGATTAAACCTAAAGGTTTAGAGATCGAAAGAGACTCTTTAACTGATACCTATGGTAAATTTGTGGCAAAGCCGCTGGAGCGTGGTTTTGGAGTTACCATTGGAAACAGTCTTAGAAGAATCCTTCTGTCGTCTCTGCAAGGTGCCGCAATCACGGCAGTCCGAATTGACGGGGCTCTTCATGAATTTTCCGCTCTATCTGATGTTTTAGAAGATGTAACAGATATTATTTTGAATCTTAAAGAAGTTCGATTCAAACTCTATTCGGATGGCTCAAAAACAGTAACGATCGACAAGACTGGAGCTGGTCCAATTACTGCAGCCGACATACAAGTGGATGATACCGTTGAAGTCCTAAATCCAGAACAACACATTGCAACTCTGGGCAAAGAAGGAAGGTTTCGAGCAGAGTTGAGAGTGGAATTTGGTAAGGGTTTCGTTACGGCGGAAGTTCTCAAGAGAGAAGATTTACCCGCGGGAGTTATTCCAATAGACGCCTTCTTTTCTCCCGTTCGCAAAGTGAACTATACAGTCTCTCACGCTCGGGTAGGACAGCAAACCGACTATGACAAATTAGAAATGGAAGTTTGGACTGACGGTTCAGTACGTCCTGAGGATGCCGTTGCCTATGGTTCTAAAATACTCAAAGACCAATTAAGTATTTTCATCAACTTTGATGAAAGTTTAGAACCGGAAGTGTTAGAGCCCATTATTGAACAAGAAAAAATTAATGATAACCTCTACCGAACCGTTGATGAGCTGGAGCTTTCTGTACGCTCTGCAAACTGCTTACAGAATGCCGGCATCAAATACATCGGAGAGCTAGTACAAAAAACAGAAGCTGAGATGCTTAAAACCAAAAACTTTGGCCGAAAATCCCTAAATGAAATCAAAGAAATCTTAGTTGAAATGGGATTGGGTTTTGGAATCAAGATTGAAGGTTTTGACCCTGAAACTTATTTCGCTAACAAGAAAAAGAAGGATAGCGGAGCAGACTCTCTTAACTAGAGCAGCTCGCACTAGGAATTTGTTATGAGACACGCACACTCTGGAAGAAAGTTAGGACGTTCACCCGAGCATAGAAGAGCTACCCTGAGGGCTCTTACTTTAGCTCTCATTGAGAATGAATCGATCCAGACAATACCCTCAAGGGCTAAAGAACTTCGATGGTTTGCTGAGCGAGCAGTTACTCTTGGTAAACGAGGAGATGTACCCAGTATCAGGCAATTGATAGTTATGTTGGGAAGCACTCAAACCAACATTCCCGGAGAAAACCGTGTCCGAAATGCTGTTGAAAAAATTTGTAAAGATTTAGCTCCTCGCTTCAAGGAAAGACAGGGTGGTTACACGCAGATTTTCAGACTTGCTTCTCGGAGAGCTGGTGACAATGCTGAACAATGCATTATGCGTTACCTTCCTGGACCAGAAAATAAAACGGCTAAAGCTCCCAAAGACAAAACCGAAAATAAAAAGCTACCCAAAGAAACAAAAAAAGCTTCGGAGACAGTGGTCGCAGAAAAGCCTGTAACAAAAAAGGCTGAAAAGACGGTTAAACCTACTTCAGAAAAGAAAACTAAGGCTGCCAAAAAGGATTAATTCCAATTGAGCTACACGCAGCGACGTTTCTCTGCTTTACATGGGGCAGTCACTATTCTTGGGTTCTTTGCTATTTTAGTAGCAGCTCCCGTTATTTTCTCTCGTTGGAACTATAAATTTGATGATGTTGGTTCAGTTGCTGAGACTAACAACAAGAGCATCCCGATTCAGGCAAGGTTGGGCGTCTTTAGGTACGCCGGTTTTGGTAAAAACAAGAGGGTTACTTTAGAAGAGCTCCTCAAAGCCGAAGAGGCCCCTATTTTAGTAAACTTTTGGGCGACTTGGTGCCCACCCTGTCTAGAGGAGTTACCCTCCTTAGAAAGCTTTTATCGACAACTTTCAGCTAGTACCCGAAATGGGAAACCACTCGCAGCTAAACTCGTTACTATTTCAGTTGATGACCGCCTAGAAGATATAACGAGCTTAGAATCGACTTTGGACTTCAAGCCTACATTCCCCGTCCTTCATGACCGAGAGGGAGAGTTAGCTAGAAGCCTCGGCACTACAAAATTTCCGGAAACCTACCTTGTAAACAACAAGGGAGAGATTCTTTATAAATGGCTTGGACCGCAGAATTGGCTGTCTCAGGATGTTCTGCGTCAATTAAAGTTACACACTAAGTAATTAAGTCCCTTCTGTTAATACCTGCTCCCTTTAATTGGGCTTTTTAAGAGGTTCAAACGGCCATGAAGTTCGTTCACGGTGCACAAGTTATTGGCCGTTTGACGATGGGATGAATGATCAAATGAAACTCCAAAAAAACCTGTCAAATATTACAACTTTTGTCCTCTATAAGTCTTTGCAATTTAGGAAAAAATATATCAGGCCAGCCTCTTAAAAAACCCACTTAAAGGGAGCGGGTATCTTCTGTTACAATATTCTTATGAGAACTTTAACTATTATCTGGTTATTAATGATTTTATCGGCCGAGCCTGTTTTGGGGAATAGCACCTCCGATGAGCTAAACTTGGATAACCTTCAAGTAAAACCCGAGCTAATTAGTAATAGCGGAATAAGCCGTATTAGAGAGCATTTATTAGCGGTAGAGAAGAATATTACCCTCACTCAAGCAAACTTAGATGCGACTCAGAAAAATATTGCGGTGATGGAGTCAGAACTCAAAGAGCTCGAGGTTATCGCCCAAGAACATCTACGGCTTAAAGAACGCTACCAGGACTTTTTGACCCATGCTACCAAAGAAAACGACAAAAATAATAAAGCGATGTCTGAAATTGAAGCCTTTCAAAAGAAAATCGCGTCTTTTGCGAAAAAAGGACACGAAACCCAGACTAAAAGCCAGTTATCCGAATTAGAATCAAGCGAAAACGAAAAAAACGAACGCGAGACTTGGAGAAAAGATAATCAACAAAAAACATCGAGAGTTCAAGATCTTCTGTTAGGTATTGAAAAAAATCTAAAATCGATTGCAGCCAAAAAGACCCCACTTTTGAACCAGCTAGAAACCTGGAAGTCGAGACAATCAGATTACGAAAATGTACTTTCTAAATTAAACCAAAAGAAACTGATTGCTGAACGTTTTATCGCTTCCCCCAAAGATAAGTTGAACGAATAAAGTTAATACCTGCTCCCTTTAAGTTTGATCAACTTATTCGATCATGACTCACCTTGCCCTAAAAGACGTCTAAAAATCCTTCCTTTTCCGTTATGGCCGTACTAAAACAAAAGACCACTTTGAATTGAATTAGGAGTCGCTATGCAAGAGATTACCCAAGTCCCTCCCCTGGACCTTAAAAGACAATACTCTCCTCTTGCCAAAGAAATCACAGCTGCATTCACAAAAATATTCGAATCGGGGGGATTTATCTTGGGGCCTGATGTTCAAGCCCTCGAACAAGAATTAGCTTATTATGTATCTGCCAAAAGAGCTATTGCTGTGACGAGCGGAACCGATGCTCTTTGGTTAGCTTTAAAGGCCATTGATATTCAACCTGGAGATCAGGTTCTCACCTCACCATTTACATTTTTTGCCACAGTAAGTGCTATTTGTAATGCGGGCGCTACACCGGTATTTGCAGATATTTGCCCTGACTCTTTCAACTTATCCGCTGAAAAAACAGAAGAGGTCCTAAAGAATGACAGAGACCGTAAAATTAAGGCCATCATGCCTGTTCATCTGTACGGTCAAGCAGCTAACATGGTTCCTATCTTGGCCCTAGCGGAAAGATACAAGTTACACGTTATCGAAGATGCTTGTCAGGCAATTGGAACACACCACGATAAAGGAGCCGTGGGAACCCTAGGCCATCTAGCCGCCTTTAGTCTGTTCCCAACTAAAAACCTAGGGGCTTTTGGAGATGCCGGTTTTGTGACCACCAATGATGTGTCTTTAGCGAATAAAACTACCCTCTTAAGAACCCATGGTTCAACAGTTAGATATCATCATGAGATCATCGGAAGTAATTGTCGCATCGACACACTTCAGGCAGCCATTTTGAGAGTTTTACTACCTAAACTTGAGAGCTGGATTACCCAGCGACAAACCGCTGCAGCCTACTACGATGAAAACTTTGCCTCCCTTAAAGATATCATTCAAACTCCTAAGAGAGTACCTTACAGCAATCATACTTTTCATCAATACACACTAAGGGTTAAAAATGGAAAACGTAATGAGTTAACTGAAGTTCTGACCAAAAATAAAATTGGAAACTCAATCTACTATCCCATCCCATGCCATCTTCAAAAAGCTTTAGCTCATCTGAATTTAGAGCTGGGATCTTTTCCAGAATCGGAATTAGCTGCTAACGAAGTCCTATCTATCCCTATTTTTCCTGGAATCACCCAGGAGGAACAGGACTACGTCATTAAAACCATTCAAAACTGGGCAAAATAGGAAAGCTCTCTAACCGAATAAGTTAGCGAGTTTGGAATAGTTTTTTATACCTGCTCCCTTTAAGTGAGTTTTTTAAGAGGCGGGTCCGATATATTTTTTTCTTAAATTGCAAAGACTTATAAAGGACCAAGGTTATAAGATTTGATAAGTTTCTTGGAGTTTCATTTGATAAATCATCCCATCGTTAAACGGCCAATAACTTGCGCACCGTAAACGAACTTCATGGCCGTTTAAACCTCTTAAAAAGCTCACTTAAAGGGAGTGGGTATTAGGTTTTTTACTTATAGACTGGTTGAGACAATGAACTGAACTGTTCCTTGCTCAATTCCTCTGTCTACAATCATGTCGGTGAAATTGTTATTTTGAATTAAATTCTCAGAGTAAAATCCTAACCCAACTACAACGTTTGAATTTACGGTATAGTAGACTTCAGGATTTATCCAAATTCTGTGGAGCCATTTTTCATTGTTTTCCGCTAAGCTACTGTAACCCCGCGTTCTTAAATCAGATACAAGAAATGGGCACATGAATTTAATTTTATCCGAAAAAACATATTCCAAACCCATACTGGCTCTATTTTCAAAAACAGGATTTGCTAAGGGACCCTTTCCTGTGATTGTTCCAGCACTGCTATAAATGTGAATAACCGGAACCTCTTCAAAAGATAGAGCGAAGTTTGAAGTGGCTTGATACTTTAATTTTACATAATTGCGTAGCGCCGTAACCATTCCAGCGTCTCGCCGAACCGTTGAAGTTGGGAGGTATTGACGACCCTCGTAACTTAGAGATAGCTTTCCGTCATTGTATAAATCGTTAAACTTTTCTTTTAAATAGCCATCCGCAAGAGAAGCGTTTAACCCACTTACTGCAGCTGATTTTGGCTCATAAATATTGGTATTGAAATCTTGCTTATAAACAACGCTGTTTTTTTGATCAAACTGATATCCTAAAGTTGCGGAGTCTTCCGAGTGAAACTCACCGACTAGCATGCGATAAGACGGCCGGGCTTCAAAATTACCAAGGATTTTAGACTTATTGCTCGTAGTTGAAGAGCCAAATTGAGTTTTATTAACAGATTGATCGGTTTCATAAGGAGCTGGTCCAGTTGCCGAGAAAACAACTGAAGTTATTAGTAAAAACACTAAAAGCAGATTAGTCATTGAACCTCCCAAAACTTGGAAGGTTTTATCGAAACATGGGTTATATAGCAACCATCAAATCTTTAGATTTTGGTTAGTTTGCCAATTTTGAAACAAGTCGACCTAGCTCTAAAGCATATTTTTCCCAAGACAATTGGGAAGCGGTTTGAATCGAAAGCTCCCTAAGTTCATTTAAACGTTCTGAATCTTTAATTAAAATCTGTAGAGATTCTTCAATGGGCTTCACAGAACCAGCCGGAACGCGCCAGGGTGAATTCTTTAAAAATGTAAAATCAGCGGCTCCGCAGTGATTGGTGGTAAGTGGCACGACTCCCGAAGCCATCGCCTGAATTAAGGTTTGACCAAACCCATCCTCGAGCGTCGGGAACACAAAGACATGATGATTTCTAATCTCTTTGGCTAGTTCATTCTGAGGCAATGGTTGTCGATAATTAAAATGGTTATATTTAGCCAATGTCTGTTTGAACTCGGGTTCCACTGCCCCAATTAAATTGAGTTCAATCTGTTGCGGGGAAAAGTTTTTAGTGGCTTCAAGTAAATATTGCACCCCTTTTCGAAAACTAATAATTCCAAAATACAATACCCTTAGTGGCGAGGGCTCAGGCCATTTTTCAATAGGTTTAAATCTTTCTAAATCCACTCCTAATGGCAACACTCTAACTTTATCCCCGGAAACTCCTTGTTGAATAAAGGTCTCTCGGGCAAATTCGGATAAGACCCAAATCTGATCTGCCAACTCATATTCCTGGAGCTCTCTCTCCAAACAAAAACTTCTATTAGGAAATCGAAACCCGAATTTCTCATATTCCTTAGCCAATAGGTCATACTGAAATTGAATATGAGTTGAATCCCTCATGAGAACGTGAAAATTAGCGGGTCGATTTATTAAGGTTTCAAGGGAAAATGATGACCATCCAATGAACAGATTGGGCCGGGCCTCTATTATCTGCTTAGACAAAAACCGACCAAACAACTTCATCTTCAAAGCATCGCCAGGAGATTCCAATCCGATTTTCTTAGCCACCCGATAGATCACTTCAGGCCAGACACAATTGGTAACAGGACGCGCAAAGCTGGGAAATCGCTTTTCAGGGAGGGAAGTATAAATCGAAGTTAAATAGCCCAGTCCGCTCAATGCTTGATACATAAAGTCAGAGTGGAATCGCCCTCCGACACCTATTCCAATCGATTTCATAATCAAGATTATACCTTAACCATTTAGCCAAAATGGAGTATTTTAAATTCTCAAATAAGATTATAAAAAACAATAAACATGCCATTTTTACATCCCAACATTGACCCCGTAATATTAAGACTCTGGGGCCCCTTTCAAATTACTTGGTATTCCGTTCTCTATGTGGGTGGATTTCTTCTCGCGAGAACCATTCTAAAGTACTTAGCCAAAGATGAACGATTCCAATTTACCGAACAGCAAATGGACGATTTTGGAATCTGGCTTTTGGTTGGAGGGGTTATCGGAGCTCGAATCATCTACTGTGTCGTTTATGACTATAGTACCTTCATCCAGAATCCTTTGTGGTTATTTCAAACTTATAAAGGTGGACTCTCGTTTCATGGTGGGCTAGTGGGAGTTATTTTAGCCGCTATCATTTTCTCCAGAAAAAATAAGATCCCATTTTGGAATTTAGCCGATGCGATGGCTTTAGCCACTCCTACAGGATTAGCCATGGGCCGTATTGGAAATTTTATCAATGGAGAACTCTACGGTCGACCAACAAGCGTTCCTTGGGGAATGGTGTTTAGAGCTGGGGGACCTGTTATTCGTCATCCTTCGCAACTATACGAGTTATTGCTTGAAGGAATCATTCTTTTTTGTGTTCTTTGGTACTGTAAAAATCGACTAAAAAAAGATGGTCAGTTGTCTTTACTCTTCTTAATTGGTTATACCTTTTGTCGATTTGTTGTGGAGTTTTTCAGAGAGCCTGATGTTCACTTGGGCTATTTTTTCCTAGGGCTAAGTATGGGACAGATTCTTTCTCTAATTCAACTTCTAGCAGCCGTCGTTTTGACTTTGGTCCTGTTTAGGGAAAAAAAACATCCTCAGAAAAAAAGGTCCTGAACCCCACTTAGACCGAGGAACTTTCAATTCTCTTAGAACGTTTCTCTTTAGAAAGATTTTTACTCAACTTTGGAGCCCAGTTGCCTAATCGATAACTCAGCTGTGCCTTTTCGTGGACTAGGGTCGAACTAATTTTTCGTTCAATTTTTCTTTTCGATTTTGAAAGTTGAGCAATCAGTTTGTGGACATTAATCTGTTTTAAAGATTTACTGCCACACAAAATGGCACTAGTTCTCAATCTTTTTATAGTGTTCTCTAAATCTTCGTACACTGTCACAAGCTCGTTTAATTTCTTAGCCGGCTGAGCCACTTTAATTTTTATCCCGTTAGAAAATGATTTGAGCTGCCGGTTTTTCGATTTTTTTACGCTTCGCTTCATTCATGGGCCCCAAGACAAAATGTAAGCATTGCCTTAAAGAGCGTAGAATAGCAAGTTTTAGAATGTGGGAAGAAAAAAACTCAGACCCGCAAAGACAGAAAAGTTGCTGCGGGGTTTCCGGGAGGAATAAACCTCAGTCAAGGTTACATAGTCTCTAAGATCAATCAATAATGCCAAAGCATCGCTCGTAAAAATTTTGACCCCCAACCCAAAATCAAAGGCAGGTTCCATTCCTTGTCTCACCGTAGATTCCTTAGGGTCGGAGTTACTAAGCTTAATGGTTTTCGTATTAGCCATTCCCACCCCTAACACAGTATAGATATCAAAATAAAGAACTTGGCTGCCAAAAAACCTTATCTTTCCATAAATCGGGGATACGATTAAATTAGACGTAGCTAACAAGTTGATCTGACTAAATTGAACATTACTCAGACTATTTGCA
This sequence comes from Deltaproteobacteria bacterium, assembly GCA_016875135.1. Taxonomy (GTDB): domain Bacteria; phylum Bdellovibrionota; class FAC87; order UBA2466; family UBA2466; genus UBA2466. The sequence goes on from VGSE01000005.1 coordinate 21,888, forward strand.
GTCACTTTGCCTTTAATATCAGCAGTAATAGAAGGCATGCCGAACTGAACATCGGCCACTTCCCACCCAAAATGGTCGCTAAAATGCCAAGTCGCTTTTGCTCCAACCAAGTAGTGATTGACAACCGAATCATAGGGCATCACTCCGGCAGTAGAACCAATTTCTATTTTCTTTGTTTTATAAAAATATTTGTTTCGAACAACCGCATTAATCGAACGCTCATAACCAGTTTGAGTCTCTGTTGATTTAACTTTAGCAGCGATAAGCTCTGAAGTGACTGTAACGATAAGAAAAATAACAAGAAGCTGTTTCATGGTGCTCTCTATAAGGGGGTTTCGTTAATTGTCACATGCCTGTAGAATTTCTTCAACGACTAGAGAGTCGTGTTATACTACGCACTATGTCGACCAATCTACTTAACGTGGTTTTGTTAATCCCGGTTTTTCTTTTTTCTCTTTGCTTTCACGAATTTGCTCATGCTTGGGTTGCAGTAAAACGAGGAGATCCCACCCCCCAACTACTCGGACGGCTTTCGATGCATCCCATGGCTCATGCCGACATTTTAGGAACCCTCATTCTTCCCATTTTAGCTATTTACACAGGAGCTCCATTTTTTGGATGGGCTAAGCCGGTTCCCATTGAATTCAGAAATTTAAAATACGGTCGAAGAGACTACGCTCTAATAGCAGCCGCGGGGCCTATGGCTAATATTTTATTAGCTTTGGCAGCAACAGCTCTTTTAGCTGTTTTGATTCGCTTGCCTTTTCAAAATCAATTTTTTGAAACCGTACAACTCTTTTCATTAGTGAGTATTCAAGTAAATTTAATGCTAGCTTTTTTTAATCTAATTCCGATCGCACCCCTCGACGGATTTAATGTCTTACAAGGCATAGTCCCTAAACGAATTGGATTGATGCTTAATAAAACAACTCAAGTATCAGGATTAATTTTATTACTACTTCTAGTTACTGGTTCTCTTAAATACATCGCTATTCCGGTCACTTTGGTTTTTAGATTTCTTGTGAATTCTATCTCTTAACTAAATTCTGCCGTGTTTCGTGACAGTATTTAACTAAAGCAAAGTAACCGGGTCGATATCGGCTGCCATTTGAACTGAACTCTTTTGGCGTTTTTCCCAATCGAATAAAAGCTTTAGTAAGCTTTGAAGCTCCCTCACAGATTCACTTTTGATTAGGCATTGCCAACGATACATCTTTTTAAGCTTGGAAATCGGGGCCTCTGCCGGACCTAATATTTGACATTTTGGAAACCGATTTTCCACTTCCTTTTGTAGTATTTGAACGACTTGGTTGGCAAAAGCCTGCACTCTCTGAGGGTTCGCATGTTGAAACCGCAAAATCGCAGCTCTATGAAAGGGCGGAAAATGAAACACCTTCCTAGCCGCCAGTTCGGAACGATAAAACTCCTCTTGTTCATAACGACTAGCTGCAACTAAAACCGGATGTTGCGTATGAATGGTTTGAATCACGACTTCACCGGGGACGTCTGACCTTCCGGCCCTTCCTGAAACTTGAGTGATAATCTGAAAAGTTCGCTCGTTAGCCCTAAAGTCGGGTAGGTTTAAACTGGCATCAGCTAACAGGATCCCGACTAAAGCAATCCCCGGAAAATCATGACCTTTTGTCACCATCTGTGTTCCAATGACTATGTCCACTTCTTTCTTCTGGATTTGATTGATGACATTCTCAAGATCTTTTTTCCCTTTTATAACCCCCCTATCCATGCGACAAATTCGCGCCTTAGGAAAAAGCGAGACCAATGCTTTTTGAACCTGCTCTGTTCCTAAACCCATAGTTTCTAACTTAACTCCGTTACATTCCTCACAAGTGTGAGGAACCTTCTTTTGTGTCCCACAATAATGGCATTTGAGAAGCGGGGGATTTTGGTAATATGTTAGCGATACATCACAGTTCTTACAACGCCATGTATGACCGCAATCTCCACAAAATAAAAAATGAGCATAACCCAACCTATTTAGATAGAGCATCACCTGCTGCCCCTGATTTAAGGTGTTCTCTATCGCTCGAAAAAGCCCCATACTCAGCCATCGAATTTCCGGTGAATACCATTGGGTTTTGTCCTTGATGTCGATAAAAAAAGTTTTAGGCATCGGTCGGCGGTTAACTCGTTCTGGAAGTTTTAGATGAATATACTTTCCAGTAGTCGCATTTAGATACGTTTCAACAGAAGGGGTTGCTGATCCTAAAATAACTTTTGCATTTTGTAGTTTAGCACGAACCACTGCCAGATCTCTGGCATTGTAACGAAGAGAATCTTCCTGCTTAAAAGAAGTCTCATGCTCCTCATCCACAACAATAACACCTAGGTTCTTAATAGGAGCAAAGATAGCTGATCGAGCTCCAATAACAATTTTAGCTTTTCCTTGAGTGATCTGTTCCCATTGTTGAATTCTTTCTTTGGGAGTTAGATCACTATGCAGAACAGCTATTAAGTTTGGAAACCTTTTTGAAAAACGTTCTGTCAGTTGAGGAGTAAGAGCGATCTCCGGAACCAGAATAATTCCTGTTTTTCCGGATTCAATCACCGAAGATAACACTTGCATATAAACTTCAGTTTTTCCACTTCCAGTGACACCATGGAGAAGATAAGGTCGTTTTTCTTGGGGCTCCAAAATACTTTGGACTGCTTTCTTTTGATCTGCGTTCAACTCATGTCCGGAAACAACCGGCTCTAAATGTTCTTCGGGCAGAACACTCGACAAACTCAACTTTCTTTTACTTGGTTTTTTGGGGTTCCAAAAAGGCTTGGGAATAGCCGTAGAAAAAACTTCTCCCAGGGGATGACAATAATAATCGCTCACCCATTTTAAAAACTCATACATTGCCTCATCAAAAACCGGCTCCGACACCAAGACCTCTTTGACCGATTTCAATTTTGAAAGCTCTACTTCGGCTTTCTTAGGAAAACCCAAAACAAATCCATACGCAGTTCTTGTCCCAAATGGAACAGCGACCACACTCCCTTGTTTTAAGGAGCAACCCAGCTCATCATCGATTAAATAGTGAAAAGAACCCGGAACTCTTACGGGAATTGCAACATCAACAATCATCGATAACTCAGAAGTGTTTTTAACTTATCATCCAGGAAAGCTGAGGATGAATTCAAAGACCGTTGCCAAAGCTGCATCCACTCCTTCAACTTGCGGCCATTGAGCTGTCTGATAACAATCAGCTCTGATTGAATCATTTCTCTATTTTCTTTCATGAGATACGATCTTTTGGGGAAAAATGCCTCTTTGAAAGATGTTAGATTCAAATCAAAATTCCAAATAAAATTATCACTTCCCTCAGACCACTCTAGCCGCTTTAGACTTTTTAGAGACTTATCAAAATAAACTACACGCTTTGAATTTCCATCTTGACTCCCCATCACTGCAATCGAAGGTCCCGACGGCAGTAAAGCCAGGTAAATAGAATTATGCTGGAGGTAGTTTGTTTTAATATCCCAAGTTTGAGGCTCTCCTTGGAGTTCAAATCCATCTTTAAACTGCTTCAACTGGTCCCAACGAAGAAAGCGTTCCGATATTAAAACATCGCGAAATTCGATAGCGGAATTTGCAATAAATGATTTCAAAAAGAGAAGTGATCTGGCACCAATTTTTTGATCTCCAACTAGATAGTTTCTCTTTTCTAATTGCCCGGAAATCCAATTACCGTTGGCTCCTACCTTCCACAAAAACCTAGGTCCTCGCCTGTCCAGAACTATTCTCTCTTCAATCTCAGACCACTCACCCGAGCCACCGAGAACCTGATGTAAAAAGCCAAACTCAACATCATCAGAAAATTTTCTATCATCAAAAATCTCTTTTAAAACAGCTGAGACAGGCGGAATAAAAGCATGCGCTTTTAAGGACATTATAAAAATTAAGACTAAAACGGACTTCATAAAGATTTCATGTAATCGCGAAGACGTTGATTCAATTCCGGTCTTCTCAAAGCGGCATCAATTTGAGCCCTCATGTAAAACATTGGATTTCCGATGTCATACCGGCATCCTCTCAACAAAACCCCATGTAATTTTTTTTGAGCGCAAAGCTTATCCATCGCATCGGTCAATTGAATCTCTCCGCCAACTCCAGGTTGAGTCTCCTTTAAAGCATCAAAAAGGATAGAATCAAAGACGTAACGTCCGATTATCGCATAGGGACTAGGAGCCACTTCAGGTTTGGGCTTTTCCACTGTTTTTAGAACAATCTCGGGTTTTTCCCCCAAAGATTTTCCTGCCAAATCCAAGATTCCATAAGAAGGACTATCTGAGATCGGAATTTCAACCACACCTACCGTTGAAGAGTCGAGCTCTACAGCAGCATCGACTAACTTTCTCAAAGGAGACTTGGCCTGATTGATAGCATCCCAAGGTGGAAAAATCTCATCCCCTAGACAAACAGCAAACTTTTCCTGGCCGATAATATGTCGGGCGCAATAGACCGCATGGCCCAATCCTAATGGTTCTTTTTGCCGAACCGAAATAACTTCACAAAAAGTTCCAATCTTTCGAACCTTATCGGCAAGAACCTCTTTACCTCGTTTTCGAAGCCAACTTTCCAAGTTCGGAGAAAGATCGAAGTAGTCCTCTAAAGCATGTTTACCTTTGCTGGTAATAAAAATGACTTGTTCAATCCCTGCAGATAAAACCTCTTCTGCAATAAAATGAATGGTTGGAGTATCAATGATGGGAAGCAATTCTTTAGGGACCTCTTTAGTAAAGGGAAGTCCGCGGGTTCCTAAACCGGCCACTGGAATAACAACTTTTTTTACAGTTTGATTCATCTTTTTTACCCTTAAACCGATAGTTTTCCCTCTACCCAGTTATAAGTCAAAGTACTAAATCGAGCGTCATTTTTGTTTAACCCTAAATTAACATACTTGCTCCCTTTAAGTGGGCTTTTTAAGAGGTTCAAACGGCCATGAAGTTCGTTCACGGTTGCCAAGTTATTGGCCGTTTGACGATGGGATGATTTATCAAATGAAACTCCAAGGAAACTTATCAAATCTTATAACCTTGGTCCTCTATAAGTCTTTGCAATTTAAGAAAAAATATATCGGACCCGCCTCTTAAAAAGCCCACTTAAAGGGAGTTGGTATTAAGTTATCTTCTAACCCAATTTTTTGTAGCTTTTTAAATGCGAAAACAGAGAAATATGTTGTTTTTATAACACAACCAGGACAGTATTGCGCGCCGAGCAAATACAGGTTTAAGGCTAATTTGTTGAGAAGTCGGCCTCTGGTATAGGACTTGCTGTCGATTGAACTAAGGTTATGGATTCTAAATTTTTTTCTACAATCGAAGGGTATCGGATTCAAAAAACACTCAGCGTTCCGGTAAGTTTTAAAGGAGTCGGCCTTCACTCAGGTGTCTCTTCAGACCTTAAATTAATCCCTGCTCCGGTTAATCATGGAATCCTCTTCGAGAGAATAGACCTGCCCAGAAAACACCTGATTCCAGCCCACTTTAAGTCTGTAGTCTCAACTTCTTTGGCAACGTCTATCGGTTTTAAAGAGGACCCCGCTTACAGAGTTTCAACAGTCGAACACCTAATGGCAGCTTTATATGCTTTGGGAATTACCAATTTAAAGATTGAATTAAAGGGTCCAGAGATTCCGATTCTAGATGGAAGCGCTACTATTTTTATTCGAGACATTCTACATTCGGGAATAGAGCTTCAGCCCTTTTCACATCAAAAACTTGAAGTAGTTAAGCCCATCAAAGTTTATCGTGAAGGCACTGTTTGCGAGTTACTTCCCAGAGAGAGCCTCAGATTAACAACGTCGGTAGACTTCCCTCATCCGGCAATTGGGCTTCAAACCTTTGCGCTAGACTTAACGCCCAAATCATTTAATGACGAGATCGCACAGGCTAGAACTTTTGGATTCCAATCGGATTTGGAAAAGCTTCGGGCAAATAACTTAGCTTTGGGTGCCTGCATGGAGAACGTCCTAGCCTTTTCTGAAACAGAAATTATGAATCCGGAAGGGCCTCGATTTTCAGATGAATGTGTTCGTCACAAACTCTTAGATGCCATTGGAGATTTAGCCCTTTGTGGATCTTGGATAGCAGGAGAATTGGTTAGCTTTAGAGGTGGTCATTCAATTCATTTAACCTTACTTCAGTCGTTAAAACAGCACGCCTCACACTGGAAACTCATTCCAGCAGAACCGCTTAAGGTTTCCCTGAAGCGCCAGATAAGACAGCCTGTTGTGTCTCTCAGTATTTAACCGTTTCAAACTTTACAATTCTTCCCGATTCCATAAGACAATAATCGTCTGCAACACTTTTAATATCATCAAGATCATGGCTAACTAACACTCCGATTAAGCCCATCTCGCTGACGACGTCACGGACCGCCTTCCTGCTCTCCCCTCGGGATTGAGAATCTAGAGCTGAAAACGGCTCATCCAAAAGAAGAACCGGGAAATTTACTACCACTGACCTCGCCAACGCCACTCTTTGAGCTTCTCCGCCGGAGATTTGATGGGGTAAGAAATCTTTTAAATGCTCAAGCCCCAACCGCTTTAACCAAAATAAACTTCTGGCGATCTGTTCATTCTTTGGAAGATGCTGAATCTTAAGTCCGAAACAAACATTTTCAAGAACAGTCAACTGAGAAAACAATGCGGGCCGCTGAAAGACTAGCGCCATTTTTCGATTTTCGGCGGGTATATATGTCATCTCTTTTTCATCGAGAAAAATCTCACCTTCCATATTTTTCTCAAAACCAGCAATTACTTGGAGGAGAGTTGATTTTCCACATCCGCTTTTGCCCATCACTCCCAATATTTTTCCAGAATGAGCACTCAGACTTGGAATATTAAGTTCAAAGCGCTGCCGAATAACACGAATATTTTTTAATTTAAGTTCAGCCATTTTTCTCTAATCCAAAAAATAGATGCTGTTAGAATTAACAAAATCAGTCCGACTGTAAAAGCCTCTTCAAACCTGTATTTTCCCATCATTTTAAAAAGCAAAAGGGTAATAGTGGATCGACCTTGGGATTCGAACAACAATAGAGAACTCGATTCGCCCAAAGAGATCCCTACGCCAGTAACTAAAACCAATGATATCGCTCTTCTTAATAATGGAAACTCAATACAAGTTAACTGCTGCCATTGGGTTGCCCCCAAACTTTGAGCCGTCTGATAAATTTCCAATTCGATTTTGGTAAACTGTTCATTCAAAATTCTAAACCCTAACGGTAAAATCGAAAGGGCCTGAATGCAAACGACCCCAAACATCTGATTACGAAACCAATCCGTCTTCGCAAAGGTTACTATAATAGCTAGCCCTGTTACCATAGTCGAAAGAGCAATAGGCAAGCTCGTAGTAAAATAAACTGCCTGCTTAAGGAATGAATTGTTTAGATGTTGGACACAATAGGAACCGCAAAGAGACAAGAACGTTGCCACGCAACCTACAACAAAGCTCAATACGATACTTCTAATTAAAACAGAACTAAACTCCCACCAATCCAACTTAAAAACCCCGCTAAAACCGGAAATAATCAGATGAGTCAAGGGGAGAAAAACTAATCCTAAAATCACAACCCACACAATAAGTGTGGCCAATATACGAACTCTCTGACTTCTTAAATCAAAGAGAGTTTGCCTCTCCATTCCCTGTGAAGACATTAATATCTCTCTCTTCGGTTTTCTAAGAAATTGTAAGAATAAACACACCACAAGTTGAATTGCAGCTAAAAGGATAGCTAGGGAAATATCTAAATCAATCTTAACTGCCTGGTAAATGGCTGTTTCTAAGCTGGAAAATCTAGGAGCTCCTCCCAACATCAAAACAATAATAAAACTTGAGGAACAATAGAAAAAACAAAGCAATAGGCTTTGTAAAATTGCGCTTTTTAATTTAACCAGCGTAATCTCACGAAAAACCTGCCATCTAGACGCACCTAATGATAATGCGACCTTCTCTTCCGTTCGATCTAGCTCTTTCAACGCTTGCAGCAAATTAGAATAAACTAAGGAAAAATTAAGAAAGACATGACCCGTAAGTATTCCATTCCACCCCAAAAAATTCACAATCCCAAATGTTCTCCCAAGCCAACCCTGTACACCCCAAGTCCCAAGCAGAGATAGAACGACCAAGATTGAAGGAATAAAAAAGACTATCTCACAAAATATAGAAATGGCTCTTTTGCCCCAAAATGAGTTTTCACTCACAAAAAGTGCGATCAACAACCCCAATACCAAGGACAAAATAGCACTCACACTAGCTTGAAGATAGGTAAACGCTATAACGTTCCAGGGGACCAAAGACAATGTCTCAGGGGAAAAAGAATCCAGCGCCCTTAATGAGAGATAGAGAATAGGAGCATACAAAAAAACCACAACCGGTACAAAAAAAACAAAAAGGGAGACAATCACAGGATTCATGGTCGGCCCCGCCCCCAACCACTCCAATCCCTAAGTAACTTTTTTCGCTGAACCTCAGTCAAATCTGTTTTAATTTCTCTTACTTTGGGAATAGAAAGAGAAGAAAAACTAGCAGGCAAAGAGACACTTTTCCGAATAGGATACATCCACTGCATCGTTGGAATACTTTCTTGTATCTTATCACTCACGATCAATTCAATGAAAGCCTCATTGAGTTTTGTCTTTCGAGAAAACTTTACCTGGGCTAGACCCTCAATTTGGATTACATGACCATCATCAAATAATATATAATCATAATGCGTCTTTTTCTCTTTTTCTAAATGGTAAGCTCTACTCGTCGTGTACGACAAAACCCAATCGGTTTCCCCTTTCATAAACATGCCATAAGCGCCACTCCAATCAGGTGAAACGGTGAACAGGTTAGCCAGGAAAGTTCCCCATAACTCTTTCAACGCAATGCCAGAGGCAATTTCAGTGGTCCACCTAAAAAAAAGATAGCCTAAACTACTTGTTCTCGGATCGGGAATAACGATTTTTTTTTGTATTCGTGGAGAAGTCATAAAAGCTGCCAACGTCATCCCCCCGTTCAAAAGAGACTTATCTTTTAAAGACGTATTATTGAATAAGAAAGCCAGGTAGCTGTAATCGAAAGGAAGAAACACTTTTTCCGAACCGAGATTAATATCTTTATCAACTTTCTTGAAGAACTTTCCAGCGATAGGAGAAAATAGTCCGCTCTCAATAGCTCGCCTCGCAAAACCGTTATCTACGCCCAAAAGAAAATCTGCTTTTGTTGATTCCCCTTCAATTACAATTTGATTTAATGCTTCCCCGAGACTACCAAAGGGAATTAATTTGAGATCAGTTCCGGTCTTTTTTTTGAATTCTGTTTGAAGAAGGTCCCCTAGGCTATCTTTGCCAGTCAGCGCATCATAGGTATAGACTGTAAGGGGTTCAGCTACAGCCGACAAACAAAATAAAAACGCTGTCAGAAACTTCATTGCGGATCTCTTCGAAGGAAGAGAAAAGAAGCCCACTCTTGAAAATTTTTCGACTCCAAAACAACGAAACCTAAAGGCAAGATAAACTCCATAAGTTCTTTTCTTTGATATCCTAATAATCCACTTAATAAAAGAAGGCCCCCTTTTGGAACCAGTCTCGCATAGTCTGGACTCAATTCTCTGTGGGTCTCCAACAAGATATTTGAGATTACAAAATCAAAATATGGTTCTAACTTTGAAATTTCTTTAGTTGAAAGATCTATGTCTACAACCTTATTCAACTGCATATTTTGTTTTGCAACTTCAATAGCTACAGGATCATTATCAATGCCAACAACAGATTGCACTCCCAGATGAAAAGCCGCTAACGCTAAAATTCCGCTACCAGTGCCCACGTCAAGGCACTTTAACTTCGCACTGTTGATTGAATCTAACACTTGGGACTGAATAGTTTTAAGGCACAATCTAGTGCTTGGATGTAATCCGGTTCCAAAAGCCTGTCCTGGATCCATGATGATCGGAATCATACCGGGCGGGATAGCAGTTTGCTTATCCCATTCGGGCTTTAAAAAAAACAGGTCCGTCAAAGATTGGGCTATGTAGTACTTTTTGTAACTTTCCGCCCAATTTTCATTCGGCACTCGATCGATATTTATTTTAAGGTTCGGTAATTGGGGATCCTTCTTTTGCCACTCAACCCATTGTTCTTTCAATTGACTAACAACTGACTCTCTTAGATTTAATGATACATAAACATGAAGGAGATTAGGTTGATTTACATTCTCATTAACCCCTTCAACTCCGAACTCGAATAGTTTTTCACTGATAAGGTCTTTAGACTCTTCAGTCGCTAGGAAGGAAAGTTCAAACCAAAGACTAGACATAGGAGACCTATTTACCTCGTTTTAAACAATTACTCATCATCTTCTTCGGTTTTTTTTAGCTTTTGGAGTCTCTTGGTAATCGATGAGATCTTTCGATTGGCTTTTTCTCTTTGCTCAGGCTCTTGAATAACAGCCAGCGCTTTCTCCCAATATTCTTTGGCTTTAGCTAAATCTCCTTTTTCCTCAAGTGCGTAGGCAAACCAACCAAAGTTAATCCCATTTGTGGGCTCATTAATCACAGATTTTGAGAAAGCCTCGGCGGCCAAATCCCAGGCCTTTTGATTAAGGTAGGCTATTCCAAGCTCACGATTAGCCAGTGCGTTCTTTGGGTCGGTTTTGAGATATTGTTTGAGCGTTATTATTGCTTGGTTATGTTTTCCTATATTTCTATAACTTTGCCCCTTGATGAGTGTCATTTCCGATGTTTCGCTTATACTCTTATTGGACTCCAACTTCTCTAAGACCTCCTCATACTTTTCCGATTCAAAAAGCTGTTGGATCGTTTGAACGAAATATTCTTTTATCTTCTCGTTAGCTAGAATTATATTAGGTTTAATATTAATAGCTTTCTGCCAATACTTTACCGCCTCAGGAATTTTCATCTTGCGTTCAAAAAACGACCCAATTTCCTCTAAAACTTCTGGATTTGAGCGGTTAAGTCGATAACTCTCTTTGAGCCAATTAAAACCCTCAGCAGTATATTCAGGTCCCATAGCAAAATAGATCTTAGCCAATAAAAAACGACTCGCGATATGTTTAGGCCATAGCTTAGTAGTTAATTCGGCATATTGAATACAGCGTCTAATATCATTTTGTCCCTGATAAAATCGAGCTAACCCCCAAGCCGAACGTCCTCTGTTGGAATCCTCTTTTAATACTAGGTTATAGAGAAATCCTGCCGTAGCTAACTTCTCCTGAAGTTCATATGTTTCAGCGATTAGTTCCTGAGCCTCTAAGGCCACTGGCTTACCTTTATTAGAATTCGCTATTGCTTCAAAAAGCTTTTTAGCCTCTTCATATTTCTTTTGAACTACAAGGAAGTATCCTCGAATCAACTGATATTCCAAATTTTTACTATTACTTTTTTGCTCCTCTAAAATCTTTTCAGCAGCGTCGAGCTGTTCGTTTCTTAGATAAACCCAAGCACAGGCAAATCGATCGTCTTTATCTCTGGTGGATAACAATTCATATTGACGACACACTGCAACTGCTTCATCAATTCGGTTTTCTTTTAATAGAATTTTTACCGGCGCAACAGGCTTATCTTCGCCGACGGCATAGTTAGGGAGCCAACTTAAAAGTGCCCCCAAAACCAGCCCTATGGTTATCATTTTTATATGCATAAACACACGTAGCCCTAGACTCAAGATCGTACAAAACCCACTTAAACTTAAGAGAGTAATCATGGCTTTTTTAAAGCCATTTAAAGTATTGGAATAAATGAAGTTTAACCCCGTTAAACCCCGCTTCCAGAATCAAACCAAACCAAATTGACTCAATGCATAATTTTTGTTATTACTGAGGTTTCTTACGGAACAGTCATGTTTTTAAAACCTGAGATATTAATTGTCGATGACGACTTGAGTTTACTTAGTGCGATGGAGTTAACGCTAGAATCTCGCTATCAGATTCACACTGTCTCTAATGCTTCAGAAGCTAATAAGGTGCTAGCGACAAGAAGCATTCCTGTTATCATTTTGGACCTTCATCTTGCCGAAATCAGTGGTTTAGATTTGTTAAAAAAATGGAAAGTAGAATACCCTGAATCCGAAATTATTTTTTGTAGTGGTGAACAGAAAGTCGAAAAGGCCATCGAATGTATCCGATCTGGAGCTTCAGACTTTATTTCCAAACCCTTCAAAAAAGAGGATCTCATTTATTTGGTTGAACGCACCTTAGAGAAACGTGACCTTAAAAACCGAGTTGAAAAACTAAGTCCGTTAATCAATCCCATGCCGGTTGAATTCATTGGGACTTCACCGGCTATTTTAGAGCTTCTAAATAAAATTAAACTTTTAAAAAACAACCCTCATCTTAACGTGACTTTATTGGGAGAAAGCGGCACTGGGAAAGAGATCATGGCTCGGCTACTTCACCAACAGGAAGAAACGCCAGGAAGACCTTTTGTAGTGGTTAATATGCCGGCTATTCCAGCTAATTTGATGGAAGCGGAATTATTCGGAGTCGAAAGAGGGGCTTATACGGACGCCAAACAAAGTCGACCGGGAAAATTTGAGCTAGCAGACGGCGGAGACATTTTTCTGGATGAAATTGGAGATCTCCCATTGGATACCCAGGCGAAGTTGTTGAGAACCCTCCAAGAACGACAAGTAGAGCGAGTGGGATCTAACCGAAGCCGAAAAGTCAGCTTTAGGGTGATTTCAGCCACTAATCAACCTCTATCGGAATTAATGAATACCGGCCGCTTTAGAGAGGATGTGATTTATCGTTTAAGCGACATGGTTCTGTGGCTACCCCCCTTAAGAGAAAGAAGAGAAGATATTCCTCTTCTGGTTAGCTATTTCATAAAAAAATATTCAAGAAAACCCATGATTCACGAAGTGAGCGATTGCGCACTTGAAACTCTCATGAATTATTCGTGGCCGGGGAATGTGCGCCAGTTGGAATCAACTATTAAGCGGGCTTTAGTGTTCGCCAACGGCAAAACTATCGATGACATTGAAATTTATGACCCTTCAACATTTAATCCTCATGGAAAATTAATAACGCCGGCAGAACCGTCTGGGGTTGGTGTAGCCCCTTATGATGTACTAATTCGAGATTTTGAAAAGGATCTGCTTAATACAACTTTACAAAAATTCAACGGGGACAAAAATGCTGCTATGTTTGCGCTCAAACTTCCTCGAGCAACTTTTTACAGGAAGCTCTCGCAACTTGGAATCATGAATTAAACCCTATTACCAAAAAACATTTCGATTAAGAACCTTTTCACTCCCCAAACAAAAAACGAACTGAATTTTGCAAACTATAAAATATATCTCTACAGCTAGAGAACCGATTTGAAGGTTTTCGTGTTTTAAGTGGATATTGTATTCTAGGTTTGCTATCGGTCTTACTCCAATAGCCTTTTTTAATTAACCTGTTAAAAAAAGACCAATCCCCACTCTCCTGAGCAATCTCAAGAGCCGCAGCCAAACGATGATGCCCCTCTGAAATAAAATAGGTATCTGATCTTTCGTGGTACAGACCACTAATTTGGCGATAGTCATCATATTTAAAACTCCCATCCCTCATCCGCCTTTTAAAATCATCGATTTGCTCTAACTTTTCAGGGAGAATTCCATTTTGTGCCATACTCAAATAGTTAAAAGTTGGCTTGGTATTTGAGACTTCAAAGTAGGGAACATGATTGCCTATCCATGCCCTCTCTAGTTTTCTCTCCCCTTCGGCTATCGTTAAAACTTGAGAAAAGATACCAAAAACCAGAAAAATAACACTTAGCTTCTTTAAAAGTTGAAACATCTTATTCATTGCTCGTTACAATATTATAACATCTCAAGAAGCGCTTTTGGGGATACCTATAATAAAGTAAGATAACACTATGGTCTTGTTTCGAACTAATCTTAAATTCTGTGTGATTGGCTGTCTTTTCGCTTTGCACTTGTTCTCTCTTTCCAATTTATTTGCCAAACCGGTGGGAGTTTACCCAAATCCCATACCGGTTAACGGAACTTTCAATTTGCCTCCCGCTATTTTGTTTGTACCTTTTCCATCAGCTGCTTGTATCAATGCGGCCGCCATTCCTAGCACCGATACAATGACGGCTCTTCAACTAGCCTACTCCCCCTCTCGAGGAGAGGAACCTCAAAACATCTATTCCGGTATCGCTACTTCAACGAAAACTCTTGGAGTCGGCTTCGGGTACTTTGGTTCCCTGGGCAATTTAAAAACAACAAATGGAGGCTTTGCGGGATTCGGATTTAAAAACAACTTATCTCAGTATGGTTTCAGTTATAAAACTTCTGACGTCAGCTCCAGTAATCAATCAAGTTTCGACGTTAGCTATCTTTACACCGATACTCGAGAGGCCTTATCTTATGGTGGGGTACTGCGAAGTCTCAATAACTCTCCGCAGCTCAACTTAGGACTTGGTTATATTCCCAGCCGATTTTTCAATATTGAGTTTAATGTCAACACCCCCAAAGCAAGCCAACTGAGTCAGGGCGATTTTATTTTGATTGCAGCTAGTAATTTCAGTATCTCAGAACAAATCACCGTACACCTTCAAACTAATTTTCATACCCAAACCTCAAAGATTGATTTTCTTTTCGCTAGCAACTATTGGTTATCCGATGTTGCTAGCGGGATTATTCAATTCACAGCGCCTAATATTTGGTCGCTCGGCTTTTCAGTGATCTTTTAAACTTAACTTTTCTCGACTCCACTGCTGCCATTCGAGACAAGCGACTTCTGAATTCTGTATTTCAACTGGTTCGTGAAATTCAATTTGCGCTTTGACTCTTTGGGTATTCAACAATCGCCAAAGGTGTGGAACTAAAGAGTCTTCACCGACAAATGCAACAATTTCAAGTGGCGAATAGTTAATTCTAAAAGGTTGGACTTTTAGCGAATTAATTTTTGCTACTTCAAAGGCACCTTTTTTCCAAGGCTTCTGTTCGGTCAAAGTCGTTGTTCCTGACGGAAACAAACAAATACTTTGCTGTGCTTTTAAACAGGCCGCCCCTATTTTCTCAACCGCACCTTTTCTAGACTCTACCGATTCTCTCTTAACAAAAACGGTACCCACCGATCGACAAGCCTCACCAATAATAGGCCAACGACTCAATTCTTCTTTAGCAACAAAAGAAACGGGGGCCACTGCCATTACCAATGGAATATCCAAGTAGCTAATGTGATTTCCAACAAACAACATCGGCTGCCAAGCCACCGGAGCCCCTAAAACATCAAAGTGAACCCCTAAGTTTTTCAAGGAGGCTACTGCCCATTCCATCTTCAACCGGTCTATTCTCCTTTTTATATTTTCAGGTTCTTTTTTCTTTAGTTTTTTTATTCTTGAGGCATAACTAGCTGTTAGCAAAAATACTCTTAAAAGCTTAATGACGTTGGAAACCACTTTTAACACCTTTATCTACTGAGTTTTACTGTTTTTTAAGGGACAACGCTTTTCAAAAATGCCTTTTACCTCTTTCAAACTCAGCAGTGCTTTACACACAGATTCCAAGGAGCTCTCACTTTTTAGTAAAATAAGCTGCGCCAGCTTTTGTCTTAGCTCCGAGTTCGCAAATGGGGCGCTTAATTGTTTTACTGCTTGATTTGCACAAAAGGGGGTATCTTTGGGTTTTGAAAAACATTTCTCAAATCCTACCATTAACATTTCAATCCTTGCTGAGCTGAACTTCAATGAGTCTCTCAAGGGCGGAAATTCGGTCAAAAGATCTTCGATAATCTTCTCAGAATCAGAAAATCCGCCAGACCTTAGCTCATTAACATATCCAACAGCTGATCGTTCCAGCAAATTTTTCCATTGGAGATCCTGTTCCGCTTTCGGGATATCTTTTATGAAAAGAATGATATTAGCCCACTCTTTTCGTTTCGCCATCAATTCAAGATCTGCCATGGAATAACGCTGAGGATCAATATCACTACCTAAGAGAGCAAGCTGGAATCCTAAAATTATAAGCAAAAATTTCATGAGTTTGTCCTAAAGAGCTGGAAATGATCAAAAAAAAGGACCGGGTTTTTTCAACCACGGTCCTTTTTAAACTCTGTCACTAATTTGAATTAGTGGCCAGCTGGGGCAGCTTCTGTTCCAGGAGCGGCATCTGCTGCGGGAGCACCGTGCTCTTCAGCTTTGTGTTCTTTAGCTTTCTTTGCTTTTTTAGCTTTTTTAGCTGATTTAGCTGGCTTTGCTGCTGGAGCTTCAGCGACAGGAGCGGCAGGAGCGGTAGCTTCAACACCTTCAGTTTTTGGCATTTCGTGGTCATCAGCGAAAATCGCTGTGGTTCCGAAAACTGCAACGACTAGAGCAAGAAATAGATTTTTCATAAGTTTCTCCCTAAATTAAAATGAATCGAATCGAATCGAATCGAATCTTACTCTTATTAAGGAACTTTTCCTTTTCAAAAAGTAAGCAATTAAAATTACCTCACCCCATGTTTTTTTTAAAGTTATTTTTAGTAACCTCAGATTTTATACCTTAGGCTCCATTCGAGCTTTAATATTAAAAAATCTAATGAGAAAGAAAAGTACGCCAGGAAAAAATCGGGCTAACCGCACTATCCACCATCCGTGGCCGGTGATCACTCTCTCTCGTCGTCGATAATAGATAGATTTTAAAATTTTTTTTGCTGCTATCGAACTTTCCATTTGTAACCAGAGAGGAATTGGATCTTTTGCTTTTTCTCTAAACTCACCCCGATTATTAACACGTCGTATCTCAGAAACAACAAAACCGGGAGCGATGTGAGTCACTGAGATGCCGTCAGGTTTCAATTCGTGATACAGCGCATCGCACAAAGCTCTCACTCCAAA
>VGSE01000006.1 GCA_016875135.1 Deltaproteobacteria bacterium
GATAAGTTTTCCTGGAGTTTCATTTGAGAATTCACCTCACCGTTAAACGGCCAATAAACTCTGCGCCTTAAACCAATTTCATGGCCGTTTAAACCTCTTAAAAAGCCCACTCAAAGGGTGCAGGTATCTTTGAGTAGGCTTTTTAAGAGGCTGGTCCGATATATTTTTTCCTAAATTGCAAAGACTTATAGAGGACCAAGGTTATAAGATGTGATAAGTTTTCCTGGAGTTTCATTTGAGAATTCACCTCACCGTTAAACGGCCAATAAACTCTGCGCCTTAAACCAATTTCATGGCCGTTTAAACCTCTTAAAAAGCCCACTCAAAGGGTGCAGGTATGAAAATTTAAATACTTAGCCCTCAATGGAAGCCGGTTTAACATGAGTTCAATTTCTAAACTCAAAAAACCGATAAGAAAACTAAACGTATCAGATATTTAATTAGGTCCCTTTATTTTTTTACGAGGCCCAATCACTGTGAAAGTTTTTCGTTGGTTTAAAGATTTTCGAGAGATTCTCGAAACTATCAAGCTTCAGAACAGGATAGGTGTGCCTAAATGGCTATTTTACTGCGCGATCTTAAGCTCAATTTTGATGACTTACAGCCAGTTGCAGATGATCTATTACCTGAATCCGCTCGTAGGCGGAATTATTTCAGGAGATTTTTCATCAGTTAAAAACCTTTTGTTTTATAAGCTTACTGAAAAGCTCTTGGGAATAGTTATTAGTAAACAGTCAGAGTTGCTGTTGTTTGTTGCACTCTGTATCTACGGTATAACCTTGCTAAAGTCTTTTTTTCACTATGTCGCAACTCTAGCGATGGGTAGATATTCCCATCAAGCTGCTAGTTGTCTACGCCAACTCATTTTTCAGCGCTTTCTAAATTTTGGAAAAGCTTACTTTGATAAAAACAGCGTGGGATCGCTAACAACGGTTATGTCTGGTTGCGTCGATGGTTTCTCAAATCAACTCAATCAACTTCAAGGATTTTTTATTACACTGCTCATGGCTAGTCTTTACTTTAGTGTCTTACTGCGCATTTCTTGGCGGATGACTTTAGTGGTGGGGTTCTTAGTTCCATTTTTCAACTTCTTCGCAGGCAAAGCTGGGGCCAAGATTAGAGAATTGTCCAAGTCGAGGGTTCTCGCTGAAAAATCGTTTGGAGCCAAACTTCACGAAGTCTTAACCGGTTTCATGATAGTTAAAGCCTTTAATAAAGAGCATGTTGAATCGACAATTTTCAGGTCTAATAGTGATCGAGAGTTAAATTTAAAATGGTCCTCTTTAAAATGGGAGGCTTTGCTATCTCCCATCTATGACGTTAGCTCAACAACAACTTTTTTAATTATCGCTGTTCTCATTTCAAAACTAGCTATTATCGAATTTGTAGGGGCAGCAAACTTATTAGTATACTTTTACGTAGTTCAGCAATTTATACCTACGTTTCAACGATTTCAAAATTATCGAATTGAATTTGGAAAATCTTCCAGTTGGAATAACGAGTTAAAACTCGTTATTAATGAAATTGATCGATATCAAGTTGCAGAGGGCGAGAGAATATTCAAGGGATTTGAAAAAAGTATTAAGTTTAAAAACTTCAACTTTTCTTATGTTCAGGATAAGCCGGTTCTTACAGGTGTTAGTTGTGAGATCTTTCAAGGCAAACAGGTAGCTTTGGTAGGGCCGACAGGAGCCGGAAAAACAACGCTGGTTAACTTAGTTTTAAGATTGTATGACTGTCCTGCGAACTCGCTCTATGTTGATGGTCATGATATTCGGAATTATAAAACTTCGAGTCTTCGAGAGCGAATGGCCTTTGTCAGCCAAGATATCTTTCTTTTTGATGCTTCGGTGAGATACAACCTAACTTATGGCGTTTCGAGCTCCTTTTCAGACGATAAACTGCAGGATGTGGCCAAAAGAAGCGGGGTTCATCAATTTGTAAAAGACCTTGCAGACCAGTATGAAACGGTCATTGGAGAGAGAGGAGTTAGGTTGTCCGGAGGGCAAAGACAACGAATTGCTCTGGCTAGGGCTCTGCTTCGGGATGCGGAAATCTTTCTTTTTGATGAACCTACTAGCGCCTTGGACATTCTCACAGAACGTGAAGTCGTCTCGTCAACGCGAGAACTGCTCAAAGGAAAGACCGTTGTGACAATCGCTCATCGCTTATCAACAATTCAGAACTCCGATACGATTATTTTTATCAATCAAGGTCAAATCGTAGCGCAAGGAACCTTCTCGGAGTTGCTAGCTAATAATCCCTTCTTCTGTGAGTTTGTAGGTACCGAATTTAAAAAATCCGCTTGAAAGGGTGCCTATCGACTTCTCGGCCGAAAAAGTAGCGGGTGCCATTGGGATTTCATCATAACTGCAGACTTGTGGCCGCTTTTCGTTTACCGTCCAATTCGAGTTATTTCAACCTTGGTCTTCTATAAGTCATTGCAATTTAGGAAAAAATATATCGGACCAGCCTTTTAAAAAGCCCATTGGTACGAAGGAACTTCTCTCTGAAAAGCATGACAAGCGGGCTTGATACGTTGGGTTCAGTACAAACCTCTCCTGTGGGCAGTAACCCGTCATCTCCTTTTTTAAATTTTGGTTCGAATAGTTTGACTAATGGTGGAGGTGAGGGGGATCGAACCCCTGACCCCTAGCTTGCAAAGCTAGTGCTCTCCCAGCTGAGCTACACCCCCAACTTAGATAGGACGAAGTTGTACAGTCCTTTCAGGTCGAAAGCAAGTCTGACCTTAACGAAAGATTCTTGCTATTTGTGCTTGTCCAAGTAGTCCAAAGGCACAATTTCAGGTGCCACAGGATACTGATAGCTTCTATAGCCCTTGAAACTGACCTTTCCCCCTTCTTCCCAAGCCTTTTCCCAAAATGTGGCTAAAAGCAAACTTGAACGAGCCAATTGAGAGCAAATAAGCTTCTTAAAGACTTTCGCCCCTTGCTCCACCGATGGACGTTTCGCATAGGTTTTTGTCTCCTTATCTGAAGGACTCAAAATTTTATCCAATGCTTCGACTTGCACAATCTCCCCAGCCGATTGCACACTCAGGTCCTTAATCATCTCTACGACTGAACGATTTAATTTCATTTTTAGAGCCCTTGTTTTTTTCTTGATAGCGGTCGCCTGTTCAAAAACATTACTCACCAAACCTAAATCCATCGCCGATACGGACATCGATTCGTAATAAGCATGAATTCCCCCCCTGCCCCGCTCCCACCCGTCGTAATCCGCCGTATTGTGATAAGGCATTGAAGCATCACCCACGAAATGGCCCATCAAAGAAATATTGGTTACAAATTCAAAAATACCCCGGTTGTAGGGATTTGTTTTGCTCTGATACTCTTCCTTATCAGGGAAAGAAGCATTTTTTGCGAGCTTAACCCCATCGACTGCAGCTCGATAAAACTGTTCGGCTCTCCACCAAAGAGTTCCTAATTCTACTGCCAATTCCGCTTTTGATTTCGACTTTTCACTGGCAATTCGATTCAAATCCAATGGAACTTCTGAAATTTTGTAATTTAAATTTTCAGGATCCATAAAGTGGCTAGCGTCAATCTCATTGGCGTTTTCAGGATGACTCTTCCAGTGAATATCAGGGATATTGCAAACATGGCCCGACATGTGACCTCGTCCCTGAAGGAAACGGGAAAGTTCTTCACTCTCCACCAGACGGGTTGCCACTTCGCAAATCACATGATGCCCGCGTTCTCCCCAAGCAAAACTTCTGTCGGAAGTTAATAACAAAAAGACTGCGCCTAGTAGTCCTACCGAAAACCATTTCATTTCATTGCCCCCTAAATGACTTGTGCTCTAACTCAAGAGAAAGAGCCGCATTCATTTCTCAAGTATCAAGCCTTGTTCTCAGGGTCAATGTCACTGGTGAATAAGATTTCAAAAAAAATAAAACTCAAAAAAACATTTACTTTCATAAACTTAAAAACTGTCTAAACCTTAAGTACAGAATCTTTACTCCAAAGTCTTTATAATTGCGAAATGGGGGTTTTAAATGAAGTCTAGGACTTTGTTGGGATGGTTATTAGCTCTTTTGTTACTCGTGACGTCTTGCGTTCAGACTCGCGTAAAAACATATGACGCATTAATCGAACCTAGACTTGGTAAGTCAAAAAAATCAGAGATGAGAGCTGTTCTCGGCAACCCGATATTTTGCAAACAAGAAGAAAAATATGAAAAGTGCGAGTATCGTTCGGCCTATTCACAAAACAACCCTGTTCCCGATATGTTTCGAAAATCCGAGGCGATAGCTCCCGATCTCTCCCCTTATGAATACTTTGACGTCCTGCATTTATACTACGATGGGTTTCATATCCTTCAGGAATGGGAGCCTGTCGTCATCCATCCCTAGCTCATCGCAGCAAATCGCGCCACGCCCCATACAAAGACAAACACAACGTTTCCCTTCTAAACCACTGAAACCTCTTAGTTTTTTGTCATTTTTTGCCGAAAAGTTAAGAGAAGATCCTTATAAACTTCATGGCAAAAGAACTTAAAATTCCACTGAAATATAAATTCCTAAGTGTACTCATGTTCACGATCACACTGGGATTTTCTACTTTCTTTGCTCTCGCCTATCGCACATTTTCACAAGACAAAAAACTTTTTGTCATGGAGCTCAATCTCTCTATTTTGAAAACAGCCATCAGTGACACTAGAGCCGACTTAAAAAGCCGCGTTGATGAACTGCAAATATCTCTTCCTAAAATCTATGAAAACAGCAACATACTACCAAGCCAATTATTTCGAGAGATTTCAGTGCAGTACCTCCCAGGTGAACTTTTAGGAGTTCGCTTTTATCGTCGAAATTTAGAGAACTCTTCGATAAACCTCATTAAAGAATTTAAAAACACCGACCTATTACAGAACAAATCTCTTCCTGACACTCTCTCGACCGAACTCGATAAGAGCACCCCCCTAGAACTAAGCCAGTTTAACTTTTCCGAAGGCACTAAACTATTCAATCGCTCTTTAAAAATAAATACTTCAGTAGGAGAAACTGTTTTACCTGTATTAACTTTTTTAGTTCCTGGAAATTTTGTAAACGACAATTCAAAAACAGTCATCATCGTCGTTGATATCATTCAGGACTTCTTAAGAAAAAAATTAAACCAATCGGAAATAGCCGAAGTCTTTTTGATAAATAAAAATGGATTACTTCTAAGCCATAGTTCTTTAACGAACTTGTTTCAAAATACCCAACAGCCTTTCAACCACCCTATTGCAGGAAGACTTAAGAATCGGCAACTCCCTAAAGAAAGCCTTGAACTCTTAGTGAACAATGAAAATTATCTCTGCAATATTTCAGAAACAGCCCTGCCTGATATTTATGCTGTATCTCAAATTAAACGAAGTGAAGCTTTCCAAGCCTTAAAAGTATTGATGCGTGAAACGTTGCTAACCGGGGGCTTTATCTTAAGTATTGCTCTCATTCTCAGTATCATTTTTTCAAATACTCTCACTTCAAATATTAAAAAGCTTAAAGAGGCAGCTGAAGCTATCGGTCACGGTAACCTTGACGTTAACATCAACGTCAAATCTAACGACGAAATCCAAAGTGTGGCAAGTAGCTTTGCATGGATGTCCTCTCGAATTAAACAACTGATTAAAGAGACAATAACTAAAGAACGCATGACTAAGGAGCTAGAAACTGCAAAGCTCATCCAATCCACGCTTCTAAGTTCAAGTCACGCTAACAACGATGCCGCTCAGGTCGAGCCTTTTTACCTCTCGGCCTCTGAGTGCGGTGGAGATATTTGGGATGCCTACCAAATGGGTTCAACTTTGACAGCACTCGTGGGAGATGCCACTGGCCACGGAGCGGCTGCAGCCATCGTTACTGCGGTCGCTAAAAGTTGTTTCCTCACTTTAAACTCTGTTTACTCGAATCAACCGCTAAAACCTGACCAATTTCTTCATCGATTAAATCAAGTTCTCTACGAATCCTGCAAAGGAAAGCTCTTAATGACGATGTCTGTGGTTCAACTAGATTTAAATTCCGGAGAACTAACTTTAAGCAACGCCGGTCACGAAGCTCCTCTCCTACTTCGAGCCAGTAACGACCCAGAATCGAAAAACAAATGCGAGCCGCTCTTTGTGAGTGGTGAGAGATTAGGATTTGCCCCAGATTCCAAATTTGAAAACTTTAAGACCCAACTTACCCCTGGAGACACTATCCTCATTTATACCGATGGGGTCTCGGAAGCTATCAACGCCGACAAAAAACAGTTCGGCGAAAGAGCCATTAAAAAACTTTTTAACCGATTAGGCACCCAAGAACTTGTCCAGATTAAAACTCAACTCTACGAAGAACTTAAATCTTTCATGGGTGATATTGCTCAACAAGATGACATTACTTATGTACTGCTCAAATGGCACCACAAAATCGAAAAGATAGAAACGGAATCGCTCATATCCCAGCCCACTATATATAATGAGGTGGTAAGTCGCGTCATCAGCCATGAAGCGACTAACCAGAAACAGGAACATCCCTCCGTGTCACTAATAGAACTTGCAAAAAAACCGGATTTTACCGAAGAGGAGATAGACACTCACTATGCGCGAATCGATGAAACCATGAAAAATCCCAAAGACCCCTCAGAGGGAGAGGCTGCATGAGTTTGGTCCAATCTCGAAATATCATTTTGCCGACTTCCGCTACGGGGGTTTTTTCCAAGAAAGAAGCTGCAAGTTTAATTGCTTCCGGTTGTTCCCACATTCACTCCTCTCAACTCGGACAACGAGATCCTTTAGCCGTTATGACTTATCAATCGATCGACTGCCATCAGACGGCCTGCTATCCTTGGGAAAAAAGTCAAGGTCTTCAGCAAGTCTCTCTCGACTCAAGTAACTCAAGATACACTCTGATTAATCAAATCTCAAACTCTTTACAGATCAAACCTACCACTCAACTGTGTGACAGAGTGACTACTTGCCTTGAGGAATTATTTACCAACAGTCTTTTTCACGCATACCATCTCGCTGACGGTAGCGAAAAATACAACCGAAACGAAAGCGTCGTGCTCAATGCCAACGAAAAGATCCTTATTGAATTTGCAAGAAGCTCGGAGGGTATTTTCATTTCGGTGAGAGACTTCGGAGAGGGGCTTCCGTTTCCTAAAATTCAAAATTATTTCAGACGGTGTTATGAACAACGAGATCAATCTCAAATTGAAACCAAAAATAGTGGGGCAGGTTTGGGTCTCTATGTTGTATTCGAATCAGCATCGCACTTAAAAATTGTTTCAACTCTAAAACAAGGAACGCTAGTGAGCTGTTGGTTTTCTAAAACCTCTGCTTTCGACCCCAATTACTTTTCTTTTAATTTTTTTCAGGGAGAAATCAAAAAATGAATACAGCAGAATTACTTAATGATCATTTCCGATTCGAGGTCTCAACGGCAGAAAACAGGTCTCACATCAAACTTATTGGCATCATCGATGAAAATGCAGACTTTTCTTCTTTACTTAAATTAAAAGGTCAAAATATTTCATTTGATTTTAAAGATGTTTCTTCCATTAATTCTTGTGGTATCCGAACTTGGGTGAATTTCATGAAAGAGCTGATAGGAACTCCTATCGAGTTTGTCGAGTGTCCGCCACTTGTCGTTCGACAAATGAATATGGTCCCTAGTTTCCTAGGTTCAGCGATAGTGACATCGGTTTATATCCCTTATGTCTGTGACGAGTGTGATCATGAACAACAACAGAAAATATCCATTAAAGACTATAAATCGGGATTAAAAATCGCTCAAACCATCACATGTGAAAAATGCTCATCTAACACAATGGAGCTCGACGGCAATGTCAAACAATACTTTGCGTTTGTTAAATAACAAACCTAATTTGGAAGAAGAAAATTTTGGGCCACTTTTAGAAGACTGGCATACTCTTCATGAGCCTCTACTTCATATTCTCCTCGATGCCTACTGTGTCGTCGATCTGAAAGGCAATGTGGTTAAATGTAACATCGCCTTTGAATCACTCCTCGAACAATCACAACGAAGAATCTTTAAAAACCCTCATTTTAATTTCTTTATACATAGTGCTACGACACCAGAAAGCTGGGAAAAGGTATTTTCAGAGGGGCAAAATTGGTTTCGGGACGATGAAGTTGCTATTGAAATCAAAATAAAAGGCGAAGTCGCATCTAAAATGAAAAAGTTAATCGTCGCTGCAGTTCCTGTTTTCTCTGCAGAGTCTCAACGATTAGGAACGCTGGTGACCTTAAGAGATGTTACTGATGAGTCCAATGTTCAAAATGAAAGAATTGAAAGTATCAACCGTTCCAACACCGATGGACTAACCCAACTGTGTAATAAAGTCTTTAGCGAAAAATGGTTGAGGCGACAACTTGAACTCGTTTGTAAAATAAAATCCCCTCTCTCCATCATGATGGGAGATGTTGACCACTTTAAAAAGGTCAATGATACCTATGGGCACCAAGCCGGCGATCATGTACTCAAAACAGTAGCCAGATTACTTCAGGAGTCGATTCGAAAAGGGGATGTAGCAGGCCGTTTTGGGGGGGAAGAATTCATTTTGATCATGCCTGATACCAGCCAAACTGGCGCCCTAATTGTAGCGGAAAGGTTTAGAAAGCTGATTGAAAACGCTAAGGTTGAGTTTGAAGGTAAGGTGATTCCCCTGACGATAAGCTTAGGAACCTCTACGTTCCTAGTTCCAGAAAAAACGGAAAATCCTTTAGCAGAAATTACCGATAAAGCATTGATCTCTCAGTGCGATTTGGCTCTTTATGAAGCCAAACATTCCGGCAGAAACCGAACCTGCCAATTTGAGAATCTTCCGAAAGAAAAAGTAACCGATCCTAAAAAGTCTTAAACCACTTTTAAGATCGGTCCTTAATTAAAGAACTCAAAATTATTTTTGAGAGAGAATCTTGTAGACTCCAGTACCGCAAACGGAACAAGCCCCCTTCATGGCGGGTCTTCCATTTTTCATTTTGACTTCCTGACAGTCCTTCATAGAAACCTTTTTTCGGCATTTCACACAATATGCTGTTTCCTCAGCCATGCTGCTTATCTCCCTTCGAGTTGATAATAAAATTGTAATGACAATAAGGGGTTATGACTAGGCTATTTTTAAAAATAAAGAATCTTTCATGACTCAATACGACAAAGCATGGAATAGATTTAGAAAGTGTTCAACTGAGCGAGATCCGAAACAATCGCAATCGCTTCTTCTAAATCCTTATCCTCGACCAAAGAAGGCTCTGAGTCCAACCGTTCCCGGCTTTTTGCTCTCAGTAGCTCTATGTTTTGATGGTGTTGAGTTAATCTATTTTCCAACTCTTTTTTTAACTCTTGATCCACAATAGGCAAAATCTCTTGCGTGTTTTTTGCAAGTGGATCACCCGAGTTACCATCCTTCACAACAATGTCTGTCTCAATTCCACCATTGGCCGGCGTATGCCCTAAAGGGGAATAGAAAACACTAGTTGTCAATTTGACCACACCAGCTCCTAAATTCTCCCCATAAAACGGAGAGAGTAAAAACGGATCCTCCAAGGGAAAAAGTTTCTGAACAGTTCCCTTCCCATAGGTTCTTGAGCTCCCAACAACGACAGCTCTTTGATAATCTTTCAGTGCTCCGGTTAAAACTTCTGCCGCACTCGCACTATCCTCATCCACCAAGATCACTGTGGGACGATGATAGAGAGGCTGAACTGCGGTGTTATCTTTCAGAATTCGGGTTTTTCCTTCTTCTAAAATCCCAACAATGGGTTTATTACCAACAAACAATGCTCCGAGAGACACCGCTTCTTCAAGATATCCTCCGGGATTGCCTCTCAAATCAAGAACCAAGCCAGCATGGGAAGTCTCTTTTAATAGTTCTTGTTCCAACCGACTTTTAAAATCCTCTGAAACACTCTTTTCTTCGACTCCGCTCTCAAGTCCACCACGACCATAAAAAGTTGGAATTGAAATCACTGCTACTTTTTTTGCGAGCTCAGTTTTTGGGCTTTTCCAGTTAAAAGCCATTTTGGTCTCCTCAAGATCAAACTGAGTTCTTTCTAGAACTAAATCAACAAAGGTCTTAGAAGGGGATCTGTGCGAACAATAGACCCCCAAATTTACTAAGGATTTTTCAGGACCTTTAAGAAGCTTTTTGGCCTCCTCAAAACTTATCGAAGATAATTCAATCCCTTCAACCTTTTCTATAATATCTCCTTCGTGAAGAGCTCTAGACTTCTTCGCAGAGGAATTATCAATAATCTTTTCAATTAAAAATCCTTGCGGAACTTTTTGTAACCGCAAACCTAAACCCGCTGTTGATCCTTTAAGCTCTTCATAAAAATCTTCAAATTCAGAAGGGGAAAAATAAGTTGAGTAGGTATCTAATCCTCCCAAGAGTGCTTTAGCCAACAAGTTACTCGCTTCGGGCGTCCCCTCAAAATATTTTTGTTCCGATCGATCTTTTAAGAACTTTAAGCGATTTCCTTGATAAGCCTTGAGAATCTCTTCATTAGCTTCAAAGGCCATCCGTCCCAACTCCTCTTTCCATCTCTTTTCTAACTCCGCCATCGAGGCCGAAAATCGAGTGAAACGCTTCTCTTTTTCAATGGTTTTATTTCGCTTATCTGAAGATCGTTTCCTAATTTGATAGCTGACCCGTTGTTGAACCTTGGGATAGTTCTGCTCTAACCATTGCTGCCAAAGATCACAATTCGAGTTTTCAACAAACTCTTCCCAGCGAGACTGGGAAACAACTTTTAACTGCTCAACTTCCTGAGCCAAAAATAACATCCTGTGAGGATCAATTTTCTCAACAAAAATCTCTGCAACTTTAGCGGCTCGCTTAGGATGAAAAAGGTCTTTCGAGCCTAGACCTCCGTAACGCTTCTGCCCCCATTTAGCTAATTGGATAACTTGACCGCAGGATAATTCAGATTTTTTTAACGGGCGCGCAAATAGGGACTCTTCTTCGGCATTAGTGGGGGGAAACACCCTGCCAACCCAAAGCGCAGCCAGAATCGCAACAAGCCCAAACCGTACGCCACAACCGGCCCCCAAACCCCTTTTCAAAGAAAAGTTAAAGTGTCGACTCAATTCACACCCCAATCGTGATTTAGTAACCAAAGCCCCAATGATTAACGCAGTGTAACACACGTTAACACCAAAAAGCAGATGCCTTTTAACGGCTTACCTAAACTGTCACTTTAGCTGTCTAAAAGTTCGACAAGTGTCGACGAAAAAACTCAATAAAAACCCAATTATTTCCGAAAAGTAGAGCAGAAAGTGCACAAAGTGTAAACAACTAAAGTTGTTTGATTTCAATAACTTATGATGTGACGCACTTTGACATAAAGCGAGGAGGTTGGTATTATTTCAATATCGGAACGTTGCTCTAAACAAAAACTAAATACAACAAGCAAGGAGAAACACCAATGTTGAAACAATTCCTAAGAGAAGAAGAAGGGCAATCCACCGTAGAGTACCTACTTATCATCGCAGTGGTGGTAACTGTAGTGACCGCTATGGGGTCGAAAATAAAACCGGCTATTGAGCAACTAACTACAAACATTTTTGGTCGCATCAATAAGCAAGTTGGTAGCTTGATGGGAAGTCCTTAACTAAGACTTCCTAAAAAGACCAACAAAAAACTTTATGAAGCACGTTGAGCTAAAAGTTTTTAAAGGGAATCGGCGCGGCCAAAGCACCGTCGAGTATATTTTGATGGTGGCTATGGGAGCTCTGTTTTCGATTCAGATCACTCGCTTCTTTAATGATGTTTTTAAAGATGGCTTGGTGGGTCTGGAGAAAAATATTGCCTCAGAGATGGCTACAGGCCTCGGCTTTGGCAATAGTGACTGACTCCTTTTCTGACCTTTCGCATAACTAAAGGGGACGTCTATGTTCGAAGGGTACGAAATTGTGGTGTGGTTTGTACTCATCGTGGCATCGATTACAGATCTGCGCTGGGGAAAAATCTACAACCATCTTACATTGACCTCAATGGGGGCAGGTGTGTTAGTACGCCTAGGCCTCGAAGGTACCGCCTCAATTTCAATCACCTTAAGTTCAATCGCAATCGCCTTTGTGTTCTTTTTTCCGCTTTACTACTTAAAAACTCTGGCTGCCGGAGACGTCAAACTTCTCATGGCTATTGCCCCTTGGGGAAATTCTCAATGGGTGATTCGTTTAAGTCTCACTTCTATCCTCTTAGGCGCTCTTGTCGGACTTTTTATCTTAATCAAAAAAAATGGGATTCTCAAAAGTGCAGCCTCTATGGCTAGGGCGTTTCACTCTCCTAAAACAACAAATGAGAAAATGACCCGAATGCCGTTCGCCCCTGCATTTTTCTGCTCTTTTTTATTCTTAAAAATATCGGAGGCCAAGGGATGGTTGTTCTTCTAAAAAATCACAGAGGACAAACCACCATCGAGTGGATCATGCTTCTCGCGGCATCTTTTACTACAGGTTACTTTATCATTACGGGCCCTTTTGCCACTTTTACGACTGATCTTTTCAATAGAATTCGAGTCTTTACCCACAATATTGTTTTGCAAGGAGAGTCGGACGCTAAAGCAGCCCCTCCCTTAACCCCCAAAAGGTTTAAACCGGTACATTTATGAAAATACCGTCAGTAAAAAAGTTAAATGAAAAAGGACAATCGGCGATTGAATTCATAGTTGTCGTTGTGGTTGTCTTTTTCTTTCTGCTTTTCTACTTGAGCTTTTCTATTACTTTGGTGGCCAGCGAATATGTCGACTACGCGACTTTTATGGCTGCGAGAACCTATAAATCGGGTAATATCGACCGAGACAGTCAGGAAGAGGCCGCTAGACGAGTCTTTACGCAATATCTCAGTCCCGTCGAGTCCATCATACGAAAGCCACAACTGAATTTTAGCCCGACTAATGTCGCTTTCCAAACCGAAGGAGTTACTGCCACATACGAAGTGGATTTATTTTACTTGCCCCCAGTTTTTATTAAGGACGGATCAGCCCCGCCAAGCCGACTACCCCTCTCATCTCAAACCTTATTAGGACGGGATCCCCCTCTAACGGAATGTTTAAATTTTTTCCAAAACTTTGTCGGAACCATGGGGCTCAATGTCGGCAATACTTTTTTAGTGAACTTAATGGATGATAACGGATGCTGAATTTTTTACACAAATTGCGCCAAAGAGGACAGGCTGTTGTTGAAATGGCCTTAGCTATGCCTTTTCTGATTTGGCTAATTTACTACACTCTCAATGCTTTTTACACCATCCACACGTCCCATATCGCCCAAAAGTATTCGGCCATGAACCTATACCAGAGACTCAGTAATCGTTCTAAAATTGTAGTTGATGATGTGGAACGAAAAGTGGTTGGCCGGAAATTTATGGCCGTGCAATACATGGAACCGGAAACCAATCGCCCGCCCCAGAGAAAAATTATTGCTGGCCCAAATCCAGTCAACAATATCGTAGGCATCTGCCGAGAACGGGAGTGCAACTGACATGGAAAAGAAACGTGCCTTTATTATTTCAACGATTTTCTTAGCGATTTCGATAGCCTTAATTTCGGCTTACACCGATGCGCTCGAAACAGAGCTCACCAAAAACTTCGGGGTCAAAATTGGGGTCGTGGTCGCTAAAGAAGCCATACCTGAATACGGAATTATTCGAAATGACATGCTTGAAGTTGTTCCCACATTCAAAAACTTTCTACAATCTCAAACCATTACTGTAGCGCTGGGTGATGATATCGCAGCAAAAAAAGCTGTTAATGAGGTTGCCGGCAAAGCAGCCTATGTTCCAATCTATGCCGGGGAGCAAGTCACATTAACCAAATTGGTTCATCAAGATGGAAAGCCTGTACTTGATAGGCAAGTGGAAAAGAAAATGCGTGCAATAACTGTAGCCATTAGCCCCGCTACGGGCGTCGGTCGGTTAATTCGCCCCGGCAATCGGGTCGATATTTTAGGCAAGGTTAACTATGAACTCAATGGAGCAGAACAATTTGAGGTTAAAACATTTTTCCAAAATATTTTGGTCTTAGCCACAGGTAAAAACCTTCAAAATGCAGTGCCAACCAAGGTCACAAGAGAGGTCCTATCTGCTTTGGAAGCCAAATTTGAAGAACAAAGAAGAAAAGATCTCTACACGACAAACGTCGATTCAGGAACCGGCCGACCCGATGACAACTACACACACATGACTCTACAACTGCTTCCTGAAGATGCTGATAAGCTCCTTTTCTTACAGAGCAAAATCGGAGATGGCGGCCTCTACTATAGTCTTCGAAACAGCTCTGACACAAAGGTCTCAACATTAGAGACGACCATTTTAGATCAAGTTCTAGGCCCTGACAGCGAACTTGGCAGGAGCAAAATAAAATTCACTCCTAGTCCGCCGATACCACCTAAGTTTTACGACGCTATAGGAGAGAAAGTGATTCCAAAGTTTTAAGGAGAATTTTATGCAAGATCAACGAGCTTTTCTCATTTCAGTCTCCTTCTCGGTTCTAGCGATGTACTTAGTCTATCAGTACATCTCAGGCCAAGAAGAACGCTTAACCGGAATGTATAAAAAAACAGTGTCCGTGGTTCGAGCCAAAAAAGATATTTTGCAATACGCCTCTATCAGACCTACAGATATTGAAACCATCTCGGTTCCCATCGCAGTAGCTCCATCGGGTGCAGTCGATATCAAAGAAGATGCTTTTGATGCCGTAGCTGCAGTACCTATCAGCCAAGGAGAGTTTATTCTTGATAACAAACTCATTTCAAAAAATGTTTACTCCGGACTAGAGTCTCAGATTTCAGTTGAAAAACGGGCGATTAGTATTCCGGTTAATGTCAAAAGCGGCGTCGGTTACCTTCTACGTCCTGGGAATCGCGTCGATATCGCAGCTCACTTTGAGTATCTTCTGCCGGCTCCTGGAAGTAATGGAAAGAAAAATGCATCCGAAGTAAAAGTGTTTTTACAAGACGTCTTAATTTTAGCGTCAGGAAGAACGATTCAGACGAGTCCACCTAAAGCAGTCGATCAAGATGTCATTCGAAGTTTAAGGGGACTCAAAGATGACTCTCTATCCAAACAAAGTGATTCGGAACTTCGCGAAGCTCTTAACTACGCTAAGGAAGATAGAAACTATCAAACAGTAACCCTTGAGGTTACCCCTCAACAGGCTCAAACCTTAGTTTATGTTCAAAGCCTTTACGGAGAATCACTAACCCTTCTTCTACGGCATAATGATGACCGACAATTAGAGAGTAGACAGCCCACTAACCTAAGTAGAGTAATGGGGCCTGAATCCTATCTGAACAAACCCAGAGCAAGTGCTCCTATTGCGATTCCAAAATACAAATTTTTTGACTATGTCGGAGAATCCAGCGTCCCAGTTCCGGCAGGAGGACCCTAAGATATGAAATATTCAAAAAGAAAAAGAATCTTTTCCCTAGCACTTCTCAGCGCAATTATGGTTTTTCAGATTCAAGCTCCCAGCCGAC
This sequence comes from Deltaproteobacteria bacterium, assembly GCA_016875135.1. Taxonomy (GTDB): domain Bacteria; phylum Bdellovibrionota; class FAC87; order UBA2466; family UBA2466; genus UBA2466. The sequence goes on from VGSE01000006.1 coordinate 15,485, forward strand.
TTCTTGCAGCTAATGAGACAAGTGAAGATGCTGAAGAGCCAAAAACTATCAAAGGCAAAGATAAAACCCTAACTCTTTCCGAAGGAACCTCTCGCCAACTCGAATTTCCCTTTGACCTCGGTAAAGTCGACATCGGAAATGATGCGCTCTTTTCTTTTGTCCGTTTTCAGAAAAATGGAAAGGAACGAATCATTCGGTTCCTTCCCAAAACTGCCGGAACGACAACCATGACCATCTACGACTCTGAGGACAACCCTCGGATTACTTACACAGTGAGAGTAACTCGAGAAGACATGGGACAAATCATTTCTCAACTCGAAGAACTTCTTGGTGATGTTGAGGGTTTAAAGATCAAATCAGTCGGAGGGACTATTATTTTAGATGGAGAGATCTTATTACCTAAAGACATGATTCGGATCAATCGAGTTATTCAGGCCATGAAAGAGAGAGACCCCAAAAAAAGCCCAACCCCAATCAAAAACCTAACAACAATCGGTAAAGTCACAATGAACATATTAGCCGAGCGAATCGAAAGGGAAATCGGATCTCCAGAAATCCAAGCAAGAGTCATTAACAACACCATACTTTTAGAAGGAACAGCTGAAGGCGACGCCGATGCCGATCGAGCTTTTGAAATTGCAAAAACATATCTCCCCGATGTGGTCAAACCCAACACGGCCGGAGAGTTTTCGACGGTTCAAGCTCGGCAACAAGGAGGAGATGCCGGAGGCAGCCCCATTATTATTGACCTAATGAGAGTCAGACCGAGACAAGCCTCTCCTCCCAAACAAGATATTAAGATCACTATCAATTATGTAGAGCTCACCAACGAGTATCAAAAAGCTTTTAATTTTCAGTGGCGCCCTCTAGCTTCAGACCAAAGCACTGCAACTTTTGACACTTCTCTTGGTGAAATAAGCGCGAATCTGATTGCAACCATTACAGGGCTACTTCCTAGACTCAATACCGACAAAAATCACCAACACGCCCGAGTATTAAAACAACAAACAATCATTGTGGAAGACGGTTCGGACAAGGAGGCTGCTGTAGATAGTTCATTGGACATTTACACTAGAGTGGTCGACAACCAAGGCAATGCTCAACTCAGCCCAATCCAAGTTCAAAACTCACTCAAAGTCAGAGCAGCTACATTGCCTGGCTCCGACTCCATTTCTTTGGGCTTACAAGTGAATTTAACTTCACTAGTAGGAACGGATAATGGACAACCCATAGTCGCAAGAAATTCCATGCAGACCAAAGTCAATATCAAAAACGGAGATTCGGCTGCGCTCGGAGGCTATGCCATCGATAATGCCTTAGCCGGATATAACCGAGATCCTCAAAGAACGATCACTAATGGGCCTCAGAATAACAACGCCTCACCGATTTTCAACTTCAATCGAACCAAAGGTTTTCGACGGGATAAGCAACAGTATGTCATCTTTGTAACCCCGGAAGTTTTACGAACTGCTAGCGCTGGTACTGACGATATCACACGTAAATTCAGATTAAATGCAGGGGAAAGATAAGGAAATCATATGGCCAACGGCTATGTCATCTCGGTTCTAGGAGGTAAAGGGGGCGTAGGCAAATCTACATTTGCAGTTAACTATGCCATTGCCACCAGTATCGATTCTAAATCAAAAGTCTTGCTCGTTGATTTAGACCCTAAAGCTTGCGGGGATATCGGCATGTTGCTTGGGACCAAACCCAAGAGAACTTTACTCGAGCTTGGAGCCCTCGAAGGAAGATTCGACCCTAATGCCTTACAAAACTATGTTGCAGTTCACCCCTCGGGTATTCACTATCTTCCAAGTGTACTCGAACCGGAACAAATGAGCTCTCTAGATCCTTCTCATGTAGCAAAAGGGCTATCTCTACTCACCGGTTTCTATAATTACATTATTGTTGATTTAGGTTCAGATATCGATCCCCCTTCCGTTAAAGCTTTAGAACTTTCTGCCCTCATTTATGTGCTGACTTTACCGGAAATTATCGTTCTACATCACACTCGGCGAATCATTGAAAAAGTACAAAACCTACTCTTCCCTCCTGAAATGATCAAGCTCGTCGTCAATCGATTCAGTGTCTCCAAAGGAATTACCCCACAGTTGATCCAAAACAATCTAAAAAAATCGGTTTTAGGAGTTATTCCAGAGGACGAACTCACCACTGTAAGCTCAATGACTAAAGCTCAGCCTTTCATCACTTCAGCCCCAAGAACCGAGATCACCAAAAGCTACTTCTTTTTGGTACGTAATATTCAACAACAGCAAATATTAGAAAAGCTCTCCCAATTAAAAAAACCTTCGGATGCTCTGTCACGATTGGGAGGAAGTAAAACGGCTGCCGCTGCTAAACCAGGAGATAAGGCTCCGAGTTTAGTAGTCTTTGACCGCAGTCAAATGAAAGATGAGAAACCCGCCGATCAGTGGTCCTCGCTGAAACAAAGAGTCCACAAACAATTGATTGAAACAATGGACTTAAAGAAAGTAGACACTGAGACAGGCAATGACCCTAAAAAGAAAGCCGTATTAAGAGAGAAAACAAAAACAGTCGTCGTAGAGCTGCTGGATAAAGAAGACCACCCTTTTCGATCCAGGGATGAAATTCAGAAATTGGTCAAAGAGATTCTAGATGAGGCCCTTGAATTAGGCCCCATTCAAGATCTGTTAAATGATGACTCCGTAAATGAAATTATGGTCAATCGCAAAGACCAAATCTTTGTGGAACGAAAAGGAAAGCTTGTCCTGTCCAATACGACTTTTTCGGGGACTGCTCAACTCTTAGCTTGCATCGAAAGAATTGTTACGTCCGTTGGAAGAAGAATCGACGAGAAACAGCCCTATGTAGATGCCCGATTGGCCGACGGATCTCGTGTGCATGCGATCATTCCACCGCTCTCCATTCAAGGGCCCATGTTAACAATTCGTAAGTTCTCCAAAAGTCGTCTAACCTACAAAGACCTAGTCAAATACGGATCGATGACTGAAGAGATGGCTGATTTCTTAAGATGCTGTATCGAAGCTAGACTGAACATCGTTATTTCTGGGGGAACCGGTTCAGGGAAAACCACTCTACTCAATATCATGGCAGCGTTTATTCCCCCTGGGGAAAGAATTTTAACGGTAGAAGACTCAGCAGAATTACAACTCCCTCAAGACCATTGGGGACGCCTTGAAACGCGTCCGCCTAACATGGAGGGCAAAGGGGAGGTATCAATTAGGGATCTTGTTAGAAATACTTTGCGCATGAGACCCGATCGAATTGTGATCGGGGAGTGTCGTGCCGGAGAAGCTTTGGATATGTTACAAGCCATGAATACCGGTCACGATGGAAGTATGACGACCGTTCACTCTAACACCCCAAGAGATGCGGTCGCTCGATTGGAAACTCTGTGTTTGATGGCGGGCATGGATCTTCCTGCAAAAGCAATTCGAGAGCAAATTGCCTCGGCAGTGAACTTAATCATTCAACAGACGAGACTCTCGGATGGATCGAGAAAAGTCACAAGCATCACGGAAGTCATCGGAATGCAGGGAGAAGTAGTTACTATGCAAGAGATCTTTGGCTTTAAAAAAACCGGTATGGACAAAGACAGAAAAGTGACCGGTAAGTTTGTTGCTACAGGATTTATCCCTAAATTTATCGATGAACTGGACCAACAGGGCATTAAAATTCCGAGAGGAATTTTTTCAGTGGGTTAATTATGATCGCATCGCTTTTAAAATTTTTATCGATTGGCTGGGTGGGTGGAGTTCTCTTGGTAGGTTTACTTTTAAATGGGGAACAACTCTACGGTTGGGTTGGTTTCAAAAGCAAATCGGAACAGGAGGAGATGCGGCGTCTTCTTGACTTGATGTTTATCGCGATTACCCCTCAAAAACTGAACCTTTTTTATATTCTGTATCTCACGAGTTTATTTGCCTTAGGGATCTTGTTTTTCGCCCCTTCTGTCGGCAGCATTGTTTTTTTTGGATTTCTATTGGTATTTTTAGGTTGGACGCTCCCCAGGCGAGTGCTCACTTTCATGCATAAAAAACGAATTAAAAAATTTGTTCTCCAAATGATTGATGGTCTGTCCTTAATGTCCAACGGTCTTCGATCGGGACTTAACGTTCCTCAAGCTTTACAAATTGTGACTGAAGAGCTGCCTAATCCCATTTCTCAGGAGTTCGGACTAGTCCTTTCCCAAAACAAGTTAGGTGTCACTCTGGAAGATGCGATGTCCAATCTTTCGGTTAGAATGCCGGCCGATGATATCGAAATGTTCACAACCAGCGTCAATATTTTGAAAGAAACAGGCGGTAACTTAGCCGAGACCTTTGACACCATCTCCAAAACTATTCGAGAACGAATTAAGGTCGAATCTAAAATCTCAGCCATGGTCTCTCAAGGAGTGCTCCAAGGAATTATTGTGGTACTCATGCCCTTTGCTTTAGCGGCTATTTTATATGCGGTCGATCCGGAGCGAATTGCTCCCATGTTCACTACAATTCCCGGATGGGCTCTCTTGCTTTTAATGATGTCTTTACAGTTTCTAGGAGGATTCACAATCTGGAAAATTGTGCAGATTAAAGTTTAGACGCACCAAATCGGAACACCCTAACTCACTGCGCTTTATAAGATTTGATAAGTTTTCTTGGAGTTTCATTTGATAATGCACCTCATCGTCAAACGGCGAATAAATTTAGCGCCTTAAACCAACTTCATGGCCGTTTGAACCTCTAAAAAAGCCGGCTCAAAGGGTGCGGGTATGAAGAATATCGTTTCGGGAGTATAATACTTAGAATGAAAAACATATTAAAAAAACTTTTCTTCACCGGCTTTGTTTTTCTTTTTGGTTTTACTGCCGCTATTCATGGGGTTATCGTAAACCGGATAAACGGAGGAATGAATGCCGTTTATGTGGATTTTAGTCTTCCCGGATTGAGCGTTCCATTAGAGGTCATAAGGGCCTACAACAGTATCACGGCAATCAACGAAGCCACGGCTTGGCCCGGTTCTTTTGGTTGGGGCTGGACATCTCCTTTCGAAACAACTCTAACCATCACGGCAGAGCGTAATGCCATCCTTAGAGACGGGGGCACGGGAAACACTCTTTATTTCAAACCTGAAAAAGAAGATCCCGCAACCCGAGAGCAATTTATCAAAGCGGTCACTCGAGCTTACTACGAATCCAAAAGTGGAAGAGCCCTATCTGAGGACGAGCTTAAAACCCTAAAACTTCCTGAGAAGATGGCGAAGCAAATTCAATCAAGTGTGCAATTTAGAGCCGAAATTGCCTCAAATTATCAAATTCAAGTCACGATTCCCAAAGGGGAGCTTTTGGTTTCAAACGAATATGGTTATCAGACGCTTACCTTTAAAAATAATCAATGGATTCGCGAAAAAGAGGGTTTACTTCAAATTTTTGATAAAGAAGGCCGAATCATCAAACATGTCGACAAAAACAATACCTCTTTCACTTTTGTCTACTCCTCCGGACCAAAATCACAGCTAATTGAGGTTCACGATCAAGATAAAGCCTCGAGTATCAAATTAAGCTGGAGACAAGATCGAATTGTACAAATCGTCGACAATAAAGGATCTAAGGGCAAGTATGCCTATGACAATAGCGGAAATTTAATTTCTGTGACCGATTCCACTGGGCAAGTATTTAACTATAAGTACGAAAACAAAAAGTTTCCTCACCTTATCACTCAGATCGTTTACGTTTCTGAATCCTCCTCAAACCAAACAGTAACACGTAATTTTAGATATGATGAAAATGGACTCGTTATTTATCAAAAGGAAAAAGAGGGCGTTGAAATCAGCTATGCCTATGGTCGAAATGCTACCGACCCCGAAAACAATTTCTCGACTAAAGTTACTTTTAAAAATAAAGGAGTAACCTTAGAAGAAATGGATGAGTTTTTTATAAAGAATCGTTCCGACGGCTCCAAATACCTTTACAAGCACGATAGCAAAGGGCCTACAGGAAATCTAACAACCACCTTCACCCCTTGTTGCGGGAAGCCCTCTCAAATAGTTCGAAATGGTGAAACCACTAATTTCAAATATGACGCTGAAGGTTTTTTAACTGAAAAAGTGGGCCCCTCGGAAAACTTAAAAATCGAATACAATCCCAAATGGAAAAAAATCTCTAAAATCGTCCAAAATGGACTCACTTCAAGTTTCGAATATGATTCGAGGGGAAATCTAGTGAGAGCTACCAATAGTAGAAAAGAGCAGGTTTCTTTGAAGTACGATCGATACGGTAAAATCACCGAAATGGTGGATGGGAACTCAAATCTTTTGTCGTTCAAATATGGCCCTATCGGTAAGCCTACGTTTATTTCTCAAAAAGGGATTGGCACCGTTCTTATTGAATACGATAAAGATGGGAAAATTATAAAAACTGAAACTTTGGGACCGGAAAAAACTATGCGTCGTCCCACCCAAAACAGTTCCCAAGAAATTGCCCGAAAGGTCATGAAAAACTTTCAAAATTTACTCAACGTTTTACGGCCTGCAGGCCTCTCGACGAACGGATAACACTATGAAAAAGCCAGATCTCAATGAGATTCTAAAAAAGACTAAAGATTTAAAATCGAAAGCCTCCCAACTGACCCAAGAAGCCGGAAAAGCAGCCTCCATGGTAAAAGATGCTGTTAGCATAGGAGTTTCGAGTTCAAAAAATGTAATGGAAAAAGCCAAAGAGATAGTCACCCCAGAACGAATATCTCAAGGGCTAGAGGCCACTTCAAAAGGCATGGAAATGGCAGCTAAAGGCGCAAAACAATTAGCAAATTCAATAGATAAGGCGTCTAAAGAAGTTCGCAAACTCGGAAGCAAGATAAAACCCAAATCGTAAGTTTTTGTATAGCGTAATCAAGTCAAACGGATTTGATGACAAATCTGGCGCCTTGCGCTAAAAATCCGCATTAAAAGAAGAAAAAATCTGTAATGGTAAGTGATTTAAAAGATATTTCCCTCGGTATTTCAGGCTTCAATTTTTCTGATCTCTATAACCCTCTGCGGTTAAAAGACCTTCACACAGAGTTTTGGAAATATTGCCAGGAAAACTCTCCCGATACTGTCAAAAAATTCGCTGCACTTTGTGAAGCGACCCCTTACGCCGAGGAGGGCAACACGCTCATTGAAGTGGCCAGAGTTATTGGGGAGTTTACCGCTAAACTCTTCAACATCAACAATCCGGTCGCAGCAATAAAAACAGCTACCAAGCAATTACATCCCACTTTTAGATTCAAAAAGGATTTCTTAAACATTCGAGTTTTTAAAAGGTTTACAGAGGCTCCTTGTTCTGCAGAAGAATGGAAAGCCTTAGAAGCTTTAATTAAAAAAGTTATCGCTCAGGCCCCTCAAACAGGGGCAAAAGAGGACGAAGTTCAAATAGCAGAGACCGTGCTTTTTCTGCTCGACAGTGAAAAAGCAATCAAAGCCGGAACTTTAAGCACTTCCGATCAAAACCGAGTTCAAAACCTCTGTCTCCATTTTTCCGGGTCCGACGCTGCAGAGAAAATTATTGTGGCTCTTAAAGCTTTTGAGGACTGGTGCGTTCAGGTTTGGGTAGCCCCGGAGAGAAGAAAAACAATTAGTGGTTGGGGTTCTTTTATTCGAGCAGAAAAACTTGATTTTGATCACCTCGTCGAAACGGTTCACCCCAAAGCTGACCTTCCTGAGATGGTTTACGGCCCCGAAGAACACTTACGTCACCGAGTGGGTTTTAAGTTGACCGATCCTCGAATGACCACCAAGGAGTATCTCAGAGAAGTAGACTATTGCATCTACTGTCATGAGAGAAAAAAAGACTCCTGTTCCAAAGGCTTTGAGGAAAAAACCGGCGGTTATAAAACGAATCCATTGGGAATTCCATTAACAGGATGCCCTCTTGAAGAACGCATTTCAGAAATGCATGTTCTTAGGCGAGAGGGTGAAATCATTGGCTCTCTTTCGATGATCATGCTGGATAATCCGATGTGCCCGGGTACCGGCCATCGAATTTGCAACGACTGCATGAAGGGTTGTATTTTTCAAAAACAAGACCCTGTCAATATTCCCCAAACTGAAACCGGAACACTAAATGATGTTTTAAATCTTCCTTACGGCTTCGAAATTTACAGTCTTTTCACTCGATGGAATCCTCTAAACCGTAAGCGTCCCTATGCTCTACCCTACAACGGAAAAAATATTCTCGTCGTAGGACTAGGACCTGCAGGGTACACAGCCGCACATTTCTTTGCCAATGAAGGTTTTGGAGTTGTCGGAATTGATGCTCTTAAACTAGAACCTGTCGACGCCACTCTCACCGGTCGAGGAAAAGCCTTCCCCAAGCCCCTTCAAAACTTTTCGGAACTCAAAAAGGAACTTGATGAAAGATTTCTCATGGGGTTTGGCGGGGTCTCTGAGTATGGAATTACAGTAAGATGGGACAAAAACTTTTTATCGGTCATCTATTTAAGTCTTTTACGACGCAAAGGCGTTCGTTTTTACGGCGGAGTCCGATTTGGTGGAACCCTCAATTTGGAAGACGCTTGGAGCTTAGGATTTGACCATGTGGCTTTAGCCACTGGAGCCGGTCGTCCAACTATCATCGACATGAAAAACAATCTCTGTCGAGGAATCAGAAAGGCCTCCGATTTTCTTATGGCTCTCCAACTAACTGGAGCTTTTAAAAAGCCTTCAATGGCTAACTTACAAGTACGTTTACCTGCCCTTGTCATCGGTGGGGGTTTAACGGCGATTGATACGGCAACTGAACTTATGGCCTATTACCCACTACAAGTAGAAAAAGCTTTGGAGCGGTTCGAAGGAGTCAGCCGTGCTATGGGCGAAGAGGCCGCCTGGACAATGTGTTCTCCAGAGGAAAAAGAAATTTTAAAAACATTCCTCGAGCACGGAAAAGCGGTTAGAGAAGAAAGATCAAAGGCAAAAAAAGAGAAGCGACAACCCAACTTCATCCAGCTCTGCCGTGCCTGGGGTGGGGTCAGTGTGGCCTACCGAAAGAAGCTTACCGATTCTCCTGCCTATCGATTAAATCACGAAGAGGTGGAGAAAGCTCTAGAAGAAGGGATTGGTTTTATTGAAAACCTAACCCCAATTGAAGCGGTTAAAGATACTTATGGAGCCGTTGAAGCTCTCATATTTAAACGCGCCAATGGGGAAATGGTCACCCTCCCCGCCAAATCAGTCATGGTAGCTGCCGGAACAAGCCCAAATACTATTTACGAAAGAGAATTCCCAGGAAGTTTCAAGCTGGATGAACGTGGAAACTTCTTTCGAAAATATCGTGCCGAATTGACTGATAATAGATGGAAACTGGTAGAAGCAGGAAAAGAGGATAAAAAAGCATTTCTTCTATCCTATGAACGCGATGGAAAGTTTGTCTCTTTCTATGGAGATAACCATCCAGATTATGCCGGAAATGTCGTAAAAGCCATGGCCTCTGCAAAACATGGGAGTCAAGAAGTAGCTAAACTTTTTGCCAAAGATATTATTTTGGCGGATAAGTGCCCAACTGAGACGGAACGGTTTGATCACTTAATCAAACACCTTGATGAAGCTCTTATTCCTCGGGTTGTCAAAGTGGTTCGTCTCACTGAAACGATTGTAGAAGTCATCGTTAAAGGCCATTACGCTGCCACTCGATTTGAGCCGGGTCAGTTTTATCGTTTCCAAAACTATGAAACTTCAGCCCATGTGATTGATGGATCTCGACTCACAATGGAGGGATTAGCTCTCACAGGAGCTTGGGTTGATAAAGAACACAACCTACTGAGCATGATTGTTCTTGAAATGGGCGGAAGCTCTAAACTGTGTTCTATTTTAAAACCGGGAGAGCCGGTTGTCGTGATGGGTCCCACAGGAGCTCCAAGCGAAATTGCTGAGAACGAGACGGTCCTTCTTGCAGGCGGGGGATTGGGTAATGCTGTTCTCTTGAGCATTTCTCGAGCACTCAAAGCACGAAACTGCAAAGTTCTCTATTTTGCAGGATATAAAAAAACCAGCGATCTCTTCAAACAACATGAAATCGAAGAAGCCACCCACCAAATGATCTGGGCTACCGATTCTGGCGAAGCTATTAAAACTAATCGACCCCAAGACCGCTCTTTCGTGGGGAACATCGTTAAAGCTATCGAAGCTTATGGAAAAGGCGAGCTAGGCGGAGCCCCCTTGTTCCCTCTCCAAACGGTCGATCGAATTTTTGTTATCGGATCCGATCGAATGATGGCAGCGGTGGGAGCAGCTCGACACGGGGTTTTAAAGCCATACTTCAAGCCCGATCATGTTGCGATAGCTTCGGTTAACTCACCCATGCAGTGCATGATGAAAGAGGTTTGCGCTCAATGTCTTCAACGTCATGTCGATCCTATTACGGGTAAAGAGAGTTTTGTATTCTCCTGTTATAATCAGGACCAAGAGATCGATAAAGTGGATTTCAACAACCTCAATGACCGCTTGAAAACCAATGCTCTTCTGGAAAAACTTGCAGATCGCTACTTGGACACTTTGCTAGAAAAAGGAACTATAGAAAAGATCTAAGGCAAATCCAAACTTGGATTCTTCACAAAAAAACCCGCAGGCAATAGCTTAAAACCTAAATGAGCCACAGGCATAATGGGCCACTCCTCAGGTCTAGGCACATGAGTTATCCCGACAGTGTACCAAGTCACGATGTCCTGGTTCTCAATCTTCTCATCATTAGTCATCCACTGTTTCAGACCATAGCCCAATTTATTTTGATTAATAAAATCACCGGCTGCGTAAATCTCGTCAGTATGAAATTGGGTTGTCCAAAAATGATAATCAATAAAGCCGGCCCGCTTTCGGACTCCGGATTCGGGAAGGGCGTAAGGAACCGTATTGTCCTCGGGGATCAAAACATATCCCGGTGAATAGCCCAATTCATTTTTTATATTGGGATTAAACACACGCCATTTTCTAGCTTCCTCTAAACTCATGTTTCGACAAGCTTCTCTCTCTTTTTGAAAAGTTATCTCTTCCATTTCGATGACATTTTTCTCTGGGTTTTTAGAATTATCTTTTGCACTTCGCGTGTTAATCTCCATGACCGAGTTATTAGCACCCTCAATATCAAAATCGAGCCGAAAGTTAAAAAAGTGCTGATGGTGAGGGGCCAAAATATTAGCGGCTACCAAATGGCCGGTGTGTCCTCCTTTATGTAAATTGGGGTCACCTGCCGTCTTAGCGCTTACACCTTTAGGCAACATAATCCCTGTCAGATCAATTTCCTGTCGAATTCCTCCTTCTTGACCAAAAATCCACTTAAAAGCGTAATCATAATTTCCTACAGCTGTCGTAAAGGTAATCACCAATTCCCGAGCTCTTCTAGCTTCATTTTTATTCGAGTAAATATCCCAATGCTTCCAAATCATTCCGCCATCACGCTCATAAATTCCGACTACATTTTTACTTTCGTAGGACTTCCCGGAGTCATGACTAAAAATAGCGCTAAAAAGCTCCCCATTTTCAGGAATATCTTTACCTTTCTCTAGAGGAGCTGCAAGTCTTCCCACTCCGTATTCCCCGGCATCAAAAGCATTTCTCCAACTCCAATTCCTATCGGGATCCCCATAAGGAACGACCATTTCAGAAACTGAGGCCCGATAAAGAATAGGACGAATTTTCCCCTGATCTTCATAGCCGATATCATAAAGCACCAATCCCTCTCTCGGATGAAGCGTCCAACGAAAATGCCATTTCTGCCAAACGACCTCATGACCTCTAGCCTTAAAACTAACCCCTTTGGGTTGACTCATTTTAAGTGGCTTAAGATCTTTTCTAACCGGAGATTGAGATTTAACATCAAACTGCTCTGATTTTTCTGCAATCGGAACAACACCAGTATCGATAACTTCGACGACTTTCTCGGCATTCATATCAACAAGAACAATCACCCCCTCAATCGGACGCCCATAAAAATTCATATCCCTTTCTTTTAAGTATGAAATCCCTCTTAAGAGTCGACGGCCATCATCAAAATCTTTATTAATCAAATGGCCGGCAGCCCAAGCATCGACCTGAACCTTTGAAAAGTCGGTGACTCCTCTTTTTCTCATCGCGGCTTGCCACTGGAGATCTTTTTTTACAATTCCAGGTAATTTTTCATACTCTTCGAGCAAAACCATGGGTTGAGCATTTTTTTCCTCTTTCCACAGAATCAAATTATTTTTCCTGAGATCACAAACGGCTTGATAAGTCTTATTACCTTTTTTATCAAGCACCCAAAGCAAAGCTTCTCGACGGAAACTTTTTCCTAGAGTCAAAGCTCTTACTTCAGATTTTGGAGGCTCATTTAAAGCGATCAAAGGAAACATTCCATCTTTGGGAAATTGGGAAGATCCCCTAGCGCATTTAGCCGCTTTTTCGACTTCGCTCCTATTCAAGGGATCTAAAGGATGCAGTTCAGCCATAACAGCCCATGAAATAAAACAACCCAATCCTATCCATTTTAAAATCATTGTTTCCCCATAGATTTTGGACTTTACCAACTTACTAGCTAATGTTCAAATTACCCATCAAATACGGAAAGGCAATATAAAGAACTATGACTTGGGATCAAGAACAACTTAAAAAGGATGCTCGGGAATTAAAAAAACTCGGTTACAATCAGGAACTACTGAGGGGGCTAGGTGGCTTTTCCAATTTTGCAGTGGCTTTTTCTGTCGTTTCCATTCTAACCGGAATAACCCAGCTCTACGGCTACGGACTACAACATGGTGGCCCTTCTCAAATGTTCTGGGGTTGGATCGTTGTCAGTTTTTTTACTTTGATCGTTTCGCTCGCTATGGCTGAGCTTGCAAGTGCCTATCCGACGGCAGGAGCTCTTTATCACTGGAGTAGTTTTTTAGGAGGGCGAACGATAGGTTGGTTTACGGCCTGTTTCAATGCGTTCGGGATGTTTGCGATATTAGCCGGAATTGATTACGGACTCGCTAAATTCTTAATCCCGCTTCTTCATCTCCCGGATACCCCTTGGGTGATTAATCTGACCTATGCAGCTCTTCTCTTTTCTCATGCCTTTTTAAATTATCGAGGCATTCGCTTCGTGGGATGGCTCAATGATTTTTCAGCCATCTATCACGTCATTGTCGTAGCCATTCTCATAGGAGCTTTAGCTTTTAAAGGGTTTCGACAACCTTTAAGTTTTTTAAACCACTTTAATTCTACGGATGGTTTTTCTGTTTCTTATAGTTTTATGATTGGACTTTTGCTCGCCCAATGGACTCTGACGGGGTACGATGCTTCTGCTCATGTCACAGAAGAAACTATCGATCCGGGCCGCCGAGCTCCTTGGGGAATTTTCTTTGCCGTTGTTCTCTCAATTTTTAGCGGCCTCTTTATGCTGATGGCTGTCACTCTTTCGATTCCTGATCTGGCGGAATTTACCCAGAAAGGAGACTCGGCATTTCTAGATATTTTTCGATTTAATTTAGGAGATGGGTTTGGTTCTCTCGTGGTCGGATTGTGTGCCGGAGCCATGTGGTTATGCGGGCTTGCTGGTATGACTTCAGCCTCTCGAATGGTCTATGCTTTTGCGCGGGACAAAGGACTTCCTTTTTCCCATTTATTAGCCAAAGTAGATGAAACACACAAGACCCCCGCTCGAGCCATATGGGCTTTGGCGATATTTGCTTTGATTTTAGCTTTTTCCATCAGCATTTATAGCGCCGTAGTGTCTATTGCTACCGTTGCGCTCTATATTTCCTACGGATTACCCATCGCCACTCGCTTATGGACGCGGCTTACAAAGAAGCATGAAAAGATAGGGCCTTGGAACCTGGGAAAACTAAGTACTCTGATTTCAGTGCTTGCGGTGGGATGGGTCACTTTTATTACTGTAGTATTTATGCTTCCCCCAAATCACCAGGCCGGACAGGTGATGGGGGGCTGCGTTGCTATTTTAGTTTTACTCTGGGTGTTCTATGTTAGAAAAACTTATGTCGGCCCCAAATATCAGGAACACTAGAGCTTTTAAAAAAAGGAGTGAGCGATGAAATCGTATCGAATGTTTGTTAACGGTGAATGGATCGATGCAAAATCCAAGCAAACCCGAGAAATTATCGATCCTGGGAATAGTGAACTCATTGCGAAAGTCCCCGAATCGGGAAGAGAAGATATTGTTGTGGCAGTTCATGCGGCTAGAACTGCCTTTGATCAAGGCCCATGGAAAAACCTGACTGCCCTTGAACGAGGCAAGTTTTTATTTAAAATCTCTGAACTTATCCGACGCGAGTCCAAACGTTTAGCTGAACTCGAAGTAAAAAACTGTGGGAAGCCTTTGGCTGAAGCTGAATTTGACATCTCTGATGCCGCTAATTGCTTTGAGTTTTACGGAGGGCTTGCCACGAAAATTCACGGAGAAACGATGTCGGTTCCAGCCAACTCAATGAGTTTTGTCGTACGGGAGCCCGTGGGGGTTTGCGGGCAAATTATTCCCTGGAACTATCCGCTTCTCATGGCTTCGTGGAAACTGGCCCCCGCTTTAGCAGCCGGCTGTACAGTGATTTTAAAACCCTCGGAGCTAACTCCGCTCACTGCGCTTGAACTTGCAGAGCTCATTCAGGAGGCCGGACTTCCCAAGGGGGTAGTCAATGTCGTTACAGGCCCTGGAGCCGGAGCGGGTGAGGAACTGGCCTCTAATAAACTGATTAATAAAGTTGCTTTCACTGGGGGAACCGTCACGGGAAGAAAAGTTTTAGAAGGGGCGTCTTCCAATCTCAAACGAGTCACTCTTGAGCTCGGGGGCAAAAATCCTAACATCGTCTTTGCTGATTGTGATCTAGAGGCGGCTATCGATGGAGGTTTGTTCGCCGCGTTTGCAAATCAAGGGGAAGTCTGCTCTGCAGGCTCCCGAATCCTGGTTGAAAAATCCCTTCACAAGTCTCTTGTCGATGGAATGCTAGCCAAAATAAATCGAATCAAATTAGGACATGGACTACTTCCAGGAGTTAAAATGGGTCCTTTGGTCTCTCAACAGCATTTGGAAAAAGTTCAGAGCTACATTCAAGTAGGGATTCAAGAAGGGGCAAAACTAATCTGTGGAGGCAAAAGGCCTGAAGGCTCTGAATTTTCTAAAGGCAACTTCTTAATGCCGACGATATTTGACCATGTCTCACCTCAAATGAGAATCGCAAGAGAAGAAATCTTTGGGCCTGTATTGTCAGTTATTCCCTTTTCTACTGAAGAGGAAGCTATCCAAATTGCTAACGACACCGAATACGGTCTTGCAGCGGCAGTTTGGAGTAAAAATATTTTTAGAGCGTTGAGAGTTATTCGACAACTTCGAGCTGGAATCACTTGGATCAACACCTATCATCCAACTTTCAATGAAATGCCTTGGGGCGGTTATAAACAAAGTGGATGGGGCCGAGAATTGGGACTTCACGGAATCGAAGGGTATCTTGAGACAAAGCAAATAAATATCAATCTCGATGAAGCACCAATCAACTGGTATTAATCATGATCGAAATAAAAACACAAATTCCGGGGGCCAAAAGTATCGCCCTAATGGAGCGACGGAAAAATGCCGTCGCTCGCGGCCCTTTCCATACAACTCCCATTTTTGCCGCAAAAGCTCAGGGAGCCTGGATCACCGATGTTGACGGAAATAAACTCCTCGATTTTTCTTCAGGTATCGGAGTTGTTAATGTTGGCCATTCTCCTACGAGAGTTGTAGAGGCAGCCACAAACCAACTCAATCATTTTATTCACACAAGCTTTAACGTCGTAGCGTATGAAAACTACATTACTGTTTGTGAGAAATTAAATTCAGCGATGCCCGGAAAATTTGCTAAAAAGAGTTTTCTAGCCAACAGCGGAGCTGAAGCAGTCGAAAATGCGATAAAGATTTCCAGGGCCTTTAGTGGGAAACAGGCCATCGTCTGCTTCCAACATGCTTATCACGGGCGAACTTACATGGCCATGTCCCTCACCGCAAAAGTCAAACCCTATAAATATGGATTCGCCCCTTTCAATTCCGAAGTCTATCGTTGCCCTTTTCCGTATCCCTATAGATGGCCGACAACAAGTCAACCGGATCAAGTGGCAGAGGAATGCTTTGAAGAATTTAAAACTTTGGTTCAATCGGAAGTGGGCTCAACTCAAGTCGCGGCTGTCCTTATTGAACCTGTCCTAGGAGAGGGTGGGTTTGTCCCTGCACCCAAGAAATTTCTTTCTCTCTTAAGAGACTTCTGTACAGAAAACAAAATCGTTCTCATTTTTGACGAAGTTCAATGTGGTTTTGGCCGTACAGGAACACTCTTTGCTTGTGAAAAGCTCGGAGTGACTCCAGACCTATTGGTGTCTGCTAAAGGAATCGCGGCCGGACTCCCCCTCTCGGCTGTCACTGGAAAAGCTGAAATCATGGATGGCCCGGCCGAAGGAGGCATTGGAGGAACATTTTGTGGTAATCCGGTGGCCTGTGCCGCAGCTCTCGCTGTATTTGAGGAGTGGGACAAAGGAATTCTGGCTAGAAATACTCTCTCCCTAGAAAAGAAGTTAGTCGAATATATGGGACAGTGGTTTAAAAACTTTTCTATTATCGGAGATGTTCGAGGTATGGGCCCCATGAGAGCTATGGAATTGGTGAAAAATAGAGAGACCAAGGAGCCTAATCCGGAAGCTACTAAAGAACTTGTTAAACTCTGTTATGAAAAAGGGTTAATTTTAATGACGGCTGGAACTTTTGGAAACGTCATTCGACTCTTGCCGCCTCTTTGCACGACAGAGGAAGAACTTGAGGAGGGGTTGAATATTATTCAAGGTTGTTTGACGAAGCTTATAAAAGATTACCAATCAAAATAATGACAAAACCAATACAGGTCGCAAGCCAAAAAAAGTTCACTTTTTCCATCGTTCGCTCAAAATAGATGGGACTAGGATTTCTTTGAATCTCACGAACCGATCTCCAGACAAATCCGACCGCCGATCCAATTAATAGGTAAGCAGCTCCCGATAAAGCGACGGAAATGGTATCAAGAGAGGTATTGAGTAAAGCATCACCAAGATAGGCCCAAATCCATAAAATTCCGATTCCAACGGAAATAAAAGTTAAAGTTCTTGCCCGAGACAAATTCTTATTAGCAAAAGATTCAGCCGATTGACTCAATGTCCTTTCCGATATTGCTGGAGGGGCATTTCTAAAGAGCCTAACCAAAAAGACTGCCATGATAAACACCACCGGAAGTCCAATAAAATTTTTAAATTTTAAACTCTGATAATCTAGCCCAGATACACTACGAATAAGATAAGCGACTAAAGGTGTTACAGAGAAGAAAAGGGTCAATTGATAAGTTAGCCAAAATCCTCCAAGATAGCTCAAAGCTTTATCTAAAGGCACACTCATTTCAGAGGCAACATAGCTTTTAGATTGTTTAGAAAAAAGATTTACCTGCCAAGCCATGAATAAAAAAGCTACAGCGAGCGCTATTTGCCAGGAGCCCATGAGCTTATTTTTTCGAAGTACCGATGAAATGAGTCCAATAATCGTATGTTGGGCCGCAATCAACAAACTTAAGTAATATAAAATCCGTGTCGGAATCACACTCCAGGCGACCAAGCCATGAACCTCATTCTCATGAGCCATCAAAGGAGAAATGTTTTTTGCCATAATAACATTGTAACCGATTTTTTTACTGTTTCAAAAATTGTATAAGCAAGGTGGGATCGTCGGTCGTGAAACCCGACACTCCCATTGAAATCAAATCTGTAAAATCACGCACCGTATTAACTGTGTAAGGAAGCACTTCAACCCCTAGTTCAAGAGCTTGTTGAACTTTCGCCTCTGAAAGATCCTGATAATGTGGAGCCCATACTTTAGGTTGAAATCTTTGATAAATCTCCAAAAAGGAGAGCTGACTCTGATAAGTTAATACAACAATCGGAATTTCAGAAGTTTGTTGCCGCACTTCATCTAGAATGGAAAAATCAAATGAGCGCAGTTGTATTTGGTTTAAACCCCATCCTTCTTTGATCTCTCGAACTACTTGCGAAACAACTTCTTTTGCCGAAGGAGCCTTTTTCTCAATGAGATCCTCTCTTTTAATTTCGATGTCCAAAATAGAAGAGTGCAAAAACTCCTTATCCCACCCCTTTATGGAATCAAAAACTTGCTTTAACGAAGGAATTTTTTTCTCAAGTTCCGAAAGGTTTCGTTTGTTAGCCAATCTTCGGTCCACTCGAATTTCTAGACTTTGTAACTCTTTCATCGTCATCTCCCAAACTGGAAGAGAAGATGACACAGGATTACCTAACTTGTCGCGACACCATTCCGGAGTCACTTCAAAATCATGATAAACGACGATTTGACCGTCTCGAGTCAACTGGACATCTAGTTCTATACTATCCACTTTAAGTTCAACGGCTCTGCGGAAAGCCGGCAGGGTGTTCTCTGCATACTCAGAACAAACCCCTCGATGCGCTTGAACATGAATTTTTCTTTGACCCATTGGCGGTCCCTTAAAAAGAAGTTAGTATCTAGTTCACTATGAAAGACATAAAATCTCAAGCCCAAGATTGCAAAGTTCAAGTCCTTGTTTGTACCAATGAACGCCCACCCGAAAAAACCTGTTGCTTTAAGTATGGGGGACAAGAGTTTTATCTAGCCTTAAAAAATCGACTCAAACAAGAGGGGTTGTACGACACCCACTGGGTGACTAGAACCGGGTGCCTCGGTTTTTGCAACAATGTAGGAACTACGGTCGCTATCTACCGTCAAAATGAACCGACTCAGTGGTTCAATGAAGTCACCCCCGAAGACTTGGATTCCGTGTGGAAAGAGATTGTGAGAGAATAAAGGGATGAACCCCTCTAAATTGCTGCTTTGCGCCCTAATTTATTTAAAGACTCTTTTATGCTTTGCTGAGGCTCCCGCCTCTAAAATGGTAGCCAATAATTTTAACGAATTACTTTTTGGTCAAGGAGTCCAAGGGGAAGGAACTTTAATTTTTGGAGATGAAACTGAAACAGAAACTATTATTCTTGGCACTGAAACCGGAATATACGGGACCGGCCTTGTTATAAAAGGTGACTGGCTTCCCTCTCCCTACAAAAAAAAATTCAGTTCTCAAACTATTATTCAAGTATCCCTAGGAACCCTCAAATCCAAACTTGAAGGCAAAGTGCCTCAGTTTGCCATGGCCACTTTTATAAGTTCAGGACCACTTTTAGAAACGACCGCTTATCTATTTGAAAAAAATTCTAAAACCAATCAACTGCCCTCACATTGGGCTATGTTGAATTTTACCTCTCCCAGATCCCAACTGACCCAAAACGAACAAGAAAAACTTCAATCAACTTTTTTTGGTAGCTTAGGAGGGGTCACATTAACGCCGCTAGGAGAATCAGACCAGGTCATCTTAAAAACTAATAGCTCCAAACTTGCCTTCAAGAAACAAAAGATGAAATTTGAGTTTCAAACTACTTTGGCTACCCCATTTAATGGGTTAGAGAAGAAACTTACCGGTTCGATCGTTTTTCCAGTCTTCACACCAAGCAGCAAATCGGCAGAGGCGTTAACTCAAAAGATTGGAAAGAGTTTGAATTGGAGCGACTCCGAATCGCCCCAAAAACCCCAAACCCAAAGAAAATTGACCGGGGCACCGGAAAAAAACCGCTAACAAAAAGGGTTATGGTAAGCAAAAAAAACCTCTCCCAAATCCCACTCAACTCATAATCTACTTAACCACCTAAATTTAAAGACTTTTTTAGTTGCCTATACGAAATCCAACAATCCATTGATTCCCATTGTAATTCTTCAAGGAATTTCATAGGATGCGGGGCTTATGACACTCTCTTTGCCCCATGAAGACAACTTTAAGCTGTTGTCGGGATCGGCGAACGTAGCCCTCTCGAAAGCAATAGCTGATCAGTTGAAAATGCCTTTGTGCCATGCAGAAGTTCGCCGTTTTTCTGATGGGGAGATTTTTATCGAAATTCAAGAAAGTGTTCGCGGAGCCGATACTTTTATCATTCAATCTACTTGCCATCCGGTTAATGATTCTTTGATGGAATTACTAATCATGGCCGATTCGTTAAAACGCTCTTCGGCCGCTTCTATTACCGCAGTCGTTCCTTATTACGGCTACGGCAGACAAGATAGAAAAGTCCAACCTCGCGTTCCTATCACTGCCAAATTGGTCGCTGACCTCTTAACCGCAGCCGGAATTACTCGAGTGATTTCAATGGATCTTCATGCGAGCCAAATCCAGGGTTTTTTCAATATTCCTTTTGATCATCTTTTTGCAAAGCCGGTACTCACTAACTACCTCAAACAGAACTATGATACTGAAAAACTCATCATCGTTAGCCCGGACGCCGGGGGGGTAGAAAGAGCTAGAGCTTTTGCTAAACGGTTAGATGTTCCTTTAGCCATCATCGATAAACGCAGAATCAAAGCAAACGAGGTAGGCGGAATGAGCTTAATCGGGGAAGTTCGCAGTCGTCACGCCATCATCGTAGACGACATGATCGACACGGCGGGAACTTTAATTCAAGCCACAAAAATTTTAATCGATAACGGAGCCGAGCAGGTCAGTGCTGTGTGCTCCCACGGAGTTTTTTCAGGTACGGCGTATGAGCGGATTCGCGACAGCCAATTGAAGGAAGTCATTTGTACCGACACGATCCCTCTATCGCCGGCATTAGCCAAACTAGCCAAAGTGAAGTGCCTTTCGGTTGCTCCCATCTTGGCAGAAGCAATGCGTAGAGTACAAACTAGGCAGTCGGTCAGTAGTCTTTTTGATTAACGAAAGTAGTAGGTAGATAAAAATGGAACAACAATCTCTTTCAGTAGAAAGCAGAACAGGTACAGGTAAAAGTGTCACTCGTAAACTTAGAGCCGCAGGAAAACTTCCGGCAGTTCTTTACGGTTTAGGCAACAGCCAACCCGTAACTTTAGAACCTAACTTCATCACGCGGCTTTTGCTAAGTGAGGGTGGAAAAAATCAAATCCTAAACCTTAAAGGGGCAGGATTGGATGGCAAACACGCTCTAGTTAAAGACTATGATATCGACCCAGTAACTCGAAAATTGGTTCACGTTGATCTTTTAGAAATCGATGTGACTAAGAAAATTGAAGTCACAGTACCTTTAAACTTCGTAGGTAAAGCAGCCGGAGTTGGCGAGGGTGGCGTTCTCAATTTCATCGAAAGAAACATTTCGATCAAGTGTTTACCGACAGCGATTCCTCAACACATTGATGTCGACGTAACCGCATTAACGATTGGGCACTCCCTTCATGCTGATGAAGTGAAGCTTCCTGAAGGCATCGAACGAACTTCTAAATTGAACTCAACTCTTGTGACCTGCGTTCCGCCGACCAAAGAGGAAGAAGCAGTGGCCTCTTTGGCTCCGACTGCTGAGCCAGAAGTTATCACTGAGAAAAAACCTGCTGAAGGTGAAGCTGCTGCAGGTGGTGAAGCTAAGAAAGAAGAAAAGAAGAAATAACTTCTTCTTTGAAACTATTCCGTGGCAAATCAAGCTGAGACTTTTCTTATTATCGGCCTGGGAAATCC
>VGSE01000007.1 GCA_016875135.1 Deltaproteobacteria bacterium
CAACCATATCTCTCATAGTAGCGGGGGCGCCACATTGAAAGTTTCTATTCCAATGAACAAACTAGATTTTTTAGGAACTAAACCTACTGAGCTAGGAGTCTCGGCTATCCTAGAACATCCGAAAGGGATTTTATCTTATTGGGCTTTAGAACACGCTGAAGACAAACCTGACTTCCATCATCCTAAAAGTTTTAAGTTAAAACTTTAATCATAACTTTTCCGAACTGTTTTTGGCTCTCCAAATAATCATGAGCTTTGGCGACCTCGTCTAAGCCAAATTCTCGGTCTACCACCGCTTTAAGTCTTCCCAAATCGACGTACTTTAAGATTTCAGAAAAATCACTCTTATTTCCCATCGTAGAGCCTAATAAAGACAACTGCCTAAAAAAAAGGTGCTTTAAATCGGTTGTGCCTTTTCCTCCGCCAGTAGCCCCACAAGTGACTAAGGTTCCGCCTGTTCTTAGACACTTAATATTTTTTTCCCAGAATGCCTCGCCCACATGGTCTAGAATAATATCCGGCCCCGTTTGCCAGTACTGTTTCACCGTTTTAGAAAAATCCTCTCGACTCGAATTAATAAGAAAATCGGCCCCTAAAGTTTTGGCTTTGAGAAGCTTATCCTCGTGGGTTGAAGTCACGGCAACTATGGCACCAAATAATTTGGCGATTTGAATGGCCGCAGAACTTACTCCACTGCCTGCCCCGTGAATTAAAACTTTGTCCCCCGACTTTAGATGCGCTCTTTTGATCAGCATTTGCCATGCCGTAGTAAAAACCAACGGAATAGCCGCAGCTTCGACAAAACTCACTCTCTCGGGTTTGAGAAATAAATTTTCCTGCGGGACGCAAATGAACTCAGCATGAGTTCCGCAAATCTGCTCTCCTAAAATAGCATATTGGGAGCAAAGACTTTCCCAGCCCCCAAGACAATTTTGGCAATGACCGCAACTAACACCGGGATGAACGATAACCGGATCCCCTTTTTTAAACTGAAAAGCCCCTTCACCGGACTCAACAACGACTCCTGAAGCATCGCCCCCTAAAATATGGGGAAAAAACTTTTTAAGCCCTGGCCAACCCTCTCTTACCCAAAGATCAAGATGGTTAACAGCCGAGTAATAAACTTGAATTAAAACCTCCCCCGCGCGAGGCTTAGGGACCGGAAGATCGCCGAGAACAATCTTCTCTTTTCCCCCATGTTCGTTAAAGTAGGCGGCTCTCATAACTTAGTTCCATAGGTATCCCATGCGATTTTTAATGCTCGAGGAGTCTCCTGTTTCTTAAAGTAGAGAACAAAATATTTGGCAACTTCCCAGCCCACCCAGCCTATATAGATCCAGGTAATAGCCTCTCTGGTTGAAGAAAAAATAAATTGAACTAACCAAAGAACAAAAATCAAGAAAGCATCTCCAATCGAAAACTCAAGATCTAGTAACAGAACTCCGACCAGAAGAGATTGGACTATCGTCAAAAAGAGTTCGGCTTTGTGACTTACATCGAAAGTAACGGCTTCGTAATGACCAAGGGACAGATTAAATACGATCGGAATCATTCCGGCTAACATGGTCCACTGATTAATGTTGCTACCCATCATGTTCATCACAGCCATGGGAGCTTTATTCTTCTGCCGAGCCCAGTTGAAAGCAGAAACTTTCTCAGGAAACTCGGATAGAAATGGGGCTACCCACTGAATAAAGATGAAAGTGGAAATTCCAAACCTCAACGACCACTTTTGAAGCGTATCCACAAAAGGATGAACACTGAAATAAAGAGCCGCTCCTCCTAAGACGAATAAAGCTAAAGTTCCTAAAATTTTAGGAACGGGAGCTAATTTAATCAGCTGTTTTCCAATCCAAGGAAGGTCTTCAATCTCTTCTTCGTTCTGAGCAGGAAACGAACGCAACATCCACAAATAAGCACCATAAATCCCGAAAAGAACCATTGAGTCGTAAAGGGTTAAAGCTCCCTTCCACCAAATAAACAAAAAATAAAAAATGGAAACAAAAACACACAGAACACTCAGAAAATCCTGATCATCTAGGGAAATAGCTCGTATGAATTTACGCGTTTTTGTCCCTTGAAAAAAGAAATGAACAAAAAAGATCATAGGAAGACCTAGACCCGTAATAAGCCGCAAAGACCCTGTTAAATTGGCTATCATTAAGCTACGTTCTTGCCGCCAAGCAATATTGGCTTCAACCGCAAATTCAGGAAGAGTCTGAAGCCAGGCTAAAATACTTAATGCCAAAGCTCTCGACATAAAAGTTTGTGCGGTTTCCGCGGCCCAGCCAATAACAAAGGCCGACAATAAAATAACAACTAGGCTCCAACTTTCTAAAACAAACTCCATGAGCTTTCACTCTCCACTGTATTAAGGTTTGACAGTTAATGACAATAAAAGGCTTATCTCATGCCCCTTGTCTCTTTTGCCTTAAATTTTGGCCTTATTATTACTAGTTTTACCCCTCTTTGTCACAGACAAATACGGCACCTGACTTGCACAAAGAGCATCAGCCAGTTGGGGCTAGTGAGACACCTCTGCTCCCCCTTTGCGGGCTTTTTAAGGAACGTTGGAATGAATAAATTGCGCCAAGCCATGGGCATGCTCTTTTATCGCCCAAGTAAAGACACATCGGAGGCTTTTGTTCATGAGCGAACCATCCGAGAGATCAAAGGCAGTCTCTATACGCTTCTTGCTCTCTTTCTTCTTGTTGCCCTAACCTCCTATATTCCTCTTGATACTTTCAATATCCTAAATGGCAGAATTGACCATATTAACAACATGGGTGGTATTGTTGGCGCCGTTTTTAGTGAACTTTTTTTAGGCACTCTGGGGGTCACGGGGTATGGAAGCATTATTTTAGCTGTTTGGTTCTCGCTTCTATCTTTTAAAGGCGAGACTCTGCGAATTCACTGGCTCTCTATTTTAGGTTTTAGCATTTCATGCTTTTTGGGCTCTCTAGGCTGTCAACTTATTTGGGGTTCAAGAACGGCTGAAGTCAGCCTTCTCCAAGGGGGATGGGTAGGTCGCTATGTGGGTTCTGCTTTGGAAGGGTTATTTAACACCACCGGAGCCCTTATTTTTGTAGGAGGGGCTTTTGTCATTACTCTAATTTTCACAGCTCACTTATCCATGTTGGGTTTCACTAGAAAGATTTTTGGCGAAGCAGAAGAAACCGACACTGAACCTTTGCCGAAAAATGAAAACCCTCTTTTGAAAGAAAAGACTTTATCTAGTACCACTGTCGCTTCAGCGACAACCAACGATTCGGCCAGATCTCATAAAACTAAAGGCAAACCCAAACAAGGCCGTTCCAAAAAACAGGATCCGATAATTGAACAAGATTCCTCAGAAGATTCTCTCAAAGCTTCAAGTGCTCAAGAGGAATCGCCCCTCCCGAT
Organism: Deltaproteobacteria bacterium; assembly: GCA_016875135.1. Taxonomy (GTDB): domain Bacteria; phylum Bdellovibrionota; class FAC87; order UBA2466; family UBA2466; genus UBA2466. The sequence goes on from VGSE01000007.1 coordinate 3,403, forward strand.
TGAACCAGAAGGGATAGAGGAACGAAAGATTTTTACCTACTCCGAACTTGTTCCCTTTAAAGGAACTTATTCTTTACCATCGACGCGATTACTAAAGTCGCCAACCAATAATCCCCGCAAGATGAATAAAGGGGAGCTAAAAGAAAACATTCAGAAGCTCTGTGAACATCTCTTGTCTTTCCAAATTACAGGGGAGATTACCTCAGTTTCGCAAGGACCGGTTGTTACCACTTATGAGTACAAACCCAGTGCCGGAATTAAACTAAGTAAAATAGCAGCACTTCAAGAGGACTTAGGCGTCGTTTTAGGAACTCGAGAACTAAGAATCGTAGCCCCAATCCCAGGAAAAACGGTGGTTGGAATCGAAGTTCCTCGCCTTCAATCCGAAACGATTGCTCTAAAAGACTGCCTTAACGAAAAAGAGTTTAACGATAAAAAATTGAAAATCCCGGTCGCCTTGGGCCGAACAACCGATGGAAATGCGGTATTTGGAGACTTGGTATCTATGCCCCATCTTCTTGTCGCAGGAGCCACCGGATCCGGAAAATCGGTCTTTATTAATTCTCTGATTATGAGTTTCCTCTTTAGACTGTCTCCCCAACAATTACGCCTCATTTTAGTCGATCCTAAAATGTTAGAACTCACTGTCTTTGATGGGTTGCCCCATTTGATCACGAACGTTATTACTGACAACAAAATTGCCTTCAATGCACTTAATTGGGCAGTTTGGGAAATGGACCGACGCTATAATTTAATGGCCCAAAGCGGATCCAAAAACATAGATTCTTTTAACGAAAAACAGAAATCGTCTTCAAATAAACTTCCCTTCATTGTCATCGTTGTTGATGAACTTGCAGATCTCATGATGTCCGGAGGCGAAATGGTGGAGATAGCCATCACTCGTCTGGCGCAAAAGGCTCGTGCCGCCGGCATTCACCTAGTAATAGCCACTCAGCGTCCTTCAACCGATGTAATCACCGGTTTGATTAAGGCAAATATTCCATCACGATTATCCTTTAAAGTTCCCTCGGGAATCGACTCTAGAACAGTCTTAGATACGTCGGGTGCTGAAGAATTAATCGGACGAGGAGACAGCTTAATGATTCAACCGGCAGTTCCGCTTCGAAGGCTCCATGGAACTTTTATTACTGAAGAAGAATTAAGGCGAACAGTTAAATACTGCATCGACGGTAAAGATCACTCTCAGAACTACATTGATTTTTCTGGGATTGATCCTGAAATTGAAGAAAAATAAGTTGTAACTCAAAGCCCATCGTTATTTGAAACGAAATGAAATCTTTCCTAATTCCAATACGGCCCTTTCTCTTCTCTTGAATTTTTCTCATTCACAATTAGAGTGAATTGCCTTTTAAGTTTCTCCCGGTCTTGGTCGCGCTTAGATTGACCCGACCCCGGACCTTTGGGTCGCAAATAACGAAAATACAGATAAAGAGCTCCGATTAACATTCCACCTAAGTGAGCAAAATGGGCGACATTGTCTTGTGAACTCGCCTCGACACCGGTGATCAGTTCGACGAAAGCCATCACAAGGACAAAATATTTGGCTTTCATTGGAAAAACGAAAAAGACCAAAAAATAACGCTCGCCAAAAAAAATACCGTAAGCCGCCAAAATACCGTAAATAGCTCCGCTAGCGCCAATAATGGGGTGACTCAATCGAGAGACGTCGGAGAAAAGTAAGTTTACCGTGTAATTAAATAGGCCGGCTCCGATTCCGCACAGAAGAAAGTAAAACAGGAAATGCTTTCGACCTAATTTCACTTCGATCTCAGAACCGAAGTACCAAAGAATCAGCATATTAAGGAGTAAGTGTAAGGGGTGACCGTGAAGGAAAATATAGGTCAAAAACTGCCACACCCACCCATTTTCTTTCACTAAGGCCGGCACTAAACCTAAAATTTCTTTCAGATAAAGCCCTTGGATTTGAATTCCAAGGTGTGTCAACACGAAGTCGATAAAATAAACAACAACACATGTCACAATAATATTTCTTGTGACTAAAGTCATAGGTGGAACTGGGCTTATTTGATCATAACGTGAGTTCATAAGATTTAGTTTGAAATCTCCTCGAGTTCTACTAAAACGCCCGCCATACTTTTCGGATGAATGAATAGAGCCTTTCCTCTAGCGCCTTTTCTGATTCCGGGCGGTAAAATCTCAAAACCATTTTGGATTAAAATGCTCTGCCACTGTTCAATTCCATTCACTTCAAAACTGACGTGGTGAATCCCGCCATCCGGCCGTTTTGTCAAAAACTTGGAAATGGGAGAGTCAGGTTGAGTCGGCTCTAAAAGCTCAATTCTAAAATGTTCAGAAACTCTCACCGGCAACATAGCTGCCCTAACTTTTTCAGTTGGAACTTCGTGGTTCTCTGCAATTTTCAAAGATAGAACTCTAAGCTTTTCGGCTACCGTAACGATAGTCGGACAGGCGATGGCTATGTGGGACAACTCTATTTTCATTGGGTAACTCTCTTGAAATCAGAGGAAATGTATAAACTTGACTCTAATCAATCCTCACGGTCCATTCCACTTGGGTTTCTCGTCTGCTCCTCGATGAGGGAATTAGGCGCATTTCTTAAAGGCATACTTTGTTTTCTCTCGACCTCATCATAACTTTCTTGAATACCTTTTTTAACATTGGCTAAATCCTTCTGATAGCACTCTTGATACTTAGCGTAATTTTGATTTTTTAATGGCTCGCATTTCTCCAATGCCTTTTGCCGATTATCGGTGTTGTATTGGGGATCGTCAGCAAAAGCTCTACCCTTGGGCGACGCTGTCTCTTGAGGGCCTTGAGGCGTCGGCTTAAAAAAATCATTGTCAAAAACCTGAATAGTATTGGGATTAAGCCGGTTGAACCCTTGATTGGGCGCTGCATAAGGATTAGGAGGAACTACCGGAACGGCTCGGGCCGGCCCTGGCGGCTGGGCTGTTGCCCCGTTATCAGATTCGCCGAAACTTACAAAACCGGAAAGGGCTACAATTAGAATTAAAAAGTACATTAAGCTCCTTATAAGCGGTTACCACAGTTTTACTCTATTTTATCCGATTGACGCCACTGCAGCAATATCCTGATATTGCAAACTCGCCTCAAGCCTCGTACCATAGTGTCAAACCTTTAGACAAAAGGAACCAATTTCCATGGCAAAAAGTAAATCAGATAAAAACTCATCGAACGAACTCATCAAAGCTCTCGACCAAATTCTGGAAGCAGAGCTCTCAGGAGTTGTTCGTTATCTACACTATAGTTTTATGATCTTTGGCCCTAATCGTATACCCATCACCAAATGGTTTCGCGACCATGCGATGGAGGGCATTCAACATGCTGTAACAATCGGGGAAAAAATTACCGCCTTAGGTGGACATCCCTCCGTTAAGGTTAAACCTGTGCCCGAGACCAATAAACATAATGTGATGGAAATACTGAAGGAAAGTCTGGAATTTGAACACGAAGCGCTTCAGCTTTATCATGATCTTTTAGTGAAAACCCAGGGAGATGTCGCTCTCGAAGAGATGGTTCGCGGCCTTATCTTAGATGAAACAACTCACATTGAAGAAGTTGAGAAGATGACCCGTGCCTTGAAATAGCCTCTTTCAGTTTGACTTCTCATTAGTTTCTCGTCAGTAGGAGTCTCGTTGGACTCCTACTGATGCCCATCAAATCCCTTTAAGAAATACCTGTATTAATCAAACACTGACACACAAAAAAGAAGGCGGTAAAGAGCAGGCCCCTAACCTGACACCCTCTTCCTCGAAGTGACGATAATTGTCACCGAAACCGACCCATTTGCAGCACTTAACTAACAAAAGTCTTGGCTTTGAACTTGCTTAATTTGGGCCATTAGCAAGTTCCGACCGGGGAACTCTTGCTCAAATTAAGGGGAGTTGGAAATGGCCAGAAAAAAAAATAACGAATCGACACCTACGATAACTCTTGGAACTACCGAAGACACACAAGTCATCAACTCAGCCGATTTAGAGGCAACCGAAGCCGAGCTGCTGAGCGATAAAGAAGAGGAAAGTCAGCCGGAAGAAAACGCAAAAGCGGAGAGCTCCGCGGAGCTTCTTGTTGAGAAAAGCGAGACTAAAGAATCCAGCCCCAAACCCAAACGTCAACGACGCTCAAGAAAATCGGTAACCGCTCAAGACATCATCGCCCTCGATGCGAATGTTACTGAAATGGATCTGTCCAAAGAAGTAACTTTAGCAAAAGAAACTGTCGAGTTAACGATGAATACCATGGTAGCTCAATTTACTGCTATCAAAGAGTTAACTTCATCCGTCAATAACCAACTTGAAAAAATGAATTCTCTAATCAAAGAGATGTCCCCAAACCAAAGCGCAAACTTAGAAGAATTGGTCAAGCCTCAATCGAACTATAATTTCATTACTAAATTTGCTACGGCTGCAAGCTTAGTCGCTATGCTTTTTTCGCTCTTAAGCATGTCTATGTCCCAATCGACGCGTCAAACGTTACTCTCAGCCGCTCTAGATAATAAAGAAATTAACTCGGTTCAATCGATCGCCTCCTCGCCTGAATTAGCCATATTAAACAAAGAGAATATTTCAAAACGTAAGTTAAAAAAATAAAGGTTTGAGTTTCTCTGATCTGAAGGGCATCATTTTTGGAGTATGAAATCTTCCAAATCCCCCAAGCAAGTTGAATCCGAACTGAAATACTCTCTTTCAAAACCCGAATACTTAAAACTCAAAAAACATTTGAGCCAGTACCGAAGCTCAGTTCTTCGTCAAACTAACTTTTACTTTGATACCAAAAGTCTTTCACTAAAAAAAAAACAGATCGGACTTCGAATCCGAAATGAGAACCCCAAAAAAAGTTCTACACTCACAGTTAAGTTTCCTAAATCGCAACCTTCAACGAAATTTTCAGCATTAAAAATCCGAACGGAAATTGAAGCTTCTATTCCCAAGCTTGCCGCAAGACAAACCGTTACTAATTTGAGACTTATAACTTCCCTTGAAAACGAACCGCTTCTCGCCTTAAGACAAAAAGTCGCTAGTTCAACCCTACAAAAGGTTTCTTGCTTAGGAGCTTTAAAAACCAAAAGAATCGTTTTTCGAATCCATTCAAAGCTTTTTCTGGAGCTGGATTGTTCGAGTTACTTCGGAAAGGTATTTTATGAACTCGAAATCGAAACGAAATCTCCGGTAAAGATAGACCGTTGGATTAGGACGCTTTTCGAAGAGCTTAAGATTTCCTACCAACCGGGCTACACTTCTAAACTTCAGCGATTTTTAGTAACTTGGAAAACAGAGAGTAAAAAAAAACGGGACTAAGTTAGCGCTTAGCCCCGTATCGATAATCTTTTTTAGCTTAGGCAGCTTTTTCGTCCCCTTTTTTAACTCCACCCATAGGCTGAGTGATAGCAAAAAGTTGAACGTTAAGCTGGAACATAGCGTGGTCGGGATTGTTGCTATGCTCTTTAACCGCAGCCTGAATTAAAGCCTGAATCTTGCTCTTTAATTCGGCCACCTTTTCTATCGGCAAACTCACAGTAACACTTTCAAAATCCTGTGTCTCTGGTCCTTGAGTATATAAAGACTGAGCTGCCAATTCTGCCATTTGCTCATAGTGAATCTTTTGAGAAAGAGCTGAGGTCTCAGCATCAACTGCACAACCGGACTCCCTCGCTTCAAGCAAACCCTCGGCATTCACTTCAACAAACTTAAGAGCCGTCAGCAGTTCAATCGACTTCTTAGCCTCTTCCTCATTAATATTAGGAACAAGACTTTTTGCGATGGCTGCAGGGTCGTTTTTCACTTTCCCTTTTTTCACAGTTTCACGGATCGCTGAGTGATACCACTCATGGTAGTAATCATAGAGCTCAGGAATTAAACTTTTTACTTTAAAGAGTTCTCTAAGATACATTAACTTGGCTTCATAGACTTTTTGTTTGGCAGTGCTATCACATTGATTGCACTCTACCATGTATTTAAAAAACTCACTCTCATGGCTATCTAATCTAAGCCCTTTCGCAAACTTACCAATCGCATCGGCGCTTAAATTTCGCTTTCCATCCATTACAAGCTTTAAATAGTTTGGAGATCCAAAGCCAGCTTGCTTGGAAAAATTTCTAAAGCTAAATACAGGATCGGTCTCTTTTAATTGTTTATACCGATCTTTTAAAAATTCTCGGTAATCCCCAAAGTTGTAAATATTAGATGGTGTGTTCACAGTTTCCCCCTTATAAAAAAGTTCTTCAAATCACCCCGATTTTAAAAATTTAAAAATGCAACAGAAGGGCCAGAGTTCTCTGAAAGTGTTCACCCGAATTTCGTTTGTATTCCTTGAGACTTAGATGACTTATTCTTCGTGTTGTAAGGTTGGTCACACGTCGAATTCACTTGCGCCTCTAAAGCAATCCCTTCGCAACCACTTGAATTTATGATCTTTAATTTGTATGAAGTTTAGTCAGATGGGATTTTCATGACCGAACTACAAAAACTAGAAGCTTTATTAGAGTCTTTGGGAGGCGAAAAACGCATTCATTATGCATTAGAGCATTTCAAGGCGGCGCTGACCTCGGTGGGAGATCCACAAAAAAGTGTCAAAACTATCCTCATTGGTGGAACCAACGGAAAAGGCACTACCACACTATTCATTTCTCAAGCCCTAAAGGCTTATGGCTTAAAGGTTAGCACTTACCTATCCCCACACCTTCAAAGCCCCACAGAACGCATTCTAACTCAGCTTACTTGTATCCCGCAGTCAGAGTTATTGTCCTTGGCTTTAGAGTTTGAGCCTACGGCACGGAACTTTTCCTTGACCTACTTTGAATTTCTAACTTTGCTTTTTTTTGTTAAAGCTCAACGAAACCAATCCGATTTTGCAGTTATCGAAGTAGGGCTCGGGGGAAGGCTTGATTCAACCAATGTCACCGACCCGATAGCGACGGTCCTTACCAATATTTCTTTAGATCACGAATGGCTTTTGGGTAATACTCACGAAGCAATACTTAAAGAGAAATTAGGGGTACTTCGCCAAGAAAGCCTCCTTTTTACCGGAATCCAAGATCCCAAACTTTTAAAGACGGTCGAAGAACGTTGTTCAGAACTAGACGCTATTCTTTATTATTCCAAGGAGCTTAGAATTAAAGTCGAAGAGATCTCTTGGGAAGGGCAACGAGTTCTTATCAATAATTATCCATTCTACTTAACCAACCCCTCACTCGGAACGATTGAAAATGCCGCCCTCGCTTTTTTAACTCTAAGAATCGTTTTTCCAGCGATTCCTATTTCGACCCTTCAAGAAGCTTTTAGAATGACAAAAACTCCAGGAAGATTTGAGATCGTAAATCACAGACCTAGAGTCATTCTTTCAGGTGACCACAACCCTGCAGGTTTAAAGTGTCTCAAAAACACTTTAGCATCGGTCTCAAAAGGTAAACTTTTTACTGTTTGCGGCTTTTCACCGGACAAAGCTTTTACTCCGATGTACCAAGATCTGACTAAACTTTCAGATGAGATACTTTTAACTCAAATCCCTAGACTTCAAGACAAATACCCAGACAACTATCGAAGATTGGGAGCTTTCGAAACCGATCCTATAAAAGCCATTGAAAAGATGTCGTCGAAACTAAAGTCGGATGACACTCTTCTTATTACAGGATCATTGTACTTGGTTGGAGAAGTAAGAAGACTCTGGAGAGAAACCGTAGAGTTCTAGTCTTTTTTGCCCTGAAGATCTTCAAGCAGCTGGGTCACAATCTTTCTTCTAATTGGATGACACCAAGTAGGCCAAACTTCGAAAAGAGGAATCAAAACAAAATCTCGATCCGCCATTCTGGGATGAGGGACTTCAATTCCTGCAGAGTTCCAAACCTCTTCCCCCTGACAAATCAGATCGAGATCGATTACTCGAGGGCCATTCTTGACTGTACTCACTCGCCCTAGCTCTCTCTCAAGACTTTTTAGATAATCAAGAATCGCCGGAGGCTTCCAATCGGTTAAGCCAACAATCACTGCATTTAAAAACTTTGGTTGATCTTTAACGCCCCACGGCTCTGTTTCGATTAAGTTTGAGAGCTTTGCCTCTTCAAGAAGATCCTCTTCCAAGCGCTGCGCTGCTAATCGGATCATTTTATCCCTGTCACCCAGATTGGCCCCCAAAGCAATAGCCACTTTGACCTTGGCAATCATGTATTATCTCCATGATAAACGGCTCGGGAGTGAGCTTTTTCTCTTACCTCAATAAAGGACAACGGATAAAAAATTTTTAGTTCATTCCAAATCCACTGAGCTATGTTTTCGGAAGTTGGGTATTCAAAAATGAGGTCTAGGTTTTGTCCTTCTATCCTTTGTTTAATGACTCGATTAAAAGTTCTTTTCACAGCTCTAAAATCGCACACAAAACCTTCTTCGTTGCAATCGGCCTTGATTCCAATCACTACTACAAAATCATGAGGATGATTGGGCTCATATAACATCCCATGATGGGAATGAAAGGCTTGAAAAGTGACCTCTCTAGAAACTACCATATCGAACCGCTTCCCATGTTTTTAGAGCCCGTTTCATTTGTCCAACGTCATGAACCCGAAAAACCGAAGCCCCTTTTTGAAAAGCCCAAAGATTCGAGGCCAACGTACCCGCATCACGAGTTTCAAGAGGGCTTTGAGGGTCATTCATCAACATCCCCAAAAAAGATTTTCTGGAAGTTCCAATGACAACTCTTCCCCCGACTCCAACCAAAACATCGAGGTGCCTTAAAAGATCTAAATTGTGGTTAGCCGTCTTCCCAAATCCGATTCCCGGATCGATCCAGATTCTAGGAAGAGAAATTCCGCCCTCTTCAAACCGTCTCACTTTAACTGCTAAGCTTTCCTTAACTTCGCTCACAGCACCTAGTGGATAACTTGGGTTAAGCTGCATCGTTTTCGGATCCCCCTGACAATGCATCAAAATAAGTTGGACATGGGGATTATCTTTTAAAAGGGAAAGAAGTCGTGCATCCTGCCCACCGCTTATATCATTGATGATGACGGCCCCCAAGCGAACAGCTTCCCTAGCCAATTCATACTTGGTTGTGTCCACCGAAACTCTTACGGAAGTCTCTTTAAGTAGCTTTTCAAGTACCGGGAGAACTCTGTCCATTTCTTCTTGGAGTGCAACCGGACTCGCTCCGGGACGGGTCGACTCCCCGCCCACATCAATAATATCGGCCCCATCCTTAGCTAAATCTATACCGTGTCTTATCGCTTTTTCAGGAGATAGGTATTTTCCCCCATCCGAAAAGGAATCAGGGGTCACATTCAAAATACCCATGATCCAAGGAGATAAAGTTTCCATGCCGGCATCCTAGCTCAAAAGGCCTATTTTGCAATCTTTTCGCTTTCCTTGAGATTGCCCATTGGGCTATTTTCAGATGATCCTAAAAAAGCATGAGATTCTTGTTTAAAAATTTGGTCCTCTATAAGTCTTTGCAATTCAAGAAAAAATATATCGAACTAGCCTCTTTAAAAGACCACTTAAAGGGAGCAAGTATTTTATTTTCTAAAGCTTATAAATAAAACCCGATATAATTACAGCCCAATATGAAATTTTTGAAATTTTTAACTTTAGGGCTTCTTTTACTAACTCAAACTTATTGTTCCCACTCCGGACAAGTCTTAGTTAGACAGCTGAGTCATCTAGAAAAGGGCAATTGTCCTCCCGCTCTTTCGAAACTGTCCACAAGTTCTGGAACCGCTCTTGCGGTTGATAAAGGAGAACCTCGTACCTCTGCTATTTTGCCTCCAGCAGAAACCCAAACCTTAAAGCCGCTCAATCCCGGTGAGTTTGCAAGCTTTTCTAAACGACCCTCAATTAGAATATCCACTTACAATGTTCTTAATCTAAAAGAAATGGTAGGACGTTATGAGCCCGATTTGACTACCGGCAAAAGAACTAAGACCCAAGCGGAGAAACCAAAGTCCCAAGAAGCGATCGATGGCGTTTCTAACGCCATTAAAGAAATTAACCCCGATATTATTTTCCTTCAAGAAATTGAAGGCACCGATTCACTAGGCGCCTTTGCAGAAAAAGAACTCGGCAAAAAATGGCGCCCTTTGATTATCAAAGGTAACGACAGTAGAGGAATTCACATTGGAGCCTTAGTCAAAAATACTATGCCCCTATTCTTTGAATACCATTCTCACCAAAACGAGCCTTTTTCCAATCCGCATCACCCTGAGCTATCTCGAGTTTTCTCAAGGGATTTTCCTGTTTTAATTGCAAAATCTCCCAACGACGGCTCTATTCTTTTTCTTATGGCAGGAGTTCACGGAAAATCCAAAAGAACAGAGAACAATCAAGATCCAGAGAGCCGAGAAATTCGAACGGCACAGGCTGAAAAAATGATCGAAATCATTCAGGATTATCAGACCCAATATCCTAACGTGCCTTTTATGATTCTAGGTGACTTCAACGCTGAAGTCAGTTCCGAGCCAGAATATCAGACTCTAAGAGACTTTAATCTGAAAGATGTTTTTGAATTGATGCCCAATCCGATACCCAGTGGAGATCCGAAACGTATTACCCACACCTACCATCCCAAAGATAGCTCTCGAAAAACTGCTCAACTAGATTCCATTCTTGTAGCACCGCCATTTCATAATATAGTACAAAAAGCTCAGGTCTTTCGTTACAAAAATCCAGATGGCACTGTTAAACCTATCCCTAATACTTACGAAGAACGGCAACGAAACCCATCTGATCACTTCCCAATATGGGCAGAATTGGATCTTCAAACAATATTGAAGAGGAATTAAGTCACTGATTGATTCAGATTGAAATATTACAACACCTCAAAATAAGATAGGGAATCTTATAAACTCATTGATATCTATCACACATTTTTTCCGTCTTAGAGAAAGAGTTCAATGCAGAAGTAAATCCACTCACAGACCGATCAATACTATATTGGGATACTTTAGTACGGATGTAGTCTCCAGAAAAACCGGATTCAATCGATCTCTGATAAAATTTCTCAATAGTTAAAGCCAGTGAATGAGAATTTTCTGCTTCGAACATGTAACCTGTTTTACCCTCTTCCACTAAATCATAAGCTGAGCCAACCCGATCACTCGCAATAACGGGCGTTCCGCTCGCCATGGCTTCATTGACGACAAGGCCCCACGGCTCCACTAGAGAAGGAATAATCAACACATCACCCACTTGATAGTATTTGGGTAACTGAGATTGATTCTGGAAACCTGCAAAGTGAAAGTGCTCCAACTTGAGGTTTTTAATCTTCGAAAGTAACATTTCACTTTGAGGCCCATCGCCCACCATGAGCAGCCCGACTTTTAGCTTATCCTCAAGCCTTTTAATGGCCTGAATCAATAAATCAACCCCTTTTTGCTGAATAAGTTTTCCTACATAAAGCAATACAAGATCGCAAGCCTGAAAGCCAAACTCCGTTTTAAGTTGTGTTTTACTTTGGCTTCTTACATCACAAACATCGAAAAGATTATTATTCACCGAATAAGGAGAAAAAAAAGCTTTCGACGGATTACCACCGAAACTCAAAAATCCCTCCCTAGCTTTTTGGCCAATATAAAGAAATGCAGAAACTTTTGAAAAATACCAAGTCAAAATTTTTTTCCTAATCCAAGTTTTTAACCACCCTCGATGAACCCCAAGCTCGTTAAATTCAGGACGGCAAATCAGCGGTATTTTGTTTCTCAGCGCAAAAAAGATCATTTGCCAATCAAGCCAGAGTGCATACCCCGCACAAAACACAGCATTAAAATTTCCCTCTTTTAATTTCTTAATTAGTTTAGGACTTCTAGATTCAAAGATATGTTTAGGTTTAAAGGGAAGAGGTGCCGTAGGCACGAATTCATATTGATAGCCCTCTAGGAGGTCGACATCCCAGAATATTTTTTGGTTAAAACCAGGATCGAATCCCCCCCGCCCCCGATCCGGTAGGCAATAGAACACCTTCACTTCAAGCCCGGGGACTTTTGATAAACTGCGGAATAAAGGTGAAAAATACTGAGTAGGGTGAGTTCGAACGATCGCTAAACGCATAATTAGATTATAACAGAATAACGTTACCCCAGGGTAGATGAGCTCTACGGCAAGAGCAATAGAGAGGAGCTTTAATCGCGTGTGCTAGAAGGTGCGGATTGAAAACTTTTATACAAGCATTCACGGCTGTTCTCTCTATTCACTCGCTCTTGCTTCACTCGTTGCTGTGCCCACTTTTTTCCTTTAACTTTTAATTTAATCAGTTAATGTGTCATAAGAGATCTTGATAATTTCGAAATCTTCTTCGCCTTTAGGAAGTTGCACGGTTATGGTGTCTCCAACTGTTCTTTGTAAGAGTGCTTTTGCAATGGGCGAAATCCAACTGATTCGACCTTTTTTTCCGTCAGTTTCATCAATGCCTACGATGGAATATTTTCGCTCTTTTCCCTGCTCGTCTAAGAGGGTGACTGTAGCTCCAAAAAGAACCCTTTCGGATTTTTGTTGTGTGGGATCGATTATCTCAGCATTTTCCATTCGCTTGGTAAGAAAACGAATCCTTCGATCGATTTCTCTTAACTTTCTTTTGCCATAAATGTAGTCGCCGTTCTCGGAACGATCCCCATTCCCCGCAGCCCATTGGACAACTTTAACGAGTTCCGGCCGGTCGATATCCATGAGTCTCTTCCACTCGCTTCGTAGCCGTTCAATTCCATGAGGAGTGATATAGTTTTTTCCACCCGGAGTGGAGAGGGCCGCATTATCCTGAGACTCCTCTAAAGAAAGATCTTCAGCTTCGTCATTTTCTTTTGTAAAAGCTTTCGACATACTAGCTAATTATCACAACCCTCTTTCTATCTCAATGTAGAAGCCTTTCTCAGAGCCATTTTTGTTCGTTTAAGTCCCATGTCGGCTTAAGAGATGAAATTAAAAAAATCAATCTTTTCAAAGGGAAGATTGTGAAAATGATTGTGATGGAAAATCCATCGAATGGAAAACGGGCCTCTTCTTCGTTACTTGGGGCTAGTACTTTTGTTAAAAAACATGCCTTAAGTCAAAAACAAAAAATAGGATGCTAAGATTCTAATTGAAATTCCAAAGAGTGGAATCACTCATGTGAAATGAGTTTTTATCAGGAGGATACCATGACTCAATTTCTTAAAACCTCAATTTTAGTTGTTGGAATTCTTTTCCCATTGTTGGGTTGCAAACAGGAAAACACGGCAGTCATTTCGGAGCAAAGTCTCACTGAATTCAGGAGAAATCCTGCACCCAGTGAAATTACTCTGGCTTCTGTTGGGATATCTTCGATTTTGAATTCAAAAAGCACCGATAGTGGATTTATTTCGGGGCCGGGAACGGGTGGAAATGACACTGGGACTGTTACTGCTCCCCTCATTGCCGTTGCTTTAAGTCCGATAGGAACCAGAATAGCTCAAGGTGTGAGCTTCTCATTTACTTTAATCGGAATTTATGCGGATGGTTCTAGCAAAAATCTGACTACTCAGGCGACCTGGAGTTCAACTCAGTCTGATGTGGTCTCGGTAGACAACACCGGAAAATCGCAAGCTAAAGAGCCAGGGACTTCTGTCATTATGGCACGAGTTCCTAATTTCACTGCCGTGAGTTCTGTGACTGTAACTCTTCCCGGGCAAGATCTCATCGCGGGCCCTCAAGGGCTGCCCGGACTTAATGGACGAGATGGATCAACTATTCTCACCGGCACTGAAAATCCTAAATCGGAGTTAGGAAAAGATCTTGATCTCTATCTTAATCAAATCAGTGGTGAATTGTTTCGCAAAGAACTCAATATCTGGAAAAGTATTATTACTTTGGTTGGGCCAGTAGGAGAAAAAGGAGAACGTGGCGAGAAAGGAGATCGCGGAGAAAAAGGGGATGCAGGTGAAAGGGGGGAAAGAGGAGAACAAGGGCTTCGTGGTGAGCAGGGAATTCAAGGAGAGCGTGGCCTGCAGGGGATCGCAGGTAGTGAGGGTAGATTTGGGGTCGATGGAAAAGACGGCAGAAATGGAAAAGACGGAGTTAATGGCCAAAATGGAAAAAATGGGAACTCTATCCTTGCCGGTTCGGGAATTCCTGAACAGGACGTCGGCCAAGAGGATGACCTCTTTTTTGAACAAGAGAGCGGTGAGGTCTATAAAAAAGTAGATGGAACATGGGAATTTGTTTCTAGTCTTAAAGGAGAAACAGGAGAAACAGGAGAAATAGGAGAAACAGGAGAAACTGGGGAACGGGGGATTCAAGGCGAAACGGGAGAAAAAGGAGAACAAGGTTTTCAGGGCGAGAGGGGTGAACGAGGATTTCAGGGGATACAGGGAGAAAGAGGAATACAAGGCATTCAGGGAATTCAAGGCATTCAGGGAATTCAGGGTGTGGCTGGCGAGAAAGGTGAAAAAGGTGAGAGAGGGTATGGTGTTGGAGCTTTTTCAAGACCGACAAACCAATGTCCTGCAGAAGCCAATGGTGGAGTAGAGTTGGCGCTCTTTACCGACCTGAATAGCAATGGAAATTTGGATTCCAATGAAATTGTTAATTCCGTTAGCGTGCTTTGCGGCGGGTTAGCGGGACGTGAAGGTAGAGCCGGAACTTCGTCTCGTATCACGGTAGAATTGGCTTCGCGAACTCTCTGTGCTGCCGGAGGCTATCTCTACACCACTCAAAACGGTAATGAAGCTCCCACTTCAGTTCCGGTTTGTCATGGAACTCAAGGGCTACAGGGACTACAAGGTCCTCCTGGGACTACAGGAGGAGGTGTGACTCCAGTTAAATTCTGTTCTTCGGATTTAACAACTTTTCCGGAGTATGGCCTTTTAGTCGGAAATGAAATGTTTGCCGTTTATTGGGGGCCGGCCCCTTACAGCCAGGGACAAAATACGGCATTTTTAGCTAAACTCATTCCCGGTTCTTATAGGTCCACAGGAGGAAATGGCTGTTACTTTCGTGTAATACCGGGAAATTTGATTGTTGAAAACTGAAGAGGTGCATTCCATAACTGCACCCTTTGAGTGGGCTTTTTAAGAGGTTCAAACGGCCATGAAGTTGGACTAAGGCGCGCAATTTATTGGCCGTTTGACGAAGAGGTGAATTATCAAATGAAACTCCAAGAAAACTTATCAAATCTCATAACCTTGGTCCTCTATAAGTCTTTGCAATTTAAGAAAAAACATATCGGACCAACCTCTTAAAAAGCCCACCCAAAGGAACAGACAAAAAAACAAATTGATGCGCTGCGCTGTTTTGTGGTATTTCATTGGGCAACGAGAACGAAAGTTTTCACAAAGGGGGGCCCGTGAAAGCAAGTTTTTTTCTATCGCTTCTTTTCTTAACGGTCGTTTCTTCAGTCTTCATCGAGAGAGTTCAAGCAGCCCATCCTGACTCACATACACCTAGCAAAGTCGATCTTGATAAAGAGATTCTCAAATATCAGATGGATGCGCTCCTATGTGCCGCTTCTCCCTTAGTTGCTAGAATCCCGGGAAGCTCTCACATTTTGGAAGCCTCAAAGTGTGCTTTGGCTGCAGGGTTGGGAGTTACTGAAATCGTTCGCAGCTTAACCGAGTGTGCGCACATGAGACATGCCGGCGGAAAGGTAAACGAGAGAGATTTTCTGGGATGCTTAAAATCGGGTTCTTCTTATTTTGCTTCAAATAAAGAGGCTCTGGCCTGTCTTTTGGGAAGCGGGCTTGATAAGAGTGCCAAAAAAATGCTCCAGCATTTAGGTATTGTAGGTGACATCATAACTTGCAGTTTAACGGTGGCCCAAGGGGCAACCCTGTTGGTGGACACAACTCGAGCAGCAAATGCAGCTCGTGCAGAAGCTAGAAAGTCCGCCGAACTCTTGGCAAGACTCGCCTCATCTTTAAAAGGCAGCCGAATTTATAATATGGGATATTATCGAGGTTGTTTATCAGTCACAAAACATTTTCCTAACAATGAAGATAGATGTCTTTCTCAATGCCACAATGACAAACAGTATGGCATGGGCGTGTTGGGAAGTTCTCTGAACAGAGAACAACAAGCCTATACTTTCGAGGCCTGTAAATTTGGGTGTAAGCTGACCGAAGCAGTTCCCAACTCTTGGATCTATACGATGTTGGTTTCATCCGAGCCTGGACAAACAAGACGGGGCTGTGAAGCTGTTGTGGATAAAGTTCGAAATAGTATAGAGGGCATGGCTCAAGTTAATTTTAGAACTCTTCCGCTTCCAGGAACGGATTCAGGGTCGCAGTCTGAACGAACAGGGTCTTATTTGGCGTGGAGAATTAGAATCAATGCTGCTTTAGATGCTATTCAACGTAACTGGGATAGCTTAAGGCCTCAACGAGGTTTTGTTACCACTGAAAACTTGTTGGCTTACGCCAATGGAAACGATGACGATTCCAAACTTATCAGTTCGGTTTTCGGAAATCGTGACTTAGGAGTTTTTTCTTACGGAAGAATTGAAGTTCCTACGTTAGCTGCTTATTTGGATTCAACACAGAATTCAGTAGTTGACGGTTTGATTTCTCAATCGGATGTTGCCGCCTTCCGAAGTGAAATCAATGGATACTATTTTGGTGAGCCAATACTATAAGATGTTTGAGCTAAATCTAATTGCAGCACGAATTCGGCACGACCTCTCACGCATAACGAGAAGGCGCTAGGTTACGACCCAGGTATACTTTAACCCTATTTCAACTTTTCCTGAACTCGATAAACAGGATAAAGGCCCAATGTCTGATCCCAACTCGGGTGAAGCCGGTAAAAAAACTCAAGCCTTTTCTCCGGAGATTCCTCAAATTCACTTTGCTTAAGTTTTTCTTCAAAAACTTTTTTGATTTCAGGGTTGGTTAACATTTCTTTTGCAACTGATTCAGTCACATAGTTTTCCATATACTCTTTTTGCTCAAAACGTGAATTAAAAAACCCCCACGCCAATAAGGAATCAGGCCCCTTGGGCTCGAACAAATGAAAAATCAGAAAGGCCTTAGGTTGACGAGTCGAAACAAAAAGGTCTCCAGGGTTTATAGTAACTTTTTCTTTTTTCCATTCTCCCGTCACTTTTAATCCCTGGTGTCCTTCGAAAGATTTCTCTGCAAACTTAAAGGAGTCCGCTCGAAAAATCTCTACCTCTTTTATTCCAACTTGGTCTTCAATTTCTCGAAACTGAATGCCATGGGCCTGTAACTTAGGAATCACTATGGACTGAAAAGATTTGGGAACAATATACCCTTCGGGGATCCGCTCTGAAATTTCAGGAATCACTTCAGTATAGAGCGGGACCTTCCAAACTTCTGGTTGGTTAGAAAAGTAGGTTATCTTCGTAGTACCGGAAACAGCGGAATCTTCTCTTTGATAATGATAGCCAAGAAATGAGATCTCCTCTTTTTTCTTTTCCGAATTTTTAAATGCAAGTCCCATCTCCTGACCTACCTGTGAACTGACTTGACCGTCTAATATTTCAATTTGCTTACGCCACTGTTTCCCTTTTTCTGCGATAATCAGGAGCGTGTTTTCCACAACATTCCGAGCCGCTTTAACCCGAGTGGCATAATCCTTCCAAGAGTGGGTTTCCACCAACATGCCAACCCTGTTTCTGACTCCCAGATACCCTTGGGAATACCTTGGGGGGGCTACCCCTAAATCAAATCCCGATGATGGCTCATCTTCTTTGAGAAAAGAGGGATAAAAACCCAAAGGCAAGTGGCCTTCAGTTTTTAGCCCATTAAGCACCATTTCCTTAATTTCTAACGCCATTTCTCGGGTTTCTTTGAGACCATAAAACAACGGCTCCATGATAATCGAGACATCATGCTGAAACTTTGCCCCATCGGTGACATGTAAATCTAAACCGATCAAAGGATCCCATTGATTGAGGAGTTGAATCATCGCTTTCATTTCGGGGCTGTCCACTTTCATGTAATCGCGATTAAGATTGTAGTTCTGCGCCGTAGTTCTCCATCCCATCTCCTCGGGTCCTACTTGATTGGGGCGATTGTGTTTTCCAAACCGTTCATGTCCATCGACATTAAATACAGGAACAAAGACTAAAGTAACTTCTTTAAGGGCTTTGACCGTTTTTGGATTGGCTTCATTTTCAAGGATCTCTCTAATCAACCAAAAACCAGCATCTTTACCATCAATCTCCCCTGCGTGAATACCCCCTTGAACAAAAACAACCGGCCGTTTTTTCTTTTTAGCATAAAAAGACAAAAGCCCTTTTTTGGAATCGGCAACAACGAGAGCTCTCATTTGACGTCCCTCGGGAGTTTTTCCAAAACTAATGCAGTCCACATTTTGCGGAAATTTTTTGGTAAAGGCCTTACAAAGCCTTTCCACCTCCACATAACGTCCGGTCTGTTTCCAATGGGTTAGCTCGGCGGTTGTTTTGAGAGCCTTAGTGCTTCCAAAGACTACACACGCCTGAAACCCTAAAACCAAATATAAATATTTTTTCATGAGTAAACGGCTATCCTAATCAGATTGGGATGCCAAGACGAGAAATGTTATTTTTTTACAGCAAGTTCTTTTTGGAAAGCTTGTATCCGTTGAGCCAAATTTTCTCGAACTTTTTCCGGCAAAGATTCAATGGCCGAACTACATCTTTTGGAGTTAAAGTGAAGAAGGCAGTGGTAGTTAACTTTGGCCTCTAAATCTTCGGTTCGTGTTCGAGTAAGGAAAAACACAGCCGATGCGGTAAATAGCAAACTCACGATTCCGGCAGAGACCATTTTTTTCCATGGCTCCAACACTCGTCGAGCCACCCCAAAATGATGGACTAAAAACATCAAAGTTCCAACCCCGGAAATCACCATAACTCTCTTAAAAAGCTCATTCATTAAAAAATTGGACAGTCCAGGTGAGAGCTCGATGCGACTTGAAAGCACAGAGGTGAATCCAGCAATTAAAAGGAGCATCTTCCCAAGCAAAACAAGGGAACTTAAGTCCATGTCTGCAATGTGTAGCCCTTGGCTTTGGTGGATCGGAGTTTGTTTAAACTTCTCTAAAATGGCATTAAGATCATGACAAGCTCGCCTTCGAGTACGAATTCCTCTAAAACCCACCGGACTCAAAGGCAATATAGCAGGCAACAAAAAGAAAGTTAAAGCCCTTAGTCGAAATCCGACTTGAATCCAAGAAGCCAAAACAACACGCTCAGAATCGTGTCGAATATCAACAAAAGTCGTATAGTAATTGGGGTCGGCCCCCTTCGAGTAGAGACGGCGGTGCGCTTTACAAGCTACCATGTGGTAGTGGTGCTCGTGGGCCCAATTTTCGAACGCAAACCAAGATTCTTGTCTGACATTAAAGGCACGGGTCCATTGCCCTTCACGGTTAAAATCTTCCTCTTCACCCTCTTTGCGCTTTTTTTTCTTTTTCCAAATAGCTGTATTCACAAACACTACACCCTATGAGTTTCTCACTTCCCCTAAAGCAGCAAGGGAAGTGCCATTGAGGTGTAGACATTTAGTATCTAGGTAATTTGGGATCTATTTGCACCGACCAAGCTTCAATACCGCCACTAATATTTTGAACGTTCTTAAATCCCTGGCTCCGCAAAAAGGCAACTGCTTGAGCGCTTCTCATTCCATGATGGCAAAGAACCGCCCAGTGTTTATCGGAATCGAGTTCTTGAAACCGTTGTGCAAACTCGCTTAAAGGAATGTGAGTACCGCCAATATTAGCGTATTCAAATTCGTCCTTTTCCCGGACATCTAGAATTAGAATATCCTCTTTTTTGTCTAGTTTTTCTTTAAGCTCGATTACTGTCATTGGATTTTTTTTAGTTCTGTTTTCTCTTCTAACCCTTTTGACCAGTGACGAAAAGAGATTTTTATGTAAATCTTTCCAATATGGAAACACTACAAAAAGACCCACACCGCTGGATTTATCCAGATATCACTCCCTATAATACAGGGAAACTTAAAGTCTCAGAACTTCATGAGATCTATTATGAAGAAAGCGGCAATCCCAAAGGAAAGCCTGTTTGCTTTGTTCATGGTGGCCCTGGCGGAGGGACTGAGCCTAAACACAGAAGATATTTTGATCCTCGAAAGTATCGCATCATTTTATTCGATCAACGTGGTTGTGGCCAAAGCACTCCTCATGCCTCCTTAATCGACAATACAACTTGGCATTTAGTCGAAGACATGGAAAAGCTTCGCACCCATCTCAGAATTGAAAGATGGCAAGTCTTTGGAGGCTCCTGGGGAAGCACTCTCGCTCTTGCCTATGCGGAAACTCACTCCGACCGAGTCACTGAACTTGTTTTAAGAGGCATTTTTCTTCTTCGAAAAAAAGAGATCGATTGGTTTTATCAAAAAGGGGCAAGTGAAATTTTCCCTGATGCCTGGGAACCCTACTGGAACCATATTCCAGAGAATGAACGCCATGATATGGTTTCGGCCTATTACAAGCGTCTCACTCATTCAGACAAAAAAATTCAGATAGAAGCGGCTAAAGCTTGGAGCGTTTGGGAAGGAAGCACCAGTAAACTTTTTCCAGATCCTGATTTTATTTCTCATTATGGAGAAGATGAATTTGCTATCGCTTTTTCTCGAGTCGAATGCCATTACTTTATCAACAAAGGCTTTATGGAAATCGATGGACAGCTTTTAAGAAACATCGATAAAATTCGCCATATCCCAGCTGTAATTGTGCAGGGAAGATATGATGTCGTTTGTCCCATGGACAGCGCTTGGGCACTTCATCGGGCTTGGCCTGAAGCAGAGTTGATTGTAGTTCCCGATGCAGGCCATTCGGCTTTCGAGACTGGAATTTCAAAGGGGCTCATTGCGGCAACTGATAAATTTGCAAAGTAATAAAGCAATAGGGAGAGCTCACAAAACTTTGCTATAAGACGACGAGTGCCTCCGCCTCGCTCAAGAACAATTCTGTCTGTAAAAAAGCTCCCTTTTTAATTAAAGGCCGGGGTTCCAGTGATTTCTTGCCCTAATACTAAAAGATGAATGTCATTAGTGCCTTCATAGGTGTAGACCGTTTCCAGGTTAGCCATATGTCTCATCGTTTTGTATTCATCCATGATCCCATTGGCTCCCAAAATATCTCGACAAGTTCTAGCCACGTCTAAAGCCATCTGCACACAAACCTGTTTAGCCATGCTAACTTGAGCGGGCTGGATTTTCTTTTGATCTTTGATTTGAGACAGACGAAATACTAAAAGCTGTGCTTGAGTGATTTGAGTCGCCATGATGGCTAATTTTCGTTGAACCAACTGGAATGAGGTCAACGGCTTCTTAAATAGAATTCTATTTTTTGCAAAATTTAAAGCCTCTAAATAACAAGCCTCTGCAGCACCAATCACTCCCCAAGCAATGCCAAATCTAGCTTGATTGAGACATTGAAGCGCCGACTTTAAGCCTTCGGTTTTGGGAAGCAAAGCGGATTTGGGAAGTTTCACACGGTCAAAAATAAGCTCCGAAGTCACAGAGGCTCTTAGAGAGAGTTTGTTCTGCATCTTAATGACTTGGACCCCTTCCAAATCTAGCGGCACAAGAAAACCCCTAATTCCCTCGACCATTCTTGCCCAAACAACAGCGATTTCGGCTAGGTTTCCATTAGTAATCCACATTTTCGAACCCTGAAGAAGATAGTGATCTCCACTATCTTGAACCACGGTCTTCATAGCCCCGGGATCCGAGCCCCCTTCTGACTCACTCAATCCAAAGCATCCGACACTCTGTCCTTTGGCAAGTCTAGGCAACCAAAACGATTTTTGTTCCTCTGTCCCAAAAGCATGAATCGGAAACATAACCAACGCCCCTTGAACAGAAGCGGCACTTCTAATTCCGGAATCACACCGTTCAAGCTCTTTCATGACTAAGCCGTAGCTGATGCTGTCCATTCCCGGCAAACCATAGCCTACTAGATTGGGGCCCATGAGTCCCATCGCACCCATTTTGGATAGAATCGAAATAGGAAACGACTCTTTCCGATAGGACTCTACAATCAAGGGCTCAATTTCCTTTTGAACAAATTCTCGAACTGAGTTCTGAATCTGTTTCTGCTCTAACGAGAGCAAAGATTGAATTTCCGCAAAATCGGGATAGGGATGAAAAAAGGTCGACATGGCCTTTATTTCTACTCTCAATTATCAAGGGCTGCAAAAAATGTTTTTTCACATGTCTTTGGCCTTCTATCAATCTTTGCAACTTAAAAAGAGAGATATCGGACCAGTTTCTTAAAAAACCACCTCAACTGGGGCACATATTGTTTTTTTACGCATAATCTTTACGCAACTTTTTCACCACCGCTTAACAATAATTACACAAATTTATGACACACTGAGTCTTGTAGTGGCCTTTGTTGTACGTTGCCCTCCCGCGTAAAAAACGAAGTAATCCAAAAAACTAAACCGGAGGAACCCATATGTTTAACAAAACCATAGCAATCTTTTCCATCGGGCTGATATTACTCGCCGCTTGCGGTCGAGAATACAATCGCTCGATGACCGAAGAACAGGCCCTAGACGCTTTAACCAATGTCACAGAGTTAAACGCCTATCATGCAGTTCGCAAGAGGCCTACCAAGCCTTCAGCTCCGCCTATTTCGGTCGCGGAATTAAAAGCGCTTCTTATTCAAATGGTAAAAGATGGAAAAATTAAAGTTCCAGTGAGCCCAGTTAGAGGAGCCACCGCTAATGATATCACTAATGCGCTCAATGCCATTAACGCTATCTTTGCGGCTATTCCTCAAACTAATGGTAAGTTGAGTTCTTTCACTCTTGCATTAAGTCTTATTGGCGTGTTCGCCGGTAATCTTCAGCAAGGTAAAATAGACTTAAACACTGTGCTTGCCATTTTAAATCAAGCACTGCCTTTAATCGCCGTTGCAGCTCCACAGTTTGTTCCTGTGGTGCAAGCTTTAATCGTGATCATTCCTTTAGTGGTTGCGATTATCAACACCCTAAAACCGCCTACAGCGATGTTAAAGACGATTGGGTTTAGTCAAGCCTAAGAACCAATTCAAAAAAAAGGGGGATCTTTCTCATAACGAGAAGGGTCCCCCTTTGGTTTTTTTAAAGACTACAATTAACGTTTAACTGCAAAAACGTTCGCACTGTCTCCTCGAAAATCGTAAATAGAGTGAGATTCAGAGGATTTTATGATAGTCGACACTTTGAATAGAGTCCCAAGAAGAACCGACCCAACAGGATTCTCTCTAGTTCCTACGTTGAGTACAGACACGTTTTCAACTTTATAATCAACGGTGTATCCCCACATAACATCTAAAGCAGTGGGAACGACTGCAACATTTTCCAAATACCTTCCTCTTCCTTGATAGTTTCCGCCGTAACGATGAATAAGCGAATAGGTTAGGTCGTACACTGTTATCCCATACAAATTTTTACCATACACGCGGTATGACTTCACTTGAAGCGGAGAAAAGCTCTCCAAGTCTTCAGAGCTTCTAACCCCTTTTGGTAAAGCATTAGCATAGAGATAGCTGACATTCACAACAGGTTTATTGCTTTCTACGATAGCCCACACCTTTTTTCCTAAGTTAATAATAGAGTCAAAAATAACATCTAGTTCTCCAGTCTCCATTTCCGATCGAGGAATCCCCATTTTATCCAGCTTAACCTCAAAGCTTTTGGGAGTTTTGATCTCTTCGACGTATTGATAGATATCGAGATCTTGATTATAGGATTCGGCAACCGGAGTTGCCATTATGCTGCTTGAAACCAATAAAACAGCGGTTAATATTGCTTTCATGGAAGTCTCCTGACTCAAATAAGTTTTGAAATAGGAAAACTAGACCGCCTAGTATTCCCCCCGAATCTCGGCCTGCACAAAACCAAAAACTAATCCAAGCCGATACGACTCACCATGCTAGAACAATGCGCCATTGACAAGTTCTTTTAAAGACAATGAATTTAGGTCGCCAGACAACAGACTAAAGAATTGTATTTATTGGCTTTTTACGTTATCTTTACTCACATGAAAACTTTAACTAATACCCAAAAACTTCTCGCCCCCAAAGACAATTTCAACCTCCGCGACTATTCGGCAAGAGTCTTAATCGTTGATACCCGATTCTCATCCACGCAATTAAAAAAACATTTTGATGAAAAGACGGCGGCCAAAATCTCAAATTTTCTAGTAAGCAGAAAATTCAAATTTAAAGCTAAAAATCATCTAACCTTCGATCTTACCTCCAAACAAAAATTTTCAATTCTTGTTTTGCCCAAGAATTTAAGTGTTTTTTCTTCCTTAGAACTTTCTCGTGAAGTTTTAACTTCTCTGAAAGTTGAAAGCCCCGTCAACGTTCTCATCTTTCTCATAGGAACAAATGACTCTCAGGAAAAAATTCTGGTGGATAGCTTCACTTCGGCTGCCAAAATTTTAAATTACGAACCACCCAAATATAAAACTCCTTCAAAAAAAGAAGAGCCCCAAAAAAAAGAAAAACTTTCAGTATCGTTTAAACTTTCTCATGCCAGGTTGAGTGGATTGGAAAAAATCTTGGAATCTAGTCGGTCGTCTGCCGAAAAGACCAACTTAGTAAGACACCTTGTTCAAAGAGCAGGAAATGATCTTACCCCTGCCGTCTATGTGGCAACTGCAACTGAACTGGCTAAAAAAGCGGGACTGAAAACTGAATTTTTCTCCTTCAACAAACTTGAAGAAATGAAGGCTGGTGCCTTTGTTGCAGTTGCTAAGGGCAGTGGGCACAACTCGAGCGGAATTCTTAAAATTTCCTATCAACCCAAAACGGCGAAGAAAAAAATTGCTTTGGTGGGAAAAGGGATCACTTTTGATACTGGCGGAAACAACCTGAAAACTGGCCCCCATATGTTTGGGATGAACAATGATATGGGAGGGAGTGCCGTTGCTTTAGCACTTTGTCTGCTTGCCGCCCAAGAAAAATGGTCAGTTCAAATCACGGGCTATCTCGCTATCACCGAAAACCTACTAACTGCCTCGGCCTATCGGCCCAATGACGTTATCACTTCTCTCAAGGGCAAGACGATCGAAGTCGTAGACACCGATGCCGAAGGAAGAATGATCTTGGCCGATACTTTGACCTTGGCCTCAAGAGAAAAACCTCACTTGGTGCTGGATTTTGCAACTCTTACAGGCAGTGTTATTCGGGCTCTAGGCACTCAATATTCAGGCGGATATTCCAACCGAAAATCACTTCTAAGACTCATTCGCAGAGCGGGCATCTTAAGTGGAGAAAGAGTATGGTCCTTTCCCAATGATTCTGATTATGGGCGTTGTTTAAAATCGGAAATCGCTGATATTAAACAATGTCGTCTCTCTGGCGGAGTCGATCACATCGAAGCTGCCTATTTCCTAAGCCAGTTTGTCGAAAAAGGGGTTGATTGGGTTCACATCGATCTTGGTGCAATGGATCCTGAAGAGGCCCTAGGTCATATTCCTAAAAAACCAAGTGGCTTTGGAGTTCGCTTTGGTAAAGAGCTTATTCATTCACTTTAATTTGTTACCTGCACCCTTTGAGTAAGCTTTTGAAGAGGCATGTTGCGGCACAATACTGTTTTTGATAGAACTCCCGCTCAATGAAATCTCAAATTTTAAATTTAGATACCTTTCTTCTTAATTCAGATTGGTACAGTATTATTTTATGATTGAAATAGGTAAACAGAATCGATTGATGGTCGTAGAAAGAACCCCAGGAAGACTCTTTCTCGATGGAGGTTCTGAAGGAAAAATTGCGCTGATGACCCAAGAGGCTCCACCCGACTGCCAGGTGGGAAGTGTGCTCTCAGTATTTATCTATACTGATGCTCATGGGGAGCTTGTTGCAACCACTAAAATCCCGATGACGAGTGTCGGCGAATTCGCCTCTCTCAAAGTAGCTTCGATACAAAAGGTTGGGGCCTTTTTGAATTGGGGACTGCCGAAAGATCTGTTTTTGCCTTTCAGAGAACAAACTAGAGAGTTAAGAGTCGGGGATAAAGTGGTCGTCTATCTCTATCTGGATAGTAGCCAGCGTATTTCGGCTTCGATGAGAGTCGAAAAGTATTTGGATAAAAGACCTGAAAACTATTATGAAGGGCTTAAAGTTAACCTTTTTATTTTTAGCGCGACCGATTTGGGCTTTAAAGCCATTATCAATGGACGCCACTTAGGAATTCTTTATAAGAATGAGATCTACCAACCCCTTCATATTGGACAACAAGTAGAAGGGTATATCCAATTTGTTCGAGAAGACGGGAAGATCGATTTAAGTCTTCAGCCTTCCGGATATCGGGGGGTTAAGGATTTTGGGCAGAAAATTTTGGACCTCCTTGAAAAAGGGGGCGGTTTTTTAGCAGTAACTGACAAATCCTCGGCCGATGAGATTAAGAATCTTTTTGGCTTGAGTAAAAAGAAATACAAAATGACCGTTGGAACTCTCTACAAAAAAAATCTCATCACTATTGAGGAAGAAGGGATTCGATTAAGGAAACCCAAAAGTGGAAAGTAAACTCGTCTATTCAACCGATTCTAAGCTCAATCAGAAATGCCCGAAATGTAAGGAGCTAGTGTCTAATTGCACTTGCCCTCCTTCGGTAGAACTTAAATCTTCAAACTTTACTGCGGTCCTAAGAATAGAAAAAACGGGTCGCTCAGGTAAAACAGTCACGGTCATAGATGGGCTACCGAAAATTAATGTTTTTTTGAAAGACCTCACCAAAGTTCTTAAAAATCGTTGTGGCTCCGGTGGAACATTTAATCTTGAAGGTAAAGAGGGAACGATCGAAATCCAGGGTGATAAAAGAGACTTGGTCCGAAGGCTTTTGGCTGAGCGGGGAATAAGGACTAAAGGATAATAAAGCCGTAATTAAAAATTACTCTACTGAAACCACTTCGTAATCCCGAAATTTATTTTGAATAAGAACTTCAAATTCCTCATGGAGTTTTCTACCCAAGAGCATCTCTCCGATGGGGGATTGCGGGGTTAAGATTTGTATGTTTTTTTCTTCGTAGTGAAGGTAAAGTCCTCCACCTTGGGGCATCAGTAAAAAGTAAGACACTTTATTATCCGATTGAAGTCCCACAAGTGCGGTCGCTGAAATTTTATCCTCAGGTCCAAAATCTCTAATATCAATGTATTGGTAGGTTTTGATGATTTCTTCGAGTTCGGTAACCCGTTTCGCTTGAGCTCCGGCTAAGTACGAGGCCTCAAGACCCCTAGTGTCATACTGATCTTCGGCTTTACTGTCGGAGTGGATAGCCCCCTGATAGGTCGATACCGCAGCTTGATTTAGAATATTTAAATCATTTTTGAGTTGTACTACGAAAGCGTCTACTAGTTTACGTTTGTCCATTGCAAAGCTCTTAATAAAAAAATATTTGTCTTTTTTATTCGTTTTTCGACAAAAATGTCACCCTTTAAATTGACGAAGGTTCCATTTCTAGTTTATCAAACAATTAAAGAGGAAATAAATGACCCATTTTGAAAAACGTGTGCTTTTTGTCGGATTTGGATCGGTAGCTCAATGTACTTTACCGATACTTCTAAAACATCTAAATGTCCCTCATAAAAATATTACGGTGATGGATTTTGTCGATGCAGAACCTCAACTTAAGCCCTGGATTGAGCAAGGGGTAAGCTTTGTTAAAAACAAAGTCACTAAGGAAAATCTTCACTCTTTGCTGACCCAGTATGTGGGTGACGGCGATATTTTGATCGATCTTGCCTGGAATATCGATTGCTGTGAAATTCTTGATTGGTGTCACAACCATGGAGTGATGTACCTGAATACATCAGTAGAAGTTTGGAATCCCTACAAAGATGCAGAGGGCTCTCACCCCACAAAAAAAACACTCTATTGGCGTCATATGAATGTTCGCAGAATGATCTCAGATTGGACAACACCTGGTCCTACCGCTGTTTTAGAGCATGGAGCCAACCCTGGACTTATTTCGCACTTTACCAAACAGGGGCTCATCGATATCTCCCAAGCTCTGATAGAAGAGAAAAAAGTGGAACGAGAGCAATCGGAACTACTTAGCTCACTGGTCAAAGATAAAAAATTTAATCATCTTGCGATGGAGCTTGGGGTTAAGGTTATTCATTGCAGCGAAAGAGACACCCAAATCTCAAATCGCCCCAAAGAGGTGGATGAATTCGTGAATACTTGGAGCGTGGAGGGTTTTCGAGAAGAAGGAACCACTACGGCTGAAATGGGATGGGGAACGCATGAAAAAACATTGCCTTCTTTGGCTGTTCAGCATCCTGAGGGGCCTAAGAATCAAATTTGCTTAGCCAAAATGGGAATGAACACTTGGGTAAGATCGTGGGTTCCCAATTATGACATTCACGGCATGGTGGTTCGTCATGGCGAAGCCTTTACCATATCTGATAAGTTAACCGTTTGGGAGAATGATCAAGCCATTTATCGTCCGACCGTACATTACGCCTATTGCCCTAGCGATGTGGCCATTGCATCTTTGAATGAGCTTCGCGGAAACAACTACAACCTCCAATCTAGAATCCGCATCATGAATGATGAGATCACAGCCGGAGAGGATATTCTTGGGGCCCTAATCATGGGGCATTCCTACAATTCTTGGTGGGTCGGTTCAATATTAAGTATCGAAGAGTCTCGCCGACTTGTTCCTCATCAAAATGCGACCACGATGCAAGTCGCGATATCGGTCGTCGCTGCCGTATTATGGATGATTGAAAACCCACAAAAAGGGGTTGTCGTTCCTGATGATCTTCCCCATAACTTTGTTCTTGAGGTTTCAAAACCGTATTTGGGCAGGTTTATTTCCACTCGATCCAATTGGACACCACTCAAACAGTTAAAAAATTATTTCGGTAAAGAATTCACTCTTGATCTCGACCTTAAGGACGCCTGGCAATTTAAGAACTTTGTTGTTCAGGAATAGTCGATGAAAAGAGTCATTGCTCTTGCTGGAATTCTTGTTCTTTTGGTTTCAGTAGTCATTTTTTTTAGAAATCAGGAAGATGCTTCAAAGGTACTTAGGGTCGTTACTTGGAGTGGATACTATCCCGACTCTATATTAACTGAATTCACCAAAAAGACCGGTATTCAGGTAGAGCTATCTTACATCTCCAGTAATGAAGAGCTTCTTGCCAAAATAAAGGCAGGAGCGCGAGGGTTCGATATTATTCAGCCCTCTGATTACATGATTGAGCAAATGATTCGGCTTAATATGCTACAGCCGTTGGATAAAACCCTTCTGAATCATTTAAAGCATATTGAGAATTACTATTTTAATCTCTCCTATGATCCGGGGTTGGTTTTTACAGTTCCTTTTGTTCGAGGTACGACTGGAATCTTGATTAATACGGAACGAGTTAAGTTAACGGAAGGAGATATTTCTTGGGAGCTTTTATTTAAATCTCCCGATCCTCGGCACACATCTTTGTTAGATGATATGAGAGAAGTTTTTTCTGCTGTTTTATATTGGCAGGGTAAAGATCCTAATTGTAACGACCCCAAAATCCTAGAAGAGATCGCTAAAGAAATTGCGAAGGTTAAGAGTCAAATTGCTCTTTTTTCCTCAGAGCCTCAAACTCTTTTGATGCGTGGAGATGTTACCATCGCTCACGCGTTCTCTACCCATGGTCTTCAAATTGCTGTGGATTATCCTCATATCAAGTACTTTCTTCCTAAAGAGGGAAATTCGGTTTGGACCGATAACTTTGCAATTCCCGTGGGCAGTCGAAAAACGCTAGAGGCACATCAATTTATCAACTACTTTTTAGATCCCGATAACGCTTTATCGCTTGTTCAAGCCAATCATCTAGCCACCCCCAATCGCTCAGCGAAAGCTAAGCTACCTTCAGCAATGCAAAAGGATATTTTACTTTATCCGACCGACAAGCAATTAAGAGCAATGAGTTTCTTACACATCTTAGAGGATGAAGGCCTTTCGGCAATGATACGATTGTGGACAGAAGTAAAAAGTTAAATCTGATTTAGTTATCGAATCTCTCCATCAAGCGTATACCTGGAAACAAGAATATCCCGACGGCCGATAGTGGGTTGGTCCTCTAAATCTCCCTGAACGCTGCCCGTGACGTACAGTTCCCCATCGTGAATGATTGCGGCTGAAGCAGTTGTTGAGGCCAGAGTTTCTTTGCTTTGCTGCCAACGTTTCTTACCGCGTTTGTCTAGTTTTGCTAAAAAAACATCCGACTTCTTGCAAGACGTATTGTTCGGACAGTTTTTAAAACTTTTTCCGATGAGAAATATATTTTCTTTCGAATCGACAATAGGTTTTTCAAGCTCAACATTTTCGAAAAAATCATACTTACTCTTACCGAAAACGATTTCTCCCGAAGCGGACAGTTTGTTCAGCGAATAAAACCTGGTCTGATTTTCTGAAGTGTTGAGTGGTTGGTATCGGGTTAATATAACAGGCTCATTTTGTTGTGATAAAGAAATAGAAACGGTCTCAAGAGTGTGAGGAGTCGAGTTAGGAACTTCGTTTATTTTTTTAAGCCAAAGCCTGTTAGGAGGTTCTGACCCCTGAACGTGGTATTTAGAAATAAACAATGGGCCTGTCGTCGAGCCGTTATCGTCGTTAAGTTGGGTAATGGCAACGCCTCCCAAAACAAGTTCTTCTTTAGAATCAAAAACGGCTGTTTTGCCAAGGACTAAATGGTAGCCCGAAGAGTCGGGCCTTCCCTCATGATGGCTCCAAAGCATTGTTCCATTAGAATCGAGCTTTGCCATAAATGCTCGCCATCCTGAGATAGGCTTTCGGTTTTGTAAATCGATATCGGTCGAGCCCACTACGTAAATATTTCCCGTTTTATCTGAAAGAATCTGCTCAATAATGGGTGAACCCGCTAAGGTTTCGCTTTTTTGCATTTTGAGTAGCGGTTGGCCCCAGATTAACTTTCCTTGCGTACTGTACTTACTAATAAAAGCTTGATTCCCGCTAGATGCTTTTTGATGACCTGCAATAAGAATCTGATTGTCCATAGTTAGAGTTATCGATTTGATAAAACTCGCTTGATTCTCTTTACCCAGCGAAACATTCCAAAGAGTAGTGCCCTCCGGGCTTAGTTTTAGCAGGAATCCTTTGGTACTTTCCGAAAATTCTCCGTCTTGAGAGTTGTAACTGCTGTTTCCAGCGATATAAAAGTTACCCATTTTATCAGAAACTATTTGAGTCCCTTCAGAGAAAGTGTCTTCAAGCCCAAAATGTTGCGCCCAACTATAAAAGAACCCATTTTTTAAGCGGCTGTTCTGAGAATCAGGGTTCTCTGCGCTAATCTCAACAGAACCAGCACGATGGGGCGGAGTCTTGCAACTTAACTCACCGGGGCCTCTCCACCTGGTTGCGGCACAGGGAACACCACTCAATTTGACAATCGATTTCTTGTGGAATCCTTCTCCAAAGATACGTACTTCTGTCCCACCCTTTCTGCTTCCATGAGAGGGCACGACCGAAATGATTTTTGGTGGTGGATTTGATTTTAAAATAACTATTGGTTTGTCGCTAATCGAAATCGGACCAAAAGCGGTTTCAAAATTAAGAGCCGTTATTTTCCATGGGCCGGATTGGGAGGGCGATGTTGGTAAGGGAACCATCACTTCTAATTCTTCATTTGAAATGGGATTAATCAGCGGTGACTCATGAGAATCAAACTTGACGGAAATGACCATGGGTAAGTTTCGACCACGAATCAAAATAGTTTCACCAGGTTTTTGAGCTGTGGGTTCGATTGAAAATATTTTAGGTTCCACTTCCCCAAGGCCCACCCTGGCAGTCGAAAAAAATAAGATTAGAAAAAAATTGTAGCCGACGTTCCGCATTTCGTTCTCTTAAGATTTAAGGTTCTTCAAACATTATAGACACATGGCGAATGGGAGAGATAGAGCATAATGATGGAGATATATTCACTTTCTTCACAATTAAAAACTCTTCGTAAATTCGATAGGTTTTGTCAGGGGTTTCCAATTTTGGGCTTGTTAATTAGTGACATTACCGTTTGGGGAGACGCGCTTCATCAATGTAAAGGGGAATCCCAGAGCCATTCCATTGC